>QHRD01000015.1 GCA_003220005.1 Verrucomicrobiota bacterium | reverse complement strand
TCCGCATCACGCTCACGCAATGCCCAACCCCACGATTGCAATCGCTGTCAACATCAAATGACTCGTCCTGCCTAAATAGGCTCCTTCTCGTTAGCCCGTATCGGACACACAGAACGAAATGGAATTACAACAACCAACGACAAAACAAAGACGTCACCGAGGAGCGGCGATGGGAATCAGTCTTGCCCTCGCCGTAGCCATTGGAGCAGCTATAGGTGCTGCGATGCATAATGTCAGCCTTCAGCCGATTCCCAAATCGTCGCGAGCAGGGTGCTGCAAGCGCAAAGGCAGAATTGTTCGGGATATCAGCAATGCTTTTGGCCGCATCAGATTTTGTCACTGTTTTTGAGATTGCCAGAGGGAGCAACGGCGTTTTTGCAGGCGAAGTTTTCCGATTGCTCGTCGGAGTCGCCGCCTTGATTGGAGGCGTGACCGCTCTGATCTTTAACTGGAAAAACAACGAACCGAAGAGCTGGTTCGGCCCGGTGTTCGTCACCGGTTGGGGTTTGCTTTGGCTTCATCTACACAATTTTCCTTACGTGTTTGACCACATTAACAGCCTGGTGAGAGCATATCGAGGCGGACAATATCAAATCGTCGAAGGGCAGGTTCAGGTGCTGCATGAACAGCCGGCGACAGGGCACACCAAGGGAGACATCATCACCGTAAACGGAAAACAGTTTGAGGTGAATTATTTTTACCTGACGCCCGCATACCGAAAGACGCTTGCCCATGGTGGCGTTTTGCAGTCCGGCGCGTATGCGCGCCTTTACTACTACAATGGCGAAATCCTTCGCGTGGATGTCCGCAAATAACTAGCGCGTAATTAAAACGTAGTCCTTCCCCTGCTCTTTATTTCTCTCATTTGATTTTAAACTGGAAAGAGAGGCATCTCGAAGCTCGCTGAGCAAAGCCGGCGCTTTCTCTGTTGACGCGACGAGCGCATCGAGGTTGCCACGATTCCATTCAGTAAAAGCGCGATCTGGTTCGATGAAATGCGTTTTGCGCAAATAGAGGAGCAGCCCTTCGTCTTTCGCAGACAGCGCTTCGTAACGCCAATGATGCGCTTCCGCCTCAAGGCGAACATTTCTTCCAAAGATGACGAGCGCATCGTGATGATCGCGATAAGCGGAGATTACTTTGAAGATTGTGTAGCCGCCGGCAAAACAAATCGAGAAGACTAACGCGATTGCGACGTAGGGTCGGCGCGCTGCGCCGACCCCCGAAAGCTTTCGGGGCAGCGCGGCGTCCCCACCAATCTGCGCCGCCAAAATCAAACAGAGCGGCGGCACGATCGGAAAGATTCTATCCACGCGCTTGGATGGAATCAGCGACATCACGACTAGACCGCCGAGGCTCCAGCAAAGCAGCCAGAAAGTTTCTGCTGACATGTCGCGAAACGCAGCGCCAATCCGCCATCGGCGCGACGCAAGATCGAAAATGGTGATGCTTATCATCACTAGACTCCACGGAGCAAATTTGTGCAGCATATGCGGCAAATAAAAATAAAGCGGTTGCGGCCGATGAATCGTTTCGCCAAAGCGCGCAACAAATTCGCGCATTACGACTTGATCAAAGAAACCAGCTGTAAACAAAATCCCGCCGACCACCCACAAGAGAAAGACTGCCAGTGACGCTATCCATGGCCACCAACCACACCATGCGCTCTGTAATGGCGCGCCCGGCGGTCGCGCCCTACCACGCAATTGGAATAACGCGATCCCCGGCAGTAGGAACGCGTAAACAATTGGGCCCTTGATCAACATTGCGATTGTGAGCAGCGCGAACATGCAAACCTGGTCTTGCAATCTCCACTCCGTTCTCGCTCGGATTTTTTGCCAGATCACCAGGCCAATCAAAAAAATTACCAGTGCTAGCGGCATATCGGTACGCACGAGAGTCGCAAGGCGCGGGCTGAGCAGATTTAGTCCGAACGCGGCCAGCGCGATCAAACCGGCAATCACCCCATAAGCCGACCTGGCGGCCTGCAATAACAAAATCGCGATCGTGATCGCAGCAAGAAAGCAGGGCAGTCGCCATGCCGTCTCCCACGAACCCGTTATTGTAAAAAGGCCGGCGGAAACCCATCCTACGAGCGGCGGCTTGGTCGCCACATGCTCATGCGGCGTCTGCTGGTAAAGCCAGCGACCTTCCTTGATTATCTGGAAGGAAGTAAACGCCTGCTTGGCCTGATCGTAATCGTCGAGCTGCCACGGCAAATTCGCGACTGCGAAAAGCAGTACGATTAAAGCACTAATAGTCCAGAACGCCCAGCGTCCTTCGAGCAAGGATGCCGTCATGCCGAGCGAAGTCGAGACATCCCGTTGCATTACCCTTGGTTCAGCCGCGGGATTCCTCGGCTCCGCTGCGCTTCGCTCGGAATGACAACCATTGGTTTCAGTCGCGCCACAGGATCGCACGCACAGGTGCGCCGTCGCCCCCGGCGATTTTCACCGGCAGCGACGCGAGATTATAAATACCGGGAGAGACTTCGCTCAGATCAAGTGATTCCACAATGGCGATGCCGGCGCGGGCAAGCGCGTGATGATTCTGTAACGATTTCGAATCGATCTCATCCATTGACGGCAGGTCCAATCCGAGGAGCTTGACACCATTTTTCTGCAGCCACGCGGGGACATCGGCTGCGATTACAGGAATTTGGTTCGGAAAAATTGTGGAGTCGCTCCAGCGGCAGGTCTTTACCAGAAGCCGCGAGGTTGCCGCAATATCTTCGGCATACGGTTTAAGATCTTCGGTGATGATCAGGTGCTTTTCCTTCGAGCGCAAAAAAGCTTGTGCGAGATCGACCACGGTTGCGCGACCCAGGTAAATGTCGAGCGGCGCTTTGTCGATCGATTCGCCCTCCCGGTCGAAATGGAATCGGGCATCAGCATGCGTGCCGTTGTGCACGCTCATCGTGATCGCGCCCAGATTTACGTTCTGGCCCTTCGTGATCTCTCTCGTCAATCGATAATGAAACGGCTCGTCACCGGGCCATTCCGCGAAGCCTTTCGAAAGCGTTCGTGAAATATCCCAGATCTTCATGGCGTAACGGTTCCAAAGCGATACGAGGACGCATCGCACTCTAAAGCACTTCGTGCGAAACCCTCGGGGAACATCCCATTTCTTTCGCGAAAGCTTTTGGAGTGCGCACGCGTCCTTGCGTCGCTTTTTGGGCTCATCGTGCGTAGACTATCCGCGTCCATTCCTAATCTCTTCAAGAATCGCTTGCGCCGCATGTTCGCTGGCGCCACCGCCGCCCAATTTGCTGATGATCGCATCAAATGCGGAAATCATTTGTTCGCGTGCATGTCCATCTTCGACTAGCGGTCCCATCGTTCTGGCAATCGCGGCCGGTTTTGCCTGTTGCTGAATAAATTCCGGAACGACTTCTTTGTCTGCAAGCAAGTTAGGCATGCCAAGATAATTCACGTTCACCACCGCGCGCGCTGCCAGGTATGTCGGCCACGCCACCTTGTAAACCAGCACAAACGGCATTCGGAAATAAGCAGCCTCCAGCGTGGCGCTGCCCGAAGCAACGATTCCAGCCCACGCGCGCTGCATGATCTCTGGAGTCTCGCCGATTTTAATTTGGATCGGGCCCTGATCGGACAACTTGTGCAGAGCGGCGGCAGTCGCATTCATTTCGCGCGCCAGCTGATCAGACGCCGCTGCAACTTCAAAGCGCAACGTGCGCCTCATTTGCAAAAGCAGGCGCGCGGTGTCGATCATTATCGGAAAGATTTTCCGCAGCTCACGCGAGCGACTGCCCGGGAAAAGTCCGATCAAATTCGGATCGCGCTCAACATCGATTTTCCGTGTCTGCAATCTTTCGATCATAGGGTGACCGACGAACACCGCACGCATGCGAGATTTCTTGTAGATATCGGCCTCAAAAGGAAAGATGCAGAGCACCAGATCGACAGAGCGCGCCATTCTTTTGATGCGGCCCGGATTCCAAGCCCACAGCTGCGGGCTGATATAGTAAATTATTTTCTGCTGCGGCGACTGCCTTTTCACCGCGCGGGCCAGTCGCAAATTAAATCCCGGATAATCGATCAATACGACTGCGTGCGGTTTGCTCTTCAGAATTTCTTTGAGCGTTTCATGAAATTGTTCCCGAAAATAACCATACTTCCTCAACACTTCCCACAACCCGAGAACAGCGGCGTCACCAATCCAATTCTTGAACTGCTTGCCGGCGGCCTGCTGCATTTGCGGACCGCCGCGCCCGATGAATTTGAGCTCGGGATCCGACTCGCGCAGGCAGCGCATTAACGCGGCGCCGTGGTTATCTGCGCTCACTTCGCCGGCGACGAAGTAAATGGTCATTCTTCTGTAGTGGCAGCCGTGCGGGCTGCAAACTCGGGCGTCATGCAGGCGGCACGCCTGCCTCTACAGTGGAATTCGCCAAATGAGATTGTCCTACGCACTCGACGCGATTTGCTTCGTGATCTTGACTGCCAACTCCAGAGCAGCGGTCGCTTGAGAACCCGAAACGCGCGGCTGGCGTCCCGTGTTTGCGCATTCGATAAATGAAGTGAGCTGAAGCTTCAGCGGTTCTTCGTGTTCAACGCTGACTCTGTCACGCCAAATCTGTCTTCCAACGCGCCGATAGACTTCGCCGGTTTGATTTTGATAATCGAGGGATAGGTACGCGTCTTCCTGAAAAATGCGAATCTTGCGCATCCGCTCGGGACTGATGCGGCTCGCGGTCCCATTTGCCACGCAACCATCCTCGAAATGGAGCCGCACATTGGCGATATCTTCGCTCCGGCTAAGCACGGGGACGCCCACCGCATCAATACTCCACAGAGGCGAGCGCACGAAATGCAAAATCACTTCCAGATCATGGATCATTAAATCGAGAACGACACCGATGTCGCTCCCGCGTTCCGAGTAGGGTCTGAGCCGATGCGCTTCGATGAATCGCGGATGCGTCAGATGTTTTTCAAGAGCGGCCAGGATCGGGTTGAAACGTTCCACGTGGCCGACCTGCAAAATCACGCTGTTGCGCGCGGCCAACTCTGCGAGTTCAGCGGCGTGCACAGTGTTATCGGTGATCGGCTTCTCGACCAGCACATGTTTGCCTTCTGTAAGCAGCGAGCGCGCAATTGTGTAGTGCGTGTTGGTGGGGGTTGCCACGGTAGCCGCATCAACCATCCCAATGAATTCATCGAGCGACTTGGCAGGCGCCGCGCCGAACTTGGTCGCAATTGTGCGATTCGTAATCGGATCCACATCATACACGGCAGTGAACTCAGCCGACGGAGTCTCCGCATACAGTCGCGCGTGATTGCTTCCGATATGGCCAACCCCAACAACGCCTATCCGCAAATTTTTCATCCCTTAAGAGCAGTCAACGCCGGAAAGATTCGTGGTCAACCCAACATCAGTCTTATGCGTCCGATGACCCGCAGACGCCACGTTCGCGACGGATCACTGCGCGAAGTTTGCGACAAACCAATCGTACGTTCCCTTTATGCCGTCCCGCAGCCTGATCGCCGGTCTCCAACCAAGCGCGCGAATCTTCGAGACGTCCAAAAGCTTGCGCGGCGTACCGTCCGGTTTGGTCGTGTCCCAGGCGAGTTGGCCGTCGAAACCGACAATTTCGCAGATCAATTCCGCAAGCTCAACAATGGAGATGTCTTCGCCACAGCCGACGTTGATGATCTCCGGTGAATCATATTTTTCCAGAAGCAAAAGACACGCCGAGGCGAGATCGTCCACGTGCAAAAATTCGCGGCGCGGTTTTCCAGTTCCCCACACGACCAGCTTTTGGTCGTTCCGCTTTTTCGCTTCGCGCGCCTTGCGCAGCAGCGCGGCTAGCACGTGTGAAGTCTCCAGATCGAAATTGTCGTTTGGGCCGTAAAGGCTCGTTGGCATCGCCGAGATAAAGTTTGTGCCGTATTCGCGAGAAAATGCCTGGCAAAGCTTGATGCCGGCAATCTTCGCAATTGCGTAAGCTTCATTGGTCGGTTCCAGCGGCCCGCTGAGCAACGTGCTTTCCAGGATCGGTTGCGGCGCGAACTTTGGATAAATGCAGGAACTCCCAAGAAAGAGCAGTTTGCGCACACCGTTCTCGTACGCCGAGCGGATGACGTTGTTCTGAATCCGCAAATTCTCGACGAGAAATTCGACGGGATAATCGTTATTCGCTTTGATCCCGCCAACTTTTGCGGCCGCAACGATGACGATGTGCGGCCGTTCTTCCTTAAAAAATTTCGCAACCGCAGATTCATTCGTGAGATCAAGCTGAGCGCGCCCGCGAGTCGCAACGTTGGAGAATGCTTCCGCTTTAAGCCGTCGCATGACCGCGCTGCCGACCATCCCGCGATGGCCAGCGACGAAGATCTTGTCCGATTTGTCCATGCGCGGTTAGTTCGGTAAGACGCGCAAGCCCAAAAGCGGCCCGGCAGCCCGCATTCGTGAATCGGTGCTTACGAGATCGGGCAGTTTGGCGATCAGCGCGGAAGCAAGGAGCAGCCCATCGAGTGAGCGAAGTAGTATAGCTGGACCCGCTCGATAGCAGATTGGGATGATTCGATCGAATTCCTGCTGCACGTCGTGCCCAAACGGAATCACATCAATGACTCCAGTAGCAACGTCAGCCCGAAATACTTGGTAAGTCCTCTCGGCCCGATTCTCCGGAATGGCATGTGCGAATTCCTTCGCCCACAAGGCGCGATGCATTTCCGCTAGACTGAGTTGGGAAATGATCGGGACACTGGGAGAAGTTTGCATGATTTCACGAAAACGATTGGAATCGCGTTCACGCACGTACAGCTTGACTAGGGCAGACGTATCCCAGAAGGCCATTAGCTATAATCGTTCTGCCCGATCTTCGTCCTGTATCTCTTGAGCCCTCTTTCCATAGCGGCCGGTCCAGTTTTCTTCGCGCAGCTTATCAAGTTCTCTCAGCCATTTCTCTTTGTCGCGTTTCTTCGCCCGTTTCGGCACCGCAACAAGCTTGGCGGTCTCTTTACCGTGAACGGTAATCACTACTTCTTCGCCGTGGCTGGCGCGCTTCACCATTTCTGAAAGCCTGGCTTTCGCATCACGGAGTGTAGTCGTCATGTAGTCACTGTAGTCACAAATCGCTCGGGAGACAAGACTGCCGACCGACCCCACGAGCAGGCGCAAGTATAGGAGTTGCTCAGAACAGCTCTGGACGTAATGGTATTGTTGCGATGATTGCAAAGACAGCGGAAACATTTCAGTTCGACGCAATTGACGATGTCCTGAGCGACATCGCCAAAGGGCGCATGGTAATTGTCACTGACGATGCCGATCGCGAGAACGAAGGCGATCTGGTCATGGCAGCGGAAAAGGTGACACCTGAAGCCGTCAATTTCATGGCGACCCACGGACGCGGTTTGATTTGCGTGCCCATCTCGAATGAGCGCGCCGAGCAGCTTGGCTTGCAACGAATGGTGGTACAAAACCGCGAAAAGCATCGGACTGATTTTACTGTTTCCGTTGATGCGGCGCGCGGCGTGACCACCGGCATCAGCGCGTACGATCGCGCGACCACTATCCTGGCAATCGCGAATCCGAAATCGTCGCCGGAAGACCTTAACCAGCCGGGCCATGTGTTTCCGCTGCGCGCGAAGGACGGCGGTGTGTTGCGGCGCGCAGGTCACACGGAAGCCGCCATCGATCTGGCGAGAATGGCGGGCCTGCAGCCAGCCGGTGTGCTTTGCGAAATTCTACACGATGACGGCACCATGGCGCGGTTGCCGGAGCTAATGGAATTCCACAAGAAGCACGGGCTGCGCATCTGCACGATCCAAAGCTTGATCGCCTACCGTCGCATTCGCGAGAAGCTGGTGGAGCTGGAGCAAATCGTGAAAATGCCGACCGATTACGGCGATTTCGATTTGCATTTGTACCGTT
>QHRD01000121.1:3886-4340 GCA_003220005.1 Verrucomicrobiota bacterium | reverse complement strand
TGGCAGTGGCCTGCCACGTTCATTGAGATTTATCTTCCCCGACTCATCGAGATGGGACGAATCGATCAGAAATTTGCCGACAAAGTGCGTGCCGACTTGGCGAGTGCTGAAGCGAATCCCAACGGCTTCATGATCACGCCGCTGGTGCTCGAGATAATTGCGGAAAAGCACCGTTGAAACGGTCGGGCGCTTACCTGCTTGGCACCCTTGCTAAACGCGTACTCACAGACTGCGCGCAGGGCACTCGCTTACAATGTTTTCAGGTATTCGATGAGATCTCGTTTCTCGTCAGGCGGGAGCTTTGGCCTCGCCACTTCTGTCAAGATTCGCGGATATCGGTCTCGATTTTTCGCTGGCGAATATTTTCTACGGAGGAGAGACTGCGACTACAACGGCGCGACCAAGCGGCGAAGGCCCGACGAATGTCCGCAGCTTCATGAGGTGTTGCAGAAAA
>QHRD01000121.1:0-3799 GCA_003220005.1 Verrucomicrobiota bacterium | reverse complement strand
TAGGTCTGCGGTGGGAAACAGATCAGGATAAGTCTTGATCAACGCACGCAATACAGTTTCGGGAACGACTTCAGTGCTCATCAAGCCGTGAAGAAAAAAATCCATGTCGTCCTTCGTCCAGGTAGGAACTTGTTCGACGCCAATGCGGGCCTCGCCACTTCTGTCAAGATTCGCGGATGTCGGTCTCGATTTTTCGCTGGCGAATATTTTCCACGGAGGAGAGACTGCGACTACAACGGCGCGACCAAGCGGCGAAGGCCCGACGAATGTCCGCAGCTTCATGAGGTGTTGCAGAAAAATAAACTCAGCAGTTCAGCGCGCTGGCGGCCGCAAATACATGCTGCCACTGACGAAATCGAAGATAGCGCGGTTGATTGCCAGATACTCGGCGCCGAGCAAGCCAGCGGTGTCAGAGTGCGCCTCGAATATTACTGGATTCAGGGGCGCGACAGATGCGCTTCCATTCTTGATTTCGTAATCGCCAATCCGCAGAGAAGAAAGCCTCGTCATCCCTTCCGGGCTTGAGCCGCCGAGGCCTTCGCCAATGAGTCGATTTGCTCCGACGTTCAGCTTCGTGCGCGTGGCGAACCTCACATCCAAGGAGGTGAGATAACTGCCTGTATCGACAATGAAATGACACGGTACGCCATTTACTGCCCCGACTGCATACAGATGATTTTTCTTAAGCACAAGCGGTATCGCGGTGTAGCCTTGTCGTGACAGGATCGCTTTGATGTTGGAGCCGACACCCTCGCCCGGCCGGGTGGGCCGCAGATAAAGCAAATGATTTTGCAAATCCAAGACGGCGCCGAATTTGATCAACTCGCGCAGACCGAGCACGCCATTTGAAAGCGAGCGACTAAGCGAACTGTCGGATGCGACCGCGACGGGGACATTGGTCAACACACAATTTCCGGCGGTCAGCGCCTTAATCATTGTCAAGCCGTAAACATCGCGGCCCCGACCGAATGCACCGTTCACATGCTCGGTTGTCTTTGATTCAGCGAGATTCAGTCGGCTGAGACTCGATCGATAAAGCAACGTCATTGGCCCGCCGGTATCGACAAGAAGATTGCCGGGCTTGCCGTTCGACTGGATGGGCAGATGATAAAAATTTCCAAGATGGACCAGTGGCGCTCCACCGTATCCGTTCTTCGTTAGATAAAGGCCAAGCGCATCGAGCGTCACCGCGCCGTGGCCGATATCGAGGTCTAACAGCAGAATTATTGCTGTGAAAAAGATGCCCGTGCGCGAAGTTAAGCGCATAAGGGCGTTTTCTAGCACGCTGCGCCAACCAGGCCAAGTCTTAATGCGTCTGCTTTGAGGGCAGCGATTACATTTGCAATTACGTCGTCGAGCGGCATGCCGAGCGCCTCCGCGCCGCGGCCGATATCGTCGCGATTCACGGCGCGAGCGAAGGCCTTGTCTTTCATCTTCTTTTTCACTGCTCGAACATCCACTTCCTGAATGCTCTTCGTGGGACGAACGAGCGCGACCGCAACGACAAAGCTGCTTAGTTCATCGACCGCGTAGAGAGTTTTCTCTAGTGCTGTCTCGCGCGAGATGCCTGAATAATCGGCGTGCGACAGGATCGCGCGGCAGACTTCTTCATTCCAACCGTGCTCGCGCAACCACGCTACGCCCACGAACGGATGACCTTCGGTTGGGCTGTGCTCCAGATTGGGGTGACGCTCATAATCCATGTCGTGCAACAAACCCACTGCTTCCCAAAGATCGGCGTTTTCACCGCGCGATTGCGCGAAATGTTTCATCGAATCGGCTACCGCGTAGCAATGTTTTCGGAGGCTTTCGGATTGGATCCAATCGTGCAGAATAACTAGCGCACGCGCACTGAGCGTCTCGTTCATCCTGGAAATTTAATGAATAGAGACGTGGTCGCCTGGTTTTATTTTTGTCGCTAGACGGACGACATCCCAGTTGGCCAGACGAACGCAACCGTGACTTGCGGCGCGACCGATCGAATCAGGCTCGTTGGTGCCGTGGATGCCAATGCCTTTTTTGTTGAGCGCGATCCACATCACGCCCACCGGATTGCGAGGTCCCGGCGGAAGCAAATGAAAATTGCCGCTCCGCTGTCCATGTTGAAGCATTTCCTTGTCGTACCGGAAAGTGGGCATCTTCGTTATGCGGCTCACTTTCCATTCACCGATGGGCGAAGCCAAATGCGCGGATCCGACCGTGACTGGGTAAGCAGCCATCAGCTTCTCGCCTTGAAATACCCCGAGCATGTTGGTCTTGATGTCGATCTTAATTACGACCGGCGTTGATGGTGCTCCGTCTTTCTTCGGCTGGTTGTTCGTGTCGCCGTTTTCGGTTTGTTCGGGCTGATATTCGATCTCATTGGCAGGTTGCGTATTAATCTCGCTGCCGGGCTTGATCTGCTTCACCGCACCGAGCTCAAATGGTTCGACATTTGGAACCGTGAGCGGGTCGCCCGCTTTGATCGATTTCGCTTTGCCTGGATTCAGTCGCTCCAGGAAATGAACGTCGCTGTGGAATTTCTCGGCGATGGCATCTGCTGCATCGCGGTAGGAAAGAAATTTTAGCTTGGCCTGTGCGGCAACGGGGCTTGGTAATGGACCGACGCTGGCCAGATCAGCATCAGTAACAGTGTAGGGAACAAAGACAGGACTTATGCTGTCGAGGTCAAGACCGGCAACGTCGGGCGCAACATTCGATTTGCTCTTACCCTGTACGGGAGGTAGCTGCGGTTGTTCGCCTCGCGATTGCCGGTAGAGCGCCAGAGCTTTCCACGTGAACTCATTATACGTTCCGTCGAGCTTACCAGGACTGAAGTTAGCCCGGTCAAGGAAAATCTGGAGACGAGTGGCCGCTTCAATGTTCGCTTTGTTGGGGGTGGGCTCATGGCTCTTTTTCCGCGCTGCTGCTGGGAGAACGCCACTCGATATCAAGATGGCGATAATCGCAAAACGAAACAGAACCCTCACACGATGGGATCGCCAGCCAAGAACTGCGCAGTTGTTCGGGAAATGACGAGAGCCTTGGGCAACCTCGCGGTGGGTTGACGGCAGTGCAGACATTTCCCGAAAACAAACGCGCCTTCACTGCTCCACCGTTTGAGGCAGAACAGCAAGGCGCGATGGAGACAAACGAGACTAGATCTTAATCCTCATCGAGGATCACTCGATCAACCGTCATGTCCGGAGCTGTACCTGTGTAATGGACGCGGACGGGAACCCCTACTTTAACTCTTGTTTTCACCGTCGTCTCATCTATTGGCCTGCCGCTTCGGGTCACGTATGTGACAGACCGGCCTAAGCGATAGCTCACCGGACCACTACTTTCTTTAAGCACGATCGCACTCCCTGGAGTGTACTCGGTGATCGTCCCGCTGGCATCAGTCGTGGTCGTTGTTGTGGTAGTTTCAGAAACTTGCCCCCACGCAAACGGTGCCACACATGCCAATGCAATGCTCAGAAGCACCTTCTTCATGTTTTCCCCTTTCTTGTTTAGTTCCATGGCAATAAAACTCCTTCTTCCGGTTGATTTACGCCGGACGGAAGAGCTTACCGCCATATTGGATTCGGATTCGGCCCGCATACCGGACGTTTGGAAATTTGCGCCCACTGTAGGGCAGGCGCTTCGCCTGCAAATCTCGGCAACGGATGAGGTTGCCCTCCAAAACATCATCGGCGACATGCGTGTCATCCGTGATTATTCTAATCTTAGTGAAATTCTGGATTGGCACGTCGGGTTTTCAATACGCGGAGTGGAAAGGAAAGTTTTATCCCGAAGATTTGCCCGCGGCGAAAATGCT
>QHRD01000120.1 GCA_003220005.1 Verrucomicrobiota bacterium | reverse complement strand
CAATACGTGAAAGCCACATTCGCATCGCGTCACATGCTGATGAGCGGGCTGATTGTGCTGGCGTTTATCATTTATCATCTTGCCCATTTCACCGTCCGGGTAACGGATCACCGCTTTGGCTTGTTAAAGCCTGATCCTCTCGACCATTACGATGTCTATTCGATGATGGTTTACGGGTTCCAAAACTATTTCGTGTCGGGTTTTTACGTGCTCGGGCTGTTCTTGCTCGCGCTCCACTTGAGTCACGGTTCATCGAGCTTTTTTCAATCCCTGGGATTGAACGACAAAAAAATGACGCCGCGCCTCGCACTCGCCGGCCAAATTTTCGCGTGGCTGCTCTTTGCCGGCTACACCGCCGTTCCCGTCGCCATTCTGTTGGGACTCATCAAGCCGGCACAACAATTATGATTGGGACATTCGACGCAAAGATTCCGGCAGGCCCGCTTGCTCAGAAATGGCGCAGCCATCGTGATCATTCGCGCTTGGTGAGTCCCAACAACCGGCGAAAGTTCGAGATCATTGTGGTAGGCAGCGGTCTGGCCGGCGGATCGGCCGCGGCGACGCTGGGTGAGCTCGGTTACCGGGTGAAGTGTTTTTGTTTCCAAGATTCACCGAGGCGCGCGCATTCGATTGCAGCGCAAGGTGGGATCAACGCGGCGAAAAACTATCAGAACGACGGCGATAGCGTTTACCGATTGTTCTACGACACGATTAAGGGCGGCGATTTTCGTTCCCGCGAAGCAAACGTTTATCGGCTCGCTCAAATCGCCAACAACATCATCGATCAATGCGTGGCGCAAGGCGTGCCGTTTGCGCGCGAATACAGCGGATATCTGGCGAATCGTTCTTTCGGCGGGGCGCAGGTGTCCCGGACGTTTTATGCGCGGGGCCAGACCGGCCAGCAACTTCTGTTGGGGTGTTATCAGGCGCTGTGCCGCCAAATCGCTGCCGACACAGTGCGGATGCTACCGCAGACGGAGATGCTCGATCTGGTAATTGTAGATGGACGAGCCAAGGGAATCATCACGCGCAACCTGCGCTCGGGACACATTGACAAACACGCAGCCGACGCGGTCGTGCTCGCTTCGGGCGGATACGGAAACGTCTATTACCTTTCAACCAATGCGCGCGGCTGCAACGTCACAGGCACGTATCGCGCCTACAAAAGGGGCGCGCTTTTTGCCAACCCATCCTTCACGCAAATTCACCCTACGTGCATTCCGGTCAGCGGTGAGCATCAATCCAAACTTACGCTGATGTCCGAGTCGTTGCGGAACGACGGACGCGTCTGGGTCCCCAAACGCAAGGAAAATCGCGAAAAAGTGCCGGGCGAAATTCCCGAGGCAGATCGCGATTATTATCTCGAGCGAAAATATCCCAGCTACGGCAACCTTGCGCCGCGCGATATTTCATCACGCGCAGCGAAGGAAGTTTGCGACGAAGGCCGTGGCGTTGGCCACAGCGGACGCGGCGTCTATCTCGACTTTGCCGATGCCATCAAAAGGCTGGGCGAGGAAACGATCCGCGAGCGCTACGGAAACTTGTTCGAAGTCTATGAAAAAATCACCGGCGAGGACGCCTACAAAGTGCCGATGCGAATTTATCCCGCGGTGCATTACACAATGGGCGGTCTCTGGGTCGATTACGATCTGATGAGCAATGTGCCCGGTCTGTTTGTGATCGGCGAAGCGAACTTCTCCGATCACGGCGCAAACCGGCTCGGGGCCAGCGCGCTTATGCAAGGGTTGGCTGATGGTTACTTTGTTTTGCCTAACACGCTGCCGAATTATCTCGCTGGTCAGATGGGAAAACGGCCCTCGCCCGATTGTCCAGAGTTTCGAGAAGCGGAGCAAAATGTCCACGCCAGAATCGACAGGCTCCTGAAGGTCAACGGCACGCGTTCGCTCGATTCGTTCCACCGGGATCTCGGCCTTCTCCTCTGGGAGAAATGCGGAATGTCGCGCCACGAAAACGGATTACGCGAAGCGTTGCAAAAAATTCCTGAGCTGCGAGAAGAGTTCTGGCGCGATGTGCGCGTCCTAGGCAGCGACGAAGATTTTAACCAGTTTGAGCGTGACGAATCAGCCGGCGCGCATTTTCGTGAGGAACATCAAACGCCCGATGGCGAGGCGCTCCGTGACGACGAACGTCACGCAGCGGTGTTCGCGTGGGAATTCGGAGGTGATGGGCAAGCGCCTAAATTGCATCGTGAGCCGCTCCATTTCGAGACCGTGGATTTAACGCAGAGAAGCTACAAGTAAAGTTGAGAGTTCTTAGTTGAGAGTTGAGAGACAGTCCTATGTTTAACTTTGAAAAACTGGACGTTTGGCAAAAAGCCATTGATTTCGCCGACCTCATATATAATGAAACTCGAGCATTCCCAAGGGAGGAGCGCTTTGGCCTAACGAACCAGCTCCGCCGAGCAGCAGTTTCTATTTCGTCGAACATCGCTGAAGGTTCGTCTCGGTCCTCAAAAAATGATTTTGCGCGGTTTACCGAAATCGCCGCTGGCTCAGTCTTTGAAGCCGTCTCGCAAGCTTTCATCGCGCGGCGTCAAGACTTCTTGAGTGAAGATCAGTTTCGGAAAATCTACGCCGATGCCGAGGAGTTAAGCCGCATGCTAAGCGGCTTACGAAAGTCCTTACTCTCAACTCTCAACTCTCAACTATGAACTTTCGATTGAGGATCTGGCGCCAGCCCAACAGGAAATCGCCCGGCAAACTCGTCGATTACGACATTCGCGATATCTCACCGAACACGTCGTTTCTCGAAATGCTCGACATTTTGAATGAAACGTTGCTTGGACGCGACGAGGAGCCAATCGCCTTCGACTCCGATTGTCGCGAAGGAATTTGCGGCACCTGCTCGCTCACGATTAACGGCGAAGCGCATGGACCCGATCATCCGGGCGCGGTTTGTGAGCTTTACATGAGGAAGTTTCGTGACGGCGCGACGATTATAGTCGAGCCATTCCACGTAGGATCGTTCCCGATCGTAAAGGATCTTGTGATCGATCGCAGCGTGCTGGATCGCATTGTGCAAGCCGGTGGATTTATTTCCGCCCGTGCTGGATCCGCGCCCGAGGCGAATTCGATTCCCGTTCCCAAACACAATGCCGATTTGGCCATGGAAGCGGCAGCCTGCATCGGCTGCGGTGCATGCGCAGCAGCCTGTCCAAACGGTTCGGCCATGCTCTTCACTTCCGCAAAAGTCTCGCACCTGGCGTTCTTACCGCAGGGAGATCCCGAACGAGCGAGTCGTGTCCTCAAAATGGTGCAGGTGATGGACGCTGAAGGTTTCGGCAATTGCACCAACACTTATGAATGTGAAGCAGTCTGTCCCGCGGAGATCAGCGCCAGTTTCATTGCGAAACTAAATCGCGAATATGCGCGAGCTGTGCTGCAACGCAGCGCCGGCGAATAATTGCACGCCTCGCGTGTTCGCGTAATTCAGGTAGCGCACGCGTCTCGCGTGCTGGCGAGCGCGTCCCGCGATCGCGAACTTTCCTTTTAGCTCGATCATCGTCACGGCTTGGTGGAAGGCAAAGCAAAGATTGTTTCGGCGCGACGCCGAAACCAACACGCGAGACGCGTGCGCTACCCGATCGTTTCGCAGATGGACGTCCACAACTCCGGATCGAGTTCGGCTCTTGCGCGCATAGCGATCACGTTGGCGTCTGCATTTTCGCGCAGCACTGCGAAGACAGCCGAGCCGGAGCCGGACATCAGGGCAACGCCTACCTCCGCTTGCTTGAGCAACCACATTTTCAGCTGCGCGAGAAAAGCAAACTTTTCGAAAGCCGGGCGCTCGAGATCATTCACAAAAATTTGACCGGCGAATTCCTGCGCTTGATAACGGACCGCTGGAATTTCTCGAGAATGTTGCCAGTGCGAGTACGCCCATGCTGTTGAAACGCCAAAAGCAGGTTTCAATAACAGGATCGACAGTTTCTGTTTCACCTTTAGAGACGTGATCAGCTCGCCGCGTCCCTTACACAACGCGGGCGATTGGAAAATAAAAAACGGAACATCCGATCCGATCGTTTCCGCAATTTTTGCCAGCGCTTCACGCGGCAATTTCGTATCGAATAATCCGTCAAGTGCGAGCAGAGTGGAAGCTGCATCGCTGCTTCCTCCACCCAGACCCGCTCCGTGCGGAATCTTCTTTTTCAGGTCAATCGAGACCGCCGGCTTCAACTTTGTCGCGGCAAAAAAACTTTTCGCTGCGCGCACAATCAGGTTGTCATTGCCCGTCGGCACTGATGGATCATCACAATGGAGTTCAATTTCCTTGCTGTCGCTCGTGCCGATTTCGATCTCGTCGCATAGCGAAATCGGCGCGATGAACGTTTCGACCTCATGAAAACCATCGCTTCGCCGACTTAAAATTTTCAGCGAAAGATTGATTTTCGCGGGCGCGAGGACTTGCATACCATGCAATTTGTTCTGTCATTCCGAGGGAAGTCGAGGAATCTCTTGGTGATACCCAGAAATATTGAGATGTCTCGACTCGACAAATTGGACATTGGAATGACGAAAGACAAAATCATCGTCGCGCTGGACGTCCCGACAAGAGAAAGAGCGCTGGAACTCGTCAGGGACCTGCGCGATCAGATTTCGTTTTTTAAGATCGGACTGCAACTTTACACGGCCGAAGGCCCCGCAATTGTGCGCGCCGTTTCGTCCACTGGCGCGAAAGTGTGGCTGGACCTCAAGCTCCACGATATCCCGAACACGGTCGCAAGAGCAGTCGAATCCGCGAATAATCTCGGCGTGCAGATGCTCACCATTCACTTGAGCGGCGGGTGCGAAATGATCCGCGCCGCGACCGCAGCTCGAGCAAATAACATGTGGCTCCTAGGCGTGACTGTTTTAACAAACGCAACGGAACAAACGCTGCGAGAAACCGGTGTCGCGGGCGAAGTGGCCGACCAAGTCTTGCGCCTCGCCAGGTTGGGTGTCGAAGCAGGAATCGACGGCGTCGTAGCCAGTCCGCATGAAATCAAAAAGCTGCGTGCGGAATTTGGCGACAAAATCAAAATCGCTGTTCAGGGAATTCGCCCGACTTGGGCGGAGCCGGGCGATCAAAAACGATTCATGACGCCGCTCGAGGCCCTTGAAGCTGGCGCAGATTACATCGGCATTGGTCGTCCGATCATCTCGCATCGAAACCCGCGAGAAGCCACCGCTTCGATTCTAGACGAGTTTCCAACCTGATTGTCATGTCGAGCGAAGTCGAGACATCTCGCGATATTTCCGAATTCGAAAGACGCCAGACATTCCTTGACTTCGCTCGACATGACAAACATGGGGACACAACGCTATGCCTGTTCTCTTCGCTACATGTCTATCTCAATAATACCGCGCATTCAGCGGCAATGAACATGGCCATCGACGAAGCGTTGCTCGAGCAAGCGGTGGTTCCCTCAATTCGCTTTTATCGCTGGCACTTCCCTGCTCTTTCAATTGGATATTTTGGAAGATTCGCCGGTGTTGCAAGCTACGCGGGCACACGCGATTTGGTCCGGCGGTGGACCGGCGGCGGAATCGTCTTTCATGCAAACGATCTCACTTACTCGATTGTAATTCCCGTGAACGATGCCGCCTTCGGTGAATCGTCGACATCAATCTACGAAAAAGTTCATCGGGCGTTGGTCGATGCGCTGAGTGTAAGTGGAAAACGCGCGGTTGTAGCCGGGGGCGTTGACCCCGGCGCTATTGCGGTTGCAACGCGAGCCGCCGTCAGCGCCGGCAGCTACAGTTGCTTCGCGAACCCGGTGCGCGCAGACGTGATGATTGATGGCCGAAAAGTCGCTGGCGCGGCCCAACGCCGGACGCGCTCCGGATTGTTGCAACAAGGCAGCATTCAAGGCGTCGATCCTGACAGCGGTTTGGCCGAACGGTTTGCCGAGGCTTTGTCGGCAAATTGCAGCGAGCGGAAAATGAATGAAGAAATTTTGAGTCGGGCACGAGAACTCGCGCAGCGCAAATACGGGACCAATTCCTGGCTGCGCAGAAGGTAGCGCATGGGTCCCGTCTGGCCGCCGCGGCGAATCTCCGCATTATTAATTGCAAGCTAGAAGCTTGCTCTACTTTAGCCGCCCCGCTATTCTCGACGGCGTGGAAGTCTCTGCACGTTCAGCCGGGTCGGGCACTGTGGGTTTCAACTCGCTGACTCGTGTAGCGCGGCTGGTTCAGTCGCATCTTGAAGAAGTCGAGGCGCGCATTGCGCAACAGGCGGCGGCTTTTGATCCGGCGCTGGAAGGCTATGTTGTCTATGCAGTAGGGAGTCGCGGCAAACGCCTTCGCCCGATTCTGGCTCTTCTGGCAGGCGGCGCCACCGGCCAGATCAATTCAAACCATGTCGATCTTGCCGTCATCGTGGAGCTCATCCACATTGCCTCGCTTGTGCATGACGACGTCATGGACGAAGCGGAACGGCGTCGCGCGCAGCCGACCGCGAACGCGCGCTGGGGGAATTCGCTCAGCGTTTTATTGGGCGATTGCCTCTTCGCGCATGCGCTCACGTTGTCCACAAATTTCGAGAACGCAGATATCGGTCGCGCGATTGCGCGCACAGCTACGACGGTTTGCTCTGGCGAAATGATCCAGACGCAGCGCCGGTTCGATCTCACTCTGACGGTCCAGGATTATTTGCGCATCGTCGAAATGAAAACGGGATCGCTTTTCTCAGCCGCAGCGGAGCTGGCCGCGATAATCAGTGAGGCCGATCCCAACGTGATCGAGGCGTCCAGGAATTTCGGAATGCAAGTCGGGACTGCGTACCAAATTTACGATGATTGCCTCGATCTCGCCGGCACTGAGAGCGCGACCGGCAAAACGCTCGGGACCGACCTTCGCAAAGGCAAATTTACTCTGCCGGTTTTGATTTTTTTGCATTCTGCATCGGAGTTCGAACGGCAACGCTGTTGCCGGCTCGTGCTGGAAGAACAAATCGAAGAAATGATTGAGCTGTTAAAAAACGGCGCGACTAACGGAGCGCTAAACGAATCAATCACGGCCGGCAGCGATTTAATTCGCGAGGCGCAAGGCACTCTGGACGGGATCGCGTCGAATCCGTACGCCGATGCGTTGTTCTTCCTTGGTGACGCGTTGTGCGACATGTTCGATCAACTTCGCGTCTGATGAAATGTGGGAGGGACCTTGGCGTCCCGACATTCAGTAACCCACAATCACGGCTCTGAGGCCGTTCCTACACTATGTCGCAGCTTAAAATTTGCGAGATGCCGCAGGACGAACGGCCGCGGGAAAAACTACTCGCGCGCGGCCCCGACGCTCTGACCAACGCTGAATTGATCGCGATTCTGCTACGGACGGGCCGGCGTGGAATGAATGTAGTCGAGGTCGCTCGCGAGCTGCTCGACAGATACAAATCGTTCGCCGAGTTGAGCCGTTGCTCCGTTAAGGAACTCAGAGAAGTAAAGGGAATCGGCCCGGCCAAAGCACTGGAGTTGGTCGCGGCGTTCAACCTTGGAAAGCGTTTTGCCCAGGAACGGTTGGCTCAGCAAAAACTCGATTCGCCGGAATTGATCCACGGATTGCTCGGGGGCGAAATGCGGATGCTGCGCATCGAGTCGCTGCGCGTCGTTTTGCTCGATACGCGTTACCGTTTAATTCGCGTGGAATCCGTGTCCACGGGAAGCATGAATGAGAGTATCGCTCATCCGCGCGAAATCTTTCGGCCTGCGATCACCTACTCGGCATACGCCGTCATCGTCGTTCACAATCATCCGTCTGGCGACGCTTCGCCGAGCCAGACCGATCATAGCCTGACGAGACGTCTGGCCGAAGCGGCTGAGCTGTTGCAAATCAAATTACTCGATCACATCATCATTGGCGCGCCGTCGGAAGGGAGCCCCGGCTATTTCAGTTTCAAGGAGGCAGGCGTCTTATGAAAATACAGCGCAGCGTCGAAGGCGGACAGCTCTGGGAAGCGCGCGCGTCTCGCGTGCTGGCGAGCGCGTCACACGATCGCGAACTCTTCCCTCTGGAAGGCCACCATCGCAGGGCAACCTGTGAAGGAAAGACTGTTTCGGCGCAACGCCGAAACCAGCACGCGGGACGCGTGCGCTCCCCAGAACGGTGGCGCGAGTTCAACTGCCCGAAGATCGCAACGGGCGCGCCGACATAGCATGCCCTCCCAAAGGATTCATTCCACAGCCATTGTCGATTCGGCTGCCCAGATCGGTGCTGATGTGGAGATCGGACCGTTTTCGATCATCGGATCACAGGCAACGATTGGAGACACGACGATCGTGCAATCGCATGTTGTGATTGAAGGCGAGGTCAGGATCGGCAGTGGCAATTTCATCGGGCATGGCGCGATCATCGGCGCGCCGCCGCAGGATGTTTCTTTTTCATCCGAGCGAAAAACGAGAGTCGAAATCGGAAACGACAACGTCATTCGTGAGTACTGCACGATCCACCGCGGCAGCCCCGAGGGTAGCGCGACAAAGATCGGCGACAAAAATTTCCTGATGGCAGGAGCGCATATCGGGCACAATTGCCTCGTCGGAAACAACGTCGTCATCGCGAACAACTGTTTATTGGCCGGACATGTGCGTGTGGATGACGGCGCATTTTTCGGCGGTGGGTCCATGTTTCATCAGCACATGCACATTGGACGGTTGGTGATGGTGCAAGGAAGTTCCGCGTTCGGGAAGGATCTCCCGCCGTTCGTCATCGCGGCAGAACGCAATTCTGTTTTTGGAGTAAACATAGTCGGCCTCCGCCGTGCTGGTTTCGGCGCGAAGGATCGCGACGAAATCAAGTCGGCATTCAAACTCATTTACCTGAGCGGACTCAACATCTCGCAGGCGCTCGAAAAAGCGGCGACGATGAATTTCGGCGCACCAGCCCGCGAATTCCTAGACTTCGTCGCGAACGCAAAAAAGCGCGGGATTTGCCCAGTCAAACGCGGCGCTAACGACGACGACACCTCAATCTAACGAACAAAGCTCAGTCACTGCTGCGGCAGCGGCGGTTAGCCACGGTTGAAACTGAAGTAACTAAAATCGACATAAACTCGTGGCCGGGTGGAGCGGTTGGATGCAGCGCTTTGTTAGATGAATTGCCTTCATCTGGTCCTTAAAGTCTTGGCACCTTGTCGGCGCTCGTCTTCGTCGATAAGGAGAAGCTTCAACACAGGAAGGCCCGCTGCTACTGCTCCGCTCTGAGAGCGACAAAATTCTCCATCGAGAGTGTAACGATGAGGTTTGAACACCTCGTCGAGCGACGGATGCGCGGCGCCCGACGAGCTACCGACCACGAAACTCACGCGAAGGGAGAGAACGTGCCGGCCCGGTGAAAGAATCACTTGCTCCTGTTGGGGTTTCAACGCGTGGTCATCCACTGCCACAATCGCGATCTGACGTATGACGGTCAAGCTGTGGCTACAGGAGTGATCCTCGGATATATGATGCTCCTGCTGGACGGTGACGATAGCTCGCGACGTCGCAGCGTGGCACACTGCAGCGAGAGCTAGTAGAAGCACGAACGCACGAGTGATGTTCATTCGTCTAACGAGAATTAGACGAAATTTCGTAACTAAAGGCGAACACTTTTTTGTCTAATTGGCAATGCTCGAAGTCCAATTAACGCCAGCATGCGGCCGGTCTTTCCTTTTTCGGCGCGATAGGAGTAATAGCGATTCAAATCGCAGGCGGTGCAGACGCCGGAGTCGTGAATTTCTTTTACGCCGAGCGCGCGGCATTGGCGGATAATTTCGGCTGCGAAATCGACTTGGTAATGCGGCGGGCGGATACACGGGCTTAATTGCACGATCATGCTTGCGGGAACGGAGCCGAAGCGATCAATCATTTCTCTGATTGCATTCGTGACGACGCCAAGCTCGGTGCCTTTGCGTCCGGAATGCGCAAGACCGATCGCAGGCGTTCTTGGATCGACAATGTAGACCGCGCAACAGTCGGCGACGTAAACGCCAAGCGCGATGCCGCGTTGATTTGTGATGATGCCGTCGCAGCCGGGGAACTCGCGGCTTGGTAGGGACGCCGCTCCGCGGCGTCCGCGGTCGACGCGGAGCGCCGACCCTACCTCATCCACCACTGCGATTTTGTTCCCGTGAATCTGTTCGGCGGTGAAAAGCGGCCAATCGCCGACGCCGATTGCGTTGCAGATTTCGCGATGCGCGGCATCGAGCCCCTTTAAGACTTCGGCTTTATCATGCGAAACATCGATGCCGGGAATTCTCTGCGTGAAAACGTGACGACAGATTCCGGCGGCGCTTAGCGCGGAAAATTGTTCAAAGGGAAGTTGCATTATTTAAGCTCCAAATCCCAAGCTCCAACATCCAGAGAAGCGCCAATGCCCAAGCGCCAAACACCAGCCCGCACGACTGTCATTCTGAGCGGAGCGAAGAATCTCTGATCATTCTTTGCAACGCTCACCAAGGAAACAGTCTGAGATGTTTCGGTTCACTCAACATGACAGAATAGAAAATCGGAAATCGCGCTGCACGCTTTGATGTTTGAAGTTTCGAGTTTGTCTGAAGCTTGCCGGCCTGGAATTTCGGAGTTGAGCTTATTTCGAATAGGAAGTTCTGGATCTTCCATGCGAAGTTCGCACCGTGGTCTCCTCGACTTGTTTCGGTTTTCCTTCGGCGTCCACGCCGCTGCCGGTGTAGTAGGTTTTGGTTTTCGTAGCGTGCGGAGTAAGATCCGCGAACATCTCGTGGTAGGTGCTCTGCGCGCCGGTGGCTCGATCGAATTCTGCCAGCGAGGAATTGTATCCAAAGAGTGCCTGCAAGCGCGTCGATTGCGCGGTGAGCAGTTGTACCTGCGCGTTCAGCACGTCCAATTGCGTACCCGCGCCTGCGTCCAAGCGCGCCTTGGCCAGACGCAGCGCTTCTTCGGCCTGCTCAACATTTTTTTCCTGGCTTTGGATCAGCTCGCGGTTCTGCTGCAGATTTGAATACGCCTGCTGAATTTCCAGCTCTACCTGCCGAACGTCATCGTCGTACGTATTCTTGGCTTCGAAAAGGAGCGCGCGCTGTTGAATGACCTGGCCAGCGATCGCGCCGCTGTCCCAGATTGGCATGCTACCCTGGACCGTCGCGATCCAACCTTTCGAAATATCGTGCCAGCTGGAGTTAGTGGGCGAACTCACCCATTCGCCGCCCCCTGTTGTGGTAATAGTTGGAAGCCACTGACCCGCTGCCGCGCGCACTTGCTCTTTTTGGTTGAGCACGTTTGCCCGCGCCTGTTTGAGAAATGGGCGCCGCTCCTTTCCCATCTCGATCGCATTCGCCAGGCTAATGCTGCGCGGGATGTATGGCATTTCACCAGCCACTTCCAACGGCGGATTTTCACCTCGCCCTGGCTGAAAATCGAGGCCGAGTGTCTTGGCAAGAGTAATCTTTGCAATTCGTAAGTTGTTCTGGGCACTAATGAGCAGTGGAAGTTGATTGTACAGCGCCACCTCCGCCTGTAACACGTTGAAGCGCGGAACCGTTCCCGCTTCAAAACGGTTCTGCTGGTCCTTTAACTGAGCTTCCAAAAGATGTACTGATTGCTCGTTCACGCTGACCAGCTCTCGATTGACCACAATCTGGTAAAACTGCGTTTTCACCATCGCGATGAGTTGGTCCAGAATATTTCTGAACGCGAAGTAGGCGCTGTCTCGCTGAAAAAAGCTGCCGCGGATCTGCGGCCAACTTGTGCCATTAAAAATAAGCTGCGTTCCAGTGACGCTGATGCTGTAGGATATATCGCTCGCCTGCACATTCTGAATCGGTATCGGTGTCGGATCGGCCAGCGGTACCTGAATATCCCTGACCTGCGACGGCGGTGATTCGAAAAGGGATGCAGCCCCTGTCGCACCTGCCGGCGTTGTACCTGTCCCAGTCGTCGTCCCTAAAATCCGCGCGCCAACGAGGTGCGGATCGGTCCAGTCAAAATTTGCCCTTGCCGTGACCTGCGGCAGCACCTGCGCACGCACCTGAATAATCACGCCTCTTGTTCGCTTGATCTCCTGTTCGCCGTTCAGAAGAACAGGATTACGTTGCAACGCGGTCAGGATCGCCTGGGCCAAAGTAAACGTGGGAACCTTCTGCGCGTAAGATGTTCCGCTGCCGCCAAAACTCAGCTGAGCCAGGATGCTGAACGCTACAAAAATCCCCAGGGGAAGAAAAAATTTTCTCATAGACGTTTAGCCGTTAGATGCGCGAAAGCCGATGTCTGGATTCAACGCAGTTTGATAGCACCGCCGCCAAACAAATGAAAATCATTTCGACTGGCAGTAATCGTAAATTTTGCTGTAAATCTGAAGCCAGGCTTTTTGTTCGTCGGGCGTGAGGTGGTTTAGTATTTTCATCAGGTTACCGACCATTTCCTCGCGAATCCGGCGTACCAGGGCCGAGCCTTTCGGCGTGATGCAGACCATCACTTTGCGGCGATCGTCCCGCGCAACCGAGCGCACCACATAGCCAAGATTCTCCAGGCGCGCCACCAATCCGCTCGCTGCCGCCGTCGTGTGCCCCATTTTCTGCGCAATCGCAGACATGGTGAGCACTTCTTTTCGATCGAGATAAGTGAGTAGAAAAAACTGCGGAAACGAAACGTTGCCCGGCGCGAGTTCCTTGCAGAGATGCAGCATAAAACAGCGCTGCATTTCCAAC
>QHRD01000124.1:11855-20025 GCA_003220005.1 Verrucomicrobiota bacterium | reverse complement strand
GATAATGCCGGCGTTGTTGATCAAGACATCGATTTTGCCAAAGCGATCGATGATCTTTCGAACAGCCAACTGAGTTTGTCCGGCATCGAGCAGATCGCATTCAACCGTGAGAACTTTGCCGCCGCGGGGAACAAGATCAGTCTTTGCACGCAACAGTTCGTCAGGATCGCGGGCAATGATCGCAACATTGCCGCCTCGCGCACAAGTCTGTCGCGCCAACACGAGTCCGAGCCCACGCGATCCACCGGTGATGAGAATAACTTTGCCGTACAGCGGATAGCGTGCGGTGCGAATGAAGCGCGCGATTAGCCAGGCGACGAATAATAGAGCGCCTGCTAGCAAGAGAACGCCAAGAGTCATTGCCGGGTTTATAATCAGATACGAACGCTTCCTACCGAACGGCTGTGGGCAATGAACGACCTTGAAACAGCTAACCCTGTTTGCGGTTGAAGCGGGCGACTTCGCGCGCCGTCTCGCGATCGATGGCGCGCTTTTTCAAATCGGCGCGCTTGTCATGCGCGAGCTTCCCGTGCCCCACGCCAAGCTCAGCTTTCAGCCGTCCATTTTTCCAATAGAGCTTGAGGACGACCAGCGCGCGGCCCTTCACCTGGGTTTCGCCGTAGAGCTTGTCGATCTCCTGCCGATGCAACAGCAATTTGCGGATGCGCTTTGCAGCCGGAACTTCGTGGCTGGCTTTTTCGTATGGCTGGATATCGGCGTTATAAAGAAAAGCTTCGCCATTTTCGATTCGCGCGAAAGCATCACTGATGTTCGCTTTGCCTGCTCGGATCGATTTGACTTCGCTTCCCTTGAGTTCGATGCCCGCTTCGTAGCGATCAAGAATGTGATAATCGCGAAGCGCTTTGCGATTGATAATCGATTCAGCCCTCATGTTCAGACGGCGCAAGCTAGGCTCGCTGAGGACGCTGCACGCTGCACGCTGCGGCGGGAGTCTTGGGGAGCGAGGTGCTACGCGCCGTCCGCCTCGAGCGACTCGTACGTCAGCTTTCCAGCAATAATTTCCTTGAGCGCAATGTCGGTCAACGACATCCGCGGCGTCGTCTCCACTAACGGTCGATGTCCCAAGCCAAGTTGACGTACTCGCTTGGAAACAACATTAATCAGAAGTTGCTGATTCGGGATCACCTGGGCTGCTTCACTAAGAAGTTGAGTCGTCATATGGCGCAAGGAACGAACGGGGTCCCGCACCTGCGGGATTGGGAATTGAAGAATGACCGGCACGCCGTTTGTAACGGCGGACGGGGCAAGTTGCGGGGCGAGCATGGTAGAAATGAGCGCTGACTTTCCAAGCGAAGTGCTTCTTTGTCAACGAATTTCGTCTGCAATAGCACAAATTACTTTCGAGCAAAGTGCCACCTGCGGACCTTTCAACGGCGCTTGGAGACAAAATTATTTGCGTTTCCAGCAGCGGATCCGTCGCGAGCCCTTGCCATGAGCAGCAAAATACGCGAAGTAAGGGGGCGCATGGGGCCTGGCATATCAGGTTAACCAATACATTTCGGGCTGTGGCTCAGCTTGGTAGAGCGCCTGGTTCGGGACCAGGAGGCCGTGGGTTCAAATCCCACCAGCCCGATGTAAATCACTGATCATCGCAGAATGTTTTACTGTTACGTGCTGCGTAGCCGAAAAACCCGGCGACGCTACGTCGGTTCTTGCGAGAATTTGACTGAGCGGATTCGCCGGCATAACGCAGGCGAGTCCAAGGCCACGAAACATGGAGTGCCGTGGGTTCTAGTCCACAGCGAAGGCTTTGCCACTCGGGCAGAAGCAGCGCAACGCGAGCGATATTTCAAGAGTGGGAAGAGGTAGAGACGATCTCGATAAGCTGTCTTAGAGCGGTCGCCGCGGCGACAGGCCGTGGGTTCAAATCCCACCAGCCCGATAAATAATTTCTCAAATAGACCAGGAGACGATAGATGTAGCGGTGGTCGCCACGGCGACCTCCGAAATCAAATAAACAGGCGTTTGCCGCGGCGAACGCCTCTACAAGCCATGGTCGTCCAGAGTCCTCTTCCCCAAATGCATTTCTCGGTTGCAATTGTCGGGGCACTCATCGGCATTGTGATTTTGCTTTTCGGGCGAAAGCTGTTTTGGCTATGCGTCGCCGCAGTTGGATTCGCAGCAGGCGTAGAGATTGCGCCGCATCTGGTTCACGAGCCCTCGCCTCTCTTGGCGTTAACCGTTGCGGTCATTCTTGGCATAATTGGAGCGTTGCTCGCGCTGTTCCTTCAGAAAGTGGCGATCGCGGTGCTCGGTTTTCTCGCTGGCGGCAAACTCGCCGGCGCGATTGCCTCAGCGTTCTTTGTTCACTACGGGGAGCACTCTACGATCATTTTTCTGGTGGGCGGAATTGTTGGCGCGATCCTCCTGCTTGTTTTATTCGATTGGGCTCTCATTGTTGTTTCCTCCCTCATCGGCGCACATTTGATTCAAAGCGCAGTTGTCCTTCCTGCAACGGGATCGACTATTGTATTTTTCGGTCTCGCAGTCGTTGGCATCGTCGTTCAAGCCGCGGCATTACGGCGAGGATGACGCCTGATGCCCTCGGCTTTTTTGCTGACAATTCGAGGTCGGTTGACGACAATCGCCGCATGAATTCACCAACAACAGGCCTGCGCGTCGCGAGCACCATCTTTGCGATTTTTGCGCTGTTTCACATCGTACGCTTGCTTATGCAGATCCAAGTCACAGTTGGAAACCATACGATACCAATGGCGCTTAGCTGGGTCGCACTAGTCGTCGCTGCCATTCTTTGCATCTGGATGTGGCGACTCTCGAATCTGAGGGGAATCGCGTAATCAGTTTCTGAGCCAATCATGCGGTATATCGACAAAAGATCGATCAAGTTCCGCGACTGACGGACAGCCGAGCAGCTTCAGGGTGCGAACGAGATCGGCACGCAAGATCTCGATTGCGCGTGCAACGCCCGCGTTCCCAGCTGCTCCCAACCCATAGGCGTAAGCGCGTCCGGCCATCACGCCTCGAGCGCCGAGGCAGAGGGCTTTCGCAATATCGCTGCCGCGCCGAATACCACCATCCAGCAGGACCTCAATGCGATCGCCGACGGCTGCCACAATTTCAGGCAAAACGCGCAAAGTTGCTGCGACGTCGTCAAGCTGGCGCCCGCCGTGATTGGAAACGACTAACCCGCTCGCGCCCGCATCCACTGCGCGGCGCGCGTCATCTGCCGTGTGGATGCCTTTTATCACGACAGGTCCCGTCCACGCCTTGCGAATCCAAATGAGATCATTCCAAGTTACCACCGATTGCTCCAGCGCCGCAGTAACGTCTGCGTACAGCATCGGTCCCTTTCCCGGGATGACCACATTCTCAAACTTCATTAATCCACCGTCCGCGAGAAACGCTGCCAGCCAACGGGGCTTTGTCAGAAACTGATTCACAAACGGCAGCTTCGCGCCGAATTTGCCGCTGAGGAGTTCCTTCGCGCCATTGCGAACGTCGCGTTCCCGCATGCCCGCCACAGCGGTGTCGATTGTGACAACGAGCGCCGAAACCCCTGCGTTACGCGCTCGCTCGATAGCTGCCAGGGCGCAATCACGTCCTCCGACCAGGTAGAGTTGATACCAGACCGGTCCTTTCGATGCGGCTGCTACGTCCTCCAAACGGCAACCCGAAAGTGTTGATAGGGTATAGATGATACCCGCAGCGCCAGCAGCACGCGCAGCCACTTCTTCGCCGCGTGGATACATGAGCCGACAACTTCCAACAGGCGCGAGGATCAGCGGCGTGGAAACCGAAGTGCCGAGCACGGTCGTGCGCAGATCGCACAATGGATTCGCTACCGCACAACGTGGACGGAATGTCACCGCCTCAAATGCGAGAGAATTCTCACGCAACGTCCATTCGTCCTCTGCGCCACCGTCGATATAATCGAATACGATGCGCGGAAGCCGGCGCTTTGCCGCGCGCCGCAAATCTTCGATATTCACGACACGCGGCGACTGAACGGATCGAGCCTTGTCATGTTGAGCGGAGCGAAACATCTCTGACTATTGGTTTGGTGAGCAGGTTAAAAGAAACGATCTGAGATTCTTCGCTCCGCTCAGAATGACAAGAGGAATGCGTCCTAATGCCGAAAGTGACGGATGCCGGTGAATATCATCGCCATGTTCCGCTCGTTAGCCGACGCGATTACTTCTTCGTCACGAACTGAGCCACCCGGTTGAATGGCACACGTTGCACCAGCTTCAGCCGCAGCGATCAATCCGTCCGGGAATGGGAAAAAAGCATCGCTGGCGACCGCGCTGCCTTTAAGCGAAAGCCCGGCCTCGTTCGCTTTCCAAACCGCAATGCGCGACGAATCGATGCGCGACATCTGCCCTGCGCCAATTCCAAGTGTCCGGTCAGACTTGGCATACACGATCGCGTTTGATTTCACATGTTTAACGACGCGCCAACCGAACAACATTGCGTTCAGTTCCGTTTTCGTCGGCTTCCTCTTGGTCACGACCTTCGGTTTCATCTCCCCCTCGACATCTGCGTCTTGAACCAGCACACCGCTGCACACCGAACGCAGATCGGTCATGGACCGGGCGTCCTTCGCCGGTGTCAATAATCGAATCAGCCTGAGGTTTTTTTTCTTCTGCAGGATCGCCCGCGCTTCGATCTCAAAATCCGGTGCGATGATCACTTCACTGAAAATCTCGCTGATGACTTTCGCCAGCGGCTCAGTCAAGGGCCTGTTGCACACGATTATCCCGCCAAAAGGCGCTTGTTTGTCCGTCGCGAACGCCTTGGTCCAGGCCTTGCGAAGATCAACGTCCGAACCGACTCCGCATGGATTGGTATGTTTAAGGATGGCGACAGTCGGCTCTTCGAACTCAGCAATCAGATTGGTCGCCGCGCTGATGTCGAGAATGTTGTTAAAGGAAAGTTCCTTGCCATGAAGTTTTTCGAAATATTTGTCGAAATCGCCGTATAGCCCAGCGGTCTGGTGCGGATTTTCTCCGTAACGCAATCTCATTGCCAACGGAAGTGAAAGTGAAAACGACGCGTCGGTCGTCTGCTCCTTGTTCAGGAAACTGCTGATCGCGCGATCGTAGTCCGCAGTCCTGACAAAAGCTTTGATAGCGAGACGCTCGCGCAATTTCAGCGTCGTTTCTCCCTTGTTATCGCGTATATTTTCGAGCACGCCGTCGTAGTCTGCAGGATCGACCACCACCGTAACTGATTCGTAGTTTTTTGCTGCGCTGCGAATCATCGACGGTCCGCCGATGTCGATGTTTTCAATTGCTTCAGCCAGCTTGACGTCCGGCTTCGCAACTGTGGCTTCGAAGGGATAAAGATTCACCACCACCAGATCGATCGGTTCGAACCCGCATTCGCGTGCCTCAGCCTCGTGTTTGGGGTTACCACGCTTGAAGAGAAGACCGCCATGCACGCGTGGATGCAAAGTTTTAACTCGCCCTTCGAGCACCTCTGGAAATGCGGTGAAACTCGAGATCTCGCGCACTGGGATTTTCTCCTTCCTCAGCAGGTCAGCCGTCCCGCCGGTCGAAATGATATCAACGCCCTGACGCTCGAGCGCGCGGGCAAACGCTGCCACACCAGTTTTGTCGGAAACGGAAATCAGTGCCCGGCGGATTTTCATCGGTTCGTGAAGCGTCAACAATGTGCGTCATTCCGAGCGAAGTCGAGGAATCCCCCGTTGCCGTACTCAAAGTAATTTCACTGGATCCTTCGACTTCGCTCAGGATGACGCGAGCTACGCGTCAGCGATCCATCGTTGTCATTCTGAGCGAAGCGAAGAATCTCTGGCCCAATTCCTTCTCCGTACGTGAAATAAAAATCCGAGATGTTTCGCTCCGGTCAACATCACAGACATTGCACGTTTCAACGTTTTAACGTTTCAACGATCAAGAATCACGTTTTTCGCGACCGGATAAAGCACCGGGCAACAGCCAATAGTTTCGCAGAACGCTTTGCTGAAATGACTCAGACTCGAATATCCAACTTCTGTGGCCGCTTCGGTGACGTTGTAACGGCCCGTTCGCAATAATTCCGCGGCGCGTTCCATCCGGAGGTTGCGCAAATATTGCGGAATAGTCAGGCCGACTTCCCGCGAAAAAATCCTGCTGAGATAAAACGGACTGCAGCCTGCCTCGTGGCCAATCATTTCCAGCGTGGGAGGGTTAGCCAGATCGCGCGCGAGAACTTCCTTGACGCGCTGTACGCGCTCGCGGGCCACGCGCTTCTGTCGCATGCAGAAAAATTCAGGGTCCTTCGGCGCAAAAAGGAAGTGTGCCATCAGCTCGAGCGCCTTGCTTTGGTACCAAAGAATCTGCGCCGCTTTGGCTACGGGCGGCTCGGCCAGGCTCGCAACGACTTCACGTTGCTGAATGGTCATCGGCCGCGTAGGCGCAACGACCGTCTCGTTTTTGTCGCCGAAGATGATACGGCGAATCTCCGGCTCGAGATCCGATTCGTTTTGCACTAGCTGTTTTTGCAAATGTTCCCGCGCAAATTCCAGCGTCACGAATTGATGATGATCGCGGGCATGACGTGACGCAGGCAACGGTTCGTCAGCGATGGCGTAATAGCCGGAGTTTCCCGGGAAGTAATCGCTCCGCGATCGGCCCTGGCCACCTACAGCGCCGTGCCCGCTGAGGTTCAAACAAAATTCCAGACTGCGCCGGTGGAAAGTGCGTCCCCAGTTAAAGGAATGGTCGGTGCGAAAGTCATGCCACTCGATCGCAACGCCGATTTTGTCCACATCGCCATACAAAGGGCGCCAGCCATCTTTCAGTTTACGCCAGGCATGTTGTTCGGCTGCACAACCGGGGTTCATCGTGCTAAATTACGAATGATGCGGAGCGGAATGCAAGGCTGGCTTCTTTTCCTCCAGCGCGGCGCGGTCCCACTTACCAAGCTGAGAAGCGGCATCGTAAGCGCTCTGCGCGAAATCCAGCAGGACTTGATCCGGCTTCCCATCATCGCGCACCGCATCGTAGGGCAAGGTAAACTCGCGCAGTTTCGGTTGATAAGAAGCGGCGCCTGGCTGCACTTTCGCTTCTGAGAACCCGGGCGGTTCCGGATATGCGTACGAGTACAAAACTGGTGTCGGCATAGCCGCATTCCCGGGCCAAAAACCCAGGCTGCTCACTTCCTGCGAGTAAGCCTCTCGCGTAATCTCGTCCGGCAGATGCGGGACCCCGCCGGGATGCGGCGGCGCTGGTCGGCCGGAGAACCGCGTGACCGCCAGATCAAAGCTACCCCAGAAAAAGTGCACTGGACTGCATTTGCCACAGAAGCGCGAGCGGAATTCCTTAAACACGCGATCGCTCTGAACGAGAACGCGCCAGAACCGATTGGCGTACTCGCGGTCATACGAGTGGTGCTCTTCATCTTCATTAAACGGGATCGGATTCTCAATCTCGTTGGGCATGGTGTTGATCGTGACTGGCAGCTCGAGATCTCTCAACGCCTTCATCACCGCCTCGTAGAATTTCGCGACGGATTGCGGTTTCAGCTCGATCGTGCGCCGGTCGCCGTCGCTTTTAAGGATGCGCAATTGATGATCGATAAAATCAAATCGTATCTCAAAAGTGGCAGGACCGTGCGGGATCGGCGAAGTCGTTAGGCCGCGAGAAGTCACATACAGCGTGATGTGCCAGGAGTGGTTCGTCCATGGGCTAAGCGTCAGTCGAATCTTGCCCACGATCTGTGTCCACATGTGCAGAGTGATGGCAGTGTCCTTCCACGCTTGGAAAGGCAAATCCGGCCAATAATCAGATGCGCCGCTCACTCTAGTTTTGCTACCCTCGGTTAATGAAATCGGAAAAGGAGCGTTTCACTTTCTCAAACATGCCTCGCGCTTGTTCCTGCGCTTTATAGAAGCCATGCTTGATCGTTTTCTTGGCGTCACGGATAATGGGGATTCCCTCCTCTTGATCGTAATCCGTCGCTACATCCTCCATGGTCGCACCGGCAAACATTCCCTCAGTTCTCTTCACAATCCCGTGAGTCGCGCCGATGTATATCGTGCCGACCGGGTGCGACGATCGACTTAGCAAAGTAACAATCCAGATCGGCTCGCCACGCTCATCGGTACGTAATGTGTAATCTGCTGTCGCAAATTGCGTATGCGAAGTGTCCGCTATGTGCCTCGCCACCGCGAAAGCGCCGCTGG
>QHRD01000124.1:0-11841 GCA_003220005.1 Verrucomicrobiota bacterium | reverse complement strand
GCGACCGAGCGATCCGGCCGCTCGTCAGAATCAATTTTTCCATCGGCGATCTCCAGTTCCCGCACACCACGCCCATTGGCGTCATCCAAAATAATCTTCCATCTCGCTGGCTGAGGATCGCCTTTTACGCCGGTAATCGACACCACGTGGTTCAGCACGCCGCGACCGAATTGCGTACCGACGTTACGCAACGCTTCGTACGCGGTGGCGTTTTCCTGCGCGCCGACAGGAGCAGCCAAAAGCAAAAGGGCAACAAATGATCGCCACATAGGGCAAAATTGAACAACCTTTTATTGTGTGTCCAATCGCGTTTTTGGCGCGGAGAGGCGCTGATTGCTTAACGCACCACTCTCTGACGCTTTAGTTCTTCGCTGTATTTCCGCTGGAATTCTGCCGCGTCCTGCTTAAGCACCGGCAGCAGGCGCTCGGCAGACACAGGCTCTCTCAAATTGAAACCGGTGTAGTTGGTGTACAAGATAGTTCCCCCTCCAGCAGTAGCGGGCGGTATTGCGGCATATAGTTTTTCGCCGGAGTGAGGCAAATCGTATATGGCAATTTCCGCCTGCGCGCCGGCTGCTTTTCGAACAACTTCAAGCTCGCTCGCGAGACTCTTGTCCCCGACGGAAGCTACTTTCCAGCCTGCTTCGTCTTTGGCCAGTCCGACAACGGTCGCTACGGCGCCGTCGGCGACCAAAGGCACCACTATCGCCAGATCGTTCTTTCGTAAAGCGGTGAAACTATCGGCTGCTGCCAGATCCTCGAACGTAATCTGATACTGTCTAACCGGAACTGCCGGTTGAGATTTTTCAATTGTTTGCTGCTCCAAGCCAAGCACGATGTCTTTTCTGGAACGCAACACGGTCAACAGATCGTTCTTTGCTTTGTTAGCCGCTTCCTGCGGAGTGGAAAAGGAGGTCCGCTGTCCCGCTTCCTTTTGGCAACCCATGCTCAAGAGTACCGCCATCGGCAGGCCGAAGTATATGAAAATGCGCTTCATTTTAGATTCCTTTCGATACGCTTCATTTCTTCGCAATATCGTACCACGTATTCCAATGGGTCGCTGTTCCTGGCGGATCTGCATAGGAGCTATATTCGAGCAAGCGTTCCGCACCTTGGCACGGGCTCCATGGATCGTTCAACACAACGTAGTTAGTGTTGCCTACGCTAACGTAACCTTTTATCACAACAACATGACCCACTACCCCGGGCGTTCCATACGCGTACCCCATCGGCTTCTTTGCGCAATAAATCTGCGACTTAACAGAATCCCACGATAACGCACTCCCGCTTTCCGAGGACTTGGCGCCAGCAAAATCCAGGTCAACCCAGCCCGGCGTATTGCAGTCGTCTGTCTTGGGACACGGGGTGCCGGAAGTTTGTTCGGTGCAACAATTCGTTTTGTTAAAGCGATGATTACCTAGGGCGCATTGTGTAACCGACAAGCCCAAATACTCGGCGAGCATTTGGGTCGTTGCTGCCCAACACCAATTATCAGTCTCCTGCGGCCTCAGTGTATCCGGAACGCTGCCGATTATTTCTGGCCGGCAACACCCCGACAGACAGATGATCAATGCAAAGCTCGAAAGCGTCAGGCCGAATTGTTGTTTCATGTGGCACGTTTGGTTGGAAGACATCAATGATTAAGGGAAACCGCACCGCAAATTGTCAAGGAGAATCACCTGCTTCGAGTCGAGCCAAGAGCCCGCATGCGCTATCGCTTGAATGACGCCCCGAATCTGCTCACCTTTTTGCAATCGCGATGAAGAGGAAACAAGTCGAGTTCAGCAGTCATACCGCGAACCTCGCTTTGCTGCGCAACTGCGTGCTCGATTTTCTCAACGGTTACGCGTTATCCGAAAAAGAGCGGCTGTTGATGGTGCTCGGCGTGGATGAAGCATGCACGAACGTGATCCGTTATGCTTATCGTTTGCGTGATGACCAACTCATCTCGTTACGCATGGAGGGTCTGCGCAAACGCGTGCGTATGCGATTGCGCGATTATGGTGAACAGGTCCTTCCCCACGAAATGAAAGGCCGCTCTCATGACATGATCAAACCGGGTGGCCTTGGTTTGTATCTCATCCGTAGTGCCTTTGACGAAGTCGATTACATCCACAAGCGCCGCGGCACGGAGCTGGTGTTAACCAAGAATTTGGAGTAGCGGAACAGGAGAGTGATGGAGTATTGAAATTGTCACGCCGTTACTCCACTACTCGACCACTCGTCGCCCATGAAACCGCCGGAACCAGATGCCGCTTTCGAAATCTCGCTGCGGCCGCCCGCGTTCAGCGAATTCAATGGCCAGGTCAAGGTGCGCGAGCGTCTGGAGTTGATGGTGGAAGCGGCGAAAAAGCGGGGCGACGTTCTCGACCACATTCTCCTCAGCGGCCCGTCCGGTCTAGGCAAAACCACATTGGCTTACATCATCGCAAACGCGATGGATGTGAACATTAAGAACACCAGTGGCCCAGTGATCGAGAAAGCTGGTGAGCTTGCCGGCCTGTTAACGAGCCTTGAAAAGGGCGACATGCTTTTCATCGACGAGATCCACCGATTGCAACCGGCCATCGAGGAATATCTGTACCCGGCAATGGAAGATTACCGGCTCGACATCATCATCGATCAGGGACCGCAGGCGCGAAGTCTGCGCCTTAATTTGCCGAAGTTCACTTTGATCGGCGCGACGACACGCGCTGGAATGGTAAGCGCACCGCTTCGCTCGCGTTTCGGTATGACGGCGCGGCTCGATTACTACAACGCCGACGAGATGCAGAGAATCATTATCCGCAGCGCACACTTGCTAGGCGTGGAGATCGATGCCGACGGTGCAGCCGAGATCGCGGCGCGCTCACGCGGCACGCCACGCACAGCGAATAACCTACTACGCTGGGTGCGCGATTACGTGCAGGTGAAAGCCGAAGGCAAAATCACCGCTGAACTAGCCGACCGCGCGCTTGCGATGCTGGAGATTGATCGCGACGGATTCGATCAATGGGACAAGCGAATTATCGAAGCCTTAATGCACAAGTTCAATGGCGGACCAGTCGGTTTGAATTCGCTCGCGGTCGCAGTAGGCGAAGAAGCCGGCACGATCGAAGAAGTGAACGAGCCGTATCTGATCATGGAAGGTTACATCAAACGCACGGCGCAAGGCCGGGTCGCAACGGCGAACGCTTATCGCAAGCTCGGACTCAAACCGCCTGCCGGCGCGCAAGCGGAGCTTCTGTAACGGCGCTCTGTCAGCCCCGAAAATCGCGTGCGGCGCAGAGTCGTCGACAGACCGCCACTACCATTCTTTCTGTCATGTTGAACGAAGCGTAATATCTCTGGCTGTTGGCCCGGTACGCTCCACTTGTCATTCCGAGCGAAGTCGAGGAATCTCTAAATGTTTCTGAAATATTACGAGATGTCTCCATTCCGCTCGACATGACAGAGTTATTTCCGCAAACTTCCAAGGTCTTCACCGTCTCAGAGCTGACGCGAAGCATCCGTGGCGCTCTGGAAGTAAAATTTGGCGGGGTCTGGGTCCAAGGCGAAATTTCAAATTACAAGCTGCATCCGAGCGGGCACCAGTATTTCACGCTCAAAGACCAGCGCGCCCAAATCTCTTGCGTGATCTGGCGCGACACCATGCCCCGAAAGCTTTCGGGGCAACCTCTTGTCGATGGTGCGCAGGTGCAGGCTTATGGAACCGTCACCGTTTTCGAAGCGCGCGGACAGTATCAGCTCAACATTCAGATACTTCAGCCACGGGGAGTCGGCCTGCTCCAGGCAAAATTCGAAGCGCTCAAACGTAAGCTCGATGCGGAGGGACTGTTCGCGCCGGAACGGAAACGGGCGTTGCCGAAATTTCCGCGCCGAATTGGAATCATCACGTCGCCAAGCGGCGCAGCGGTTCGCGACATGCTGAACGTGCTGCGCCGCCGCGCGCCGTGGCTGCAGATTTTGATCAACCCGGTGCGCGTGCAGGGGACAGGCGCCGCGCAGGAGATCGCCGTCGCCATTCGCGAACTCGCCATGCCGAGTGAGAATTGGAAACCTCTCGACCTGATCGTCGTCACGCGCGGCGGCGGAAGCATCGAAGACCTGTGGGAATTCAACGAAGAGATTGTGGCGCGCGCGATCTTTCATTCCGCAGTCCCAATTGTCTCGGCGGTTGGTCACGAAATCGATTTTACGATTTGTGATTTCGTCGCCGACTTGCGCGCGCCCGCACCGAGCGCCGCAGCGGAGTTAATCGTGCCTGACATCACCGATCTCGAGCGCCGGATCGATAGTTGGAGCCGTGCACTTGCGCGGCAGTTGTTGAATCGGTCGCGCGACGCACAGCAGCGACTGGATCACGCGCGCGAAACGTTGCAGCGCTGTCTCGCCCACAAGATCGACAGCTACAAGCGCAGCCTGCTCCACATCATGCGTGCTTTACAGGCGCGCAGTCCCGCGCGGGAACTCATCATGCGCCGTAATCGCTTTGCAGATTTGCATCGACGATTGGTTGCCTGCCCGCGGCGATTGCTCGAAAACGCCCTGCACCGATTCCAGCACATGGAAGGCATCCTCCGCGTGCTCGGTCCGGCCGCGACATTGCGCCGCGGCTATAGCATTACCATTAACGAGCATGGGAAAATTATCCGCACCATCGCAACCGTTCGTCCAAAGATGAAAATTCGCACCCGCATTAGCGACGGCGAATTCGGCTCGGAGGTTCTGTAGCAACAGACACCGACGCGAGCTAAAGCCACTAGTGTTTCTCCTCCGGTTCGACCTTGGGCGGCTTATGTCCGGACGGCAATTCGCCGGAGAATGCTTTTATGAAAGCGTTGCGAAATGCGTTCGAAATCGTGCTGAGTATCTCCGGATTCGGATGCTCAAATGTTCCAGAGAACGGGACTTTCGTGCCGAATCGGTCCTTCGAATAGTTGCGAACGATCCGGGTTACGCCCTCGAGAATCGCTTCCCAAACGGCAGTGATCGGATTGTCTTCCTTTGCAGGATTAAAAATGCTCATGTGATCGAACACCGGCTCAATGTAGCCTTGATAAGCGCCATTGTGCGCGCTCGCTTCCATTGCAACCTTCAGAGTCCCGGTGTCGAAAGTGAAATTGCCGTAGGCTTTGGCGAATTGATTCAATTTAACCAGCGGCACTTCTTTGACTTCGAGATTAAATGCAAACGTTGGCTTCGCCGCGTACGGGTCGAGGGAAATTTGCGAGCGCGCGTCGCCCACACCCATTGGCTGGCCCTCGATCCGAACGTCGGCGATCAGACTTTTCGAGAGTTTTTTGCTGTTGGTTAAATTGACTGCCACCATCTGCACTCGATCGAGTGGCAGGTTTACCTTCGGGTTTCGAGTGAAATCGTGGTAATGAATTTCGCCATTGTGAACGGCAAACCGGTTAATCTTCAGCGGGAACAGTTGCTTGATCTTTTGCGCCCATGGTTCGTCCACGGGCGCCTGGCTGCTCTCTTTGGTTGATCCGTTCACCAGATTCATCTTCGGTCGATGTATCTCGATGTTGCCCACGAAGGCCCGCTCGAAGATGAGCGCGTGCCATTCCACTGAGAGATCAACAAGTGGCGCGGAGAAAAACGGAACCGGCACGTGGCCGCTGGTTTTCTTTATGTCGATGTAATGAATTTGGTACGCCCCGCGCCAAAGATGGAGCGTGACTGCCGATACGTGCGCGCGGTAGCCATGAATTTCCGAGAGCTTGCGATTGACGTAATCGCGCACCCAGATCGCCAGGTAGGTATGCACGACCACGAACGCCACGAGAATAACGATCAGTAACCAAAACCACCAGCGTTTAACCAAGCTTTGCATGCCGTATGCCGGACGAAATTCCCCGCGTGCAACGAGTACATAAGAAACGTCGCTGACGGATGCGGCGGCTGTGTCAGGGTTGAGCGGAAGCTCACTCCATTCGCCGTAAACTTGTTGTCAAAGTCAGGAGTGCCGTGCTTACCAAGCAAAGCGCAACCGAGAAAACAAAGCGCTCGTCCAGGTGCGTCACCGAAAAGCAGCGTCAAGCCGCCGCACTCCAAAGCGCGCTGCGCGCGAGAAAAAGTTCGTGTCCATTCGTGTCGATTCGTGGTTAAATTTGATCTGAGACAGAGCCCACCTAGCGAATCATCTTTCCAGCTTGAACGCGAGCGTCGCCAGCGGCGGCAGATGGACCAGGATGGAATGTTCTCGGCCCATCCATTCGCGAGCTTCGCTTTGGACGCCGCCGAGATTTCCCACGTTGCTACCGCCGTACGTTTCGCCATCGGTATTGATAAGCTCGCGATAGAAACCTGACTCAGGAACGCCGAGCCGGTAGTTGTAGCGCACCACTGGCGTTGCGTTCACAACAAACACGACGATGTCGCCGTCGCGCGATTTTCTCAAAAATGAGACGACGCTGTTATCGGCGTCGTGGAAATCGATCCAATCGAATCCTTCGTACGTATCGTCGAGCTGCCACAGAGCCGGTTCGTTTTTGTAAACGTAATTCAAATGCTGCACCAAGCGACGCAGGCCGTCGTGCCGCGGAAGGTCGAGAAGATTCCAATCGAGCTGAACATCATGGTTCCATTCGTTCCACTGACCGAACTCGCCGCCCATGAAAAGCAGCTTTTTGCCTGGCTGCCCGTACATCCACGCCAGAAACATGCGGAGATTGGCGAACTTCTGCCACTCGTCTCCCGGCATCTTCCAAAGCAACGAGCGCTTGCCGTACACCACTTCGTCGTGACTGAGCACAAGAATGAAATTTTCCTGGAACGCATAGAGCAGCGAGAAGGTGATGTTCCCGTGATGATAGCGCCTGTAAATCGGGTCGATGCTCATGTATTGCAGGAAATCGTGCATCCAGCCCATGTTCCATTTGAACCCGAACCCGAGCCCGCCCAGATAAGTTGGACGCGATACGCCGGGCCAGTCGGTTGATTCCTCAGCGATAGTCATGATGCCGGGGAAACGCTCGTAACAAACTTCGTTGAACCGTTTCAAAAAATAGATGGCGTCGAGGTTCTCGCGGCCGCCGTAAACGTTCGGGATCCATTGGCCGGGCTTTCGCGAGTAATCGAGGTAAAGCATCGAGGCCACGGCGTCCACGCGCAGGCCGTCGATGTGATATTCGTCGAGCCAGAAAAGCGCGTTGCCGATGAGAAAATTGCGCACTTCGTTGCGGCCAAAATTGAAAATCAGCGTGCCCCAATCCTGGTGCTCGCCCTGGCGCGGGTCCATGTGTTCGTAAAGATCGGTGCCGTCGAACTCAGCGAGCGAATGCGCATCCTTCGGAAAATGCGCCGGCACCCAATCCATAATTACGCCGATGCCGGCCTGATGACATTTGTCGATGAAATGGCGGAATTCATCCGGCGTACCGAACCGGCTGGTGGGCGCGTAGTAATTTGTGACTTGATAGCCCCAGGAGCCTTCGAATGGATGCTCGGCGACCGGCAATAACTCGATATGGGTGTAACACATCTCCAGCACGTACGGCAGCAATTCGTCAACAAGCTCGAGATAACTCAGTTGCCGGGTTCCCTCTTCAGCTTTGCGGCGCCACGAGCCAAGGTGCACTTCGTAAATGTTGATGGGACTCTGCGGCCAGTTTTTTGTTCGACGCGATTCCATCCAAGCGCCGTCGTTCCAAGTGTAACGCTCGAGATCGTACACCATGGACGCTGTCGATTTGCCGTGCTGATTGAAAAACGCGAACGGATCGCTCTTGAGCAGCACCGCACCTGTCTGGGTGCGGATTTCAAATTTGTAGTGCGCGCCCTGCTCGATCCCGGGGAGAAATAATTCCCACACACCGCTGCCAATGAGTTTGCGCATCGGATTCACCCGGCCATCCCAACCGTTGAAATCACCAACGACGCTGACCCGCTGCGCGTTCGGCGCCCAGACTGCGAAATAAACGCCCGCAGCATCGCCGATAGTCCGCAAATGCGCGCCAAACTTTTCGTAAATCTTCCAGTGCTGTCCTTCGGCAAAGAGATGCAGATCGACCTCGCCCATGAGTGGGCCGTACTGATACGGATCCCTTGTGAGCTGTTCCGAGCCATCCCATTTTGTGATGCGCAGACGGTAGGTGAAATCGCGCGTCGCGCCCGGCAGAGTTGCGCAAAAGAATCCATCCTGTTGAATTCGTTCTGCTCTAACCGGCTTGCCGGCGTGTCCATCCACCACGATCTCGATCTTGCGCGCGTCCGGACGAAAGACGCGGATTTCCAAATCGTCGCCAACCTCGTGCGGCCCCAACACGCGGAACGGATCTGCGTGCGTTCCGGCGACAAAGTTCTTCACTTCATCGGAAGGCAATCCCGCAATCTCAAAAGTTTTCATTATCCCCATTAAATCTCACCACGAATAGATACGAATAAACACGAAGTCATGAGGGAAGTCCTTGGAAACAACGCAGTCCCATTTCTGTTCATTCGTATTTGTGCTGTTGTGTGTTCCTTTCGGTCTTCCCAGGAGTTCAGGGCCGAAGTGAACAACGGAAAAGTCAGCAACGATCGCATCAACGCCAAATTCTCGTTAGACCGAGAGCGTCGTGGAAAGCCTGTAGTTCGCTGTGCGAAGCGCTGGGTTCGACTCCTAATCAAATCACGTCGCTCATAGAGCGACGGCTACATTTTCGTCGAACGAGAAATCGAAAGGGTTGTGTTACGCATCGACGCGCAGATCGCGTCGGCCGCGTTCCTATATGCCGGATCTCCCGGTCGGATCCTTTATCAAAGCTAATCCAACCGAGAGTCCATGAATGCTGGTGTGCCAGCTGCGCTATTGAATGTTATCTATGTTGATGGTCGCGTTATCGCCCGCGCCGAGCGTAAGAGCCGCGCCCCCGGTTATCGTTTGTTTTAGTTTTTTACTTTGGCTGAACAGAACGAAGAGCCCTACCGGGCGAAATCCTTGGCCTGTATCGAGCCAGCCGGTTGTTACTCAATTTCAGGTTTTTATGAAAGGCAGGGCTGATGATTCAACCGTGAAAGTTCGCATGCAGCCGCTTCTGCCACATTCGTCATTTGGTCATTCCTTCGTCATTAGATACTCGTCATTCGTCATTTTCCCCTAATCAGCGCTTGTGTGATCTGCTCCGCGGAATTAACCTAAAAAACGCCGCCATGGCCGCAAAACGAACCGCGCAGAAGAATGCATTGCGTGCAAAAGCCAAAGCAAGCAGAAGAGGAGCGAAATCCGCGCGGCGCACATCACCTTCAAAGCAAAAAGATTTAGCTTGTCCGATTGTCGGTGTTGGCGGGTCGGCCGGCGGATTCGAAGCGGCCATGGAGCTGCTGCGAAATTTGCCGTCGCGGACGGGCATGGCCTTTGTGATCGTGCAACATCTCGATCCGCATCATGCCAGCCGTCTTTCTAATTTGCTCGGCAAAGTGACGGCGATGCCAGTGAGCGAAGTCACACAAACGACGACGCCAAAACCGAACACGGTTTACGTGCAGCCGCCGAACAAATGTGTCATGGCCAAGGATGGCACACTCAGACTGGTCCGACGTGAGGAGCGGCTCAACGTTGCTATCGACCACTTTTTTGAATCGCTCGCCGAAGAGTGTGGATCGCGCGCCATCGGCATCGTCCTCTCCGGAACCGGCAGCGACGGCACAGCCGGTCTGCGCGCGATCAAAGCGGCCGGCGGCTTGACGTTCGCCCAAAATCAAGAGAGCGCGAAGTTCGACGGGATGCCGCGGAGCGCGATCCGCTCAGGCTTTGTCGATCTTGTTCTGACGCCGCGCGAAATTGCGCGCGAAATCGAGCGCGTTGCCAATCATCCCTACATCCGGCGGCCACTGAGCGATCCGGAGGAAATCGAGAAAGCCGCCTATCGCCAAGCGGACGATCTGGGCCGCATTTTTCTGTCGCTGAAAAAGCAAATGGGCGTCGATTTCAGCGCCTACAAGGAGAGCACGCTGATCCGGCGGATCCAGCGACGAATGGCGCTGCACCGGATCGAAAAGATCAGTCAATACGCGCGGTTCTTGTGCGACAACAAAAAGGAGATCGAAGCGCTTTTTGACGACCTGCTCATCAACGTGACGCGCTTCTTCAGGGATGAAGCACTGTTCCGCGCGTTAAAGAAACGTTTCCTGCCGGCGCTGCTCAAAAACAAAAGCAAAGATCGGCAACCTGAGTTACGCGCTTGGGTACCGGGTTGCGCAAGCGGCGAAGAAGTTTATTCGCTGGCCATTTGCATTCTGGAAACGCTCGGCAGCGGTCCGTCCAAAATGCGCATCCAGATTTTCGGCACCGATTTAAGCGAGTCGGTGATCGAACATGCGCGGCTGGGAATTTATTCCAGCGCGATTGAGAAAGACGTCTCGCCCGCGCGACTAAAACGATTTTTCCTGAAACGGGACGGCAGTTACCAAATTCATCGCAACGTGCGCGACATCTGCACGTTCGCTCGGCAAAATATCACAGCGGACCCGCCCTTTTCCCGGCTGGACCTGATCAGTTGCCGCAACGTGCTCATTTATCTGAGCCCGGAATTGCACAAGCGCTGCATCCCGCAGTTTCACTACGCGCTCAACGCAGGCGGCTATTTGATTCTCGGGCCGGCTGAATCGGTGGGCTTGTACGATGAGCTTTTCAAATTGGTGGACAAGAAAAACAAAATTTACGCGAAGACACCGGGGAAGACACCGCACACGGCGAACCTCATCCCGCAGCGCGGTCTTGAACTCGCGCACTTCGGGGCAAGATCGACAGCCGCTGCTGGCGCAAACTTCGGTGGCGACCTTTTGAAAGTGGCCGACCGCATCATGCTCAGCACCTACGCGCCGGCGGCGGTGGTAATCGATCAGGATATGCACGTGCAACAGTTTCGCGGCCGCACGGAGCTGTTTCTCGAACACGCGCCGGGTCCGGCGTCATTCAATCTCCTCCAGCTAGCGCGGTCCACTCTGGTGCCGGACCTGCGCGCCACGATTCGTCGCGCCATCAAAACGGACAAACCCGCCCGGACAGAGCGCGCGAAAGTGAAGCTGAGCGGCAGAAGCTACGAAATAAATATTCAGGTTGTGCCATTCAAAATCCCCGGGAACGTCAAATCGTGGTTGCTGGTTATTTTTGACGAGACCACTAAGGGCACCAAGCGAGAGAAACTGCCGCGGGCGCTGGGAAAAACGGCCACGGACCGCGAAGTAGGCGAATTGCGACGGGAATTGGCCGCTTCCAAGGAATCGTTACAAACCATCATCGAAGAACAGGAAGCGACCAATGAAGAGCTAAAGTCGTCGAACGAAGAAATCGAATCGAGCAATGAAGAACTGCAATCGACCAACGAAGAACTCGAGACGGCGAAGGAAGAATTGCAATCGACCAACGAAGAGCTGACCACGTTGAACGAAGAGCTGAGCAACCGAAACCTCGAGATGATGCAGTTGACTAACGAATTGAACAATCTGCTGGCCAGCATTCAAATGCCGATCGTAATGGTGGACAATGCGTTGACGGTGCGGCGGGCAACGCCTGCGGCGCGCGCCGCCTTTAATATTTTGCCCACTGACATTGGCCGTCCGCTCAGCGAGCTGCGGCCAAACATTGATGTACCCGATTTGGACAAACTTTTGCGCGAAGTGATCGAGACCTTGGGCACGCGTGAGCGCAAAGTGAGCGACAAAGGCGGCCACAAGTATTCGCTGCGGGTCCGGCCGTATCGCACGACTGACAACAAAATCGACGGGGCCGTTCTAACTCTCATCGATATCGATGGAGCGGCAAATGAGCGCCGGAAAAAATCCGAAAACAAGTCACACGCCGAGTAAATGATTATTTCGATTCACAGATTTCGCACATTTACGTAGATTTATTATGCAGAGAGATCG
>QHRD01000123.1 GCA_003220005.1 Verrucomicrobiota bacterium | reverse complement strand
AGCGAACGAAGAGGTGAGGATTGGATCATAATGTTCGGGAAATTTAAGATGTCCTGATTTAAGTGGACAAGATATTGCGACGCGGCGGGAGTCAAATCGGTTTGAGCGCCCGGCCTTAGGTTGGTTGAATGCACGCGGTCAATAGCGAGTGACTTTGAATCAGCTGACCCCGATATTTGATTGTGTCAGACGCTGCGGTTGGTCATTCGCCCGTGGCCAATCTTGGCTGCGATAGCATCGCTAGCCGTCCCAAAAGCGAGACGGTCAGTGCCCAAACACGGAACCCACCACTGCGCCGCGCGGCAAGAGCGGCATGACGCAATTCTTTTGGGATGCGTAACTTACGGTCATAACCCATTTCGTGGCATGCGAAATGCATAAAGCATTGGTATTAACCAAATCATAACCATGAATAACCAATTCGAATCCACTTACGGTATGTTAGTCCGCTCTGAAGAAAAAGGTCGTGGCATCCTGGAGATCCTGGTGTACGCGGTGTTCGCACTCAGCGTCGTCCTGTCGATCTGTCAGTTCGCGGAAGTGCCTGTGAACACTTCTGCGCTTAAGCTCGAGCCGTGCATAGCATGCCACTCCGCTACGACACATTCGCATGTAGGGAGCTGATATACTCATAATAGAGTAAGTCGCCGCGGCAGGTCGTCATATGTCATGAACGAAATTCGTTACGCGATCAGACAACTCGTAAAATTATTGCATTGCGCGCCGAATGATCGCGAATTTCCAGTGATAGAATTGACACCGCGACGGAAACGCGGTTGAGAGATAACCGTGGCGAGAGTCTTAATCGCGGATGACCAGCGCGACGTGCTGGAGGCACTTCGCATTCTTCTGAAAGGCGAAGGTCATCAAACCGACGCGGTAACTTCGCTCGCCGGTGTCTTCAACGCGCTCGAGAAGAAAGAGTACGCGCTGCTGATGATGGACCTCAACTATGCGCGGGACACGACTTCCGGACAGGAAGGCTTGGAAGTAATTCCGAAGATTCAGGCAATCGACAACACTTTGCCGATCGTCGTCATGACCGCGTGGGCGACGATCGATCTGGCGGTCGAAGCGATGAAACGGGGCGCGCGCGATTTCGTGCCGAAACCGTGGGACAACGAACGGCTCCTGGCAATCGTACGGACTCAACTCGAACTCGCCGGTGCGCTTCGCCGAGGACGAAAACTCGAAGAGGAAAACCAGTTGCTGCGCGGCAGCGCTCCAAATCTGATCGCAGAGGCACCCGCCATGCGTCCGGTGATCGAGATGATCCGACAAGTTGCGCCATCTGACGCGAACGTGCTGATCACAGGCGAAAATGGCACCGGCAAAGGCCTGGTCGCGCAGGCGCTGCACTCGCTTTCACCTCGCGCTGTTAAGTCGATGATGACGGTCAACATGGGTGGTCTGTCCGAGACGCTTTTTGAAAGCGAACTGTTTGGCCACGTCAAAGGAGCGTTTACTGACGCTAAGACCGACCGGGCAGGCCGATTTGAGTTGGCCGACGAAAGCACTTTGTTCATGGACGAAATTGCAAACATTCCGCTCAGCCAGCAGGCCAAACTCTTGCGCGTCATCGAAACCGGCGAATTTGAACGCGTTGGATCTTCAAAAACTTTGCGCGCAAATGTGCGGCTTATTTCCGCGACGAATGCGAACCTGCACGATGAAGTTGCAGCCGGCCGCTTTCGTCAAGATTTGCTCTTCCGCTTAAACACAATTGAGATTCGGGTGCCGCCATTGCGCGACCGGCGCGAAGACATCATGGCACTTGCAAATCACTTTTTGCGTCAGGTTACCCAGCGATATCGCAAGCAGATCAGCGGCTTCGACGAAACGGCCCGTGAACAGTTGCTGCGTCACCCTTTTCCCGGAAACGTGCGTGAACTGGATCATGTGATCGAGCGCGCTGTGTTAATGACTCGCGGGCCGCAAATCAAAGCCAGCGATCTTGGTCTTACGACAGGCACCGGCGATTCGCGCAACCTCGAAGAGATGAGCCTTGAAGAGGTCGAGGCTTTTCTCATCAAGAAAGCCCTCGCGCGAAACGAGGGAAACGCCCGGAAAGCTGCTGAAGCGCTCGGTTTGAGTCGTAGTGCGTTTTATCGGCGGCTTCAGCAATATGGGCTCTGATAATCTGCAATTGCGATTTCCCTTGTCATGAAGCGCACCTCGAAAGATCGGCGACGTCTTTCGTACGAGAATCGTCTGATCTGGCTCGCTTTTGCAGCCGCTGTGCCAGGGGCTATTATCGCGCTCATCATCCTTTGGTCTGGCGATTACAGCGCCAAACTCCAATGGACTCTCACTATCATCATCGTTGCCTGCTTTCTCGGATTTAGCGCCAGCGCGCGCGAACATCTCATTCGCCCGTTGCAGACGATGACGAATCTCCTGGCAGCGCTACGTGAGGGAGATTATTCAATCCGTGCGCGCGGCGCCCGTGAGAACGATGCGCTGGGAGAGGCGCTCCTGGAAGTTAATTTGTTAGGCGAAACGCTGCGGGTGCAGCGCCTTGGCGCGTTTGAAGCGACTGCGCTGCTTCGCACGATCATGGCTGAAATTGATGTCGCTGTGTTCACTTTCGATCCCGGTCGACGGCTGCGTCTGGTGAACCGCGCCGGGGAACATTTACTGGGCAGCCCAATGGATAAATTACTCGGGCGAGGCGCGGAGGAGCTGGGACTTGGCGCCTGCCTCGATTCAGATGAAGACGCGCCGCTCACGTTGAATTTCCCAGGAGGATCCGGCCGTTGGGGCGTTCGACGAAGTACCTTTCGCGAGCACGGTTTGCCGCATGAGCTCCTTGTACTGACCGACCTCAGTCGTACTTTGCGTGAAGAAGAACGCAGTGCCTGGCAGCGCCTCGTTCGCGTGCTCGGCCACGAAATGAATAATTCATTGGCGCCGATCAAATCAATCGCGGCCAGTTTGGAGAAACTTTTGCAACGCAAGCCTCCACCGGACGATTGGCAGGATGATGCGCAAAGCGGCCTCAAATCGATTGCCGCAAGAGCCGATGCTCTGAGCCGCTTCATGGAAGCGTATGCCAGACTTGCGCGGTTGCCTCCGCCGCAAAAAGAGGACGTTGATCTTGGCGAGCTGGTGCAGCGCGTAGCGAATATGGAGCCGCGACTTCGGGTCAACTTGTTGCCCGGTCCGGGAGCGAAAATCAGCGCGGACGCCGCCCAGATTGAGCAAGCGTTAATCAATCTTGTGCACAATGCCGTCGATGCGTCGTTAGAGACAGGAGGCGGCGTCTCGATGGGTTGGCGCGCGAATGGCGACGGTGTCGAAGTTTTTATCGACGACGAGGGTCACGGAATAATGAACCCAACAAACTTGTTCGTTCCGTTTTTTACGACCAAACCCGAAGGGTCCGGGATTGGCCTGGCGTTAAGCCGGCAGATTGCCGAAGCGCACGGCGGTTCGCTTAGCGTTAACAATCGAACGGATGGACGCGGGGTTGAAGCGCTTCTTCGATTACCGCACTGATCTAACCAAGACGTCCCAAAAGCGGGACAGCAAAATCCCACTCTCGAAGCTATCCACGTCATACCACTTTGCAGGAATTCCATGTAAGTCGCTGCTACCAAGCGTGTTTCTAATTTTGCGCTGCGCTGGCATGAACATTGCAACAAGCGTGCCTTGAAAACATATGAAACGAAATCAATTGATCCGCAGCGGGCTCCTCAGCATGACGATTGTGCCTGCAACGTTGGATTGCGGTCGAGCGCTTCTGGAGTTCACATACGCGCCGCGCGTGATGTGATGTGGAAAAACTTGTTCGCAATGTCAAACCCGCAAAGAAAAACCGATCACACAATTGTGCGGCCCGTCGGATTCGCTCCGAGTCTATCAACGATGGACAAGCCGCGGCCCGATGTCGCTGCCAAAAAGCGTAAGCGCCGGATCATCACGATTGCAGCGGTGGCATTGGGCGTGATTCTCGCCACAATCGGTGTGTCGCGATTGAAACCCGCAGTCCCAACTGCAGAGCGCTCGACGGTTTGGATCGATACAGTAAAGCGCGGACCAATGGTGCGCCAGGTGCGCGGTCTCGGGACGTTGGTTCCCGAGGACATCCGTTGGATCTCGGCCAACACCGAGGGTCGCGTGGAAAAGATAATTATTTGGCCGGGCACGCGTGTGGAACCAGACTCGGTCATTTTGGAATTGAGCAGCCCTGAGCTCGAGCAAGCCGCTCACGATGCCGAGCTTCAAGCCACCGCTGCAGAAGCGGAGTTGACCACCTTACGCGCAACTCTGCAGCGAGGGCTGCTCGATCAGGAGGCGACAACCGCCAAAGCGAAGTCTGACTACGAGCAGGCAAGGATGGAGCGCGAGACAAATGATCAGTTAGCCAAGAACGGTTTGATCGCTGAGCTCCAATATAAGACGTCGAAAGTAAAGGAAGCTGAGTTAGCGAACCGGAACGACATCGAACTGAAGCGCCTCAGCTTCGGCCGTGATTCCATCGAACCTCAGCTCGCCTCGAAGCAAGCGACAGTCGATCAAGCGAAACAGCTCGCCAAGTTAAAAGCCGATCAAGTCGAAGCGTTGCACGTGCGCGCAGGAATGTCTGGTGTACTGCAACAACTGCCTGTGCAAATCGGACAGCGCATGAAAGTCGGCGATAATTTGGCGCGTGTCGCAGACCCAACGAAATTGAAAGCGCAGATCAAGATCGCTGAAACGCAGGCGAAAGATATCCAGATTGGGCAGAAAGCCGTAGTCGACACGCGCAACGGCCTTGTGGATGGGCACGTAATCCGCGTCGATCCGGCCGTCGAGCAAGGAACCGTTACTGTCGACGTTGCGATTGATGGCCAACTTCCGAAGGGAGCCCGCCCAGATCTGAGTGTCGACGGAACAATTGAGCTGGAGCGATTGAACGACGTTGTTTACGTCGGCCGGCCAGCTTTTGGACAGGAAAACAACACAGTGGGCATGTTCAAACTCATTAACGGCAGCAACGAAGCCGTTCGCACGCCGGTGAAACTCGGAAAGAGCTCAGTGAACACGATTGAAATCTTGAGCGGTCTGCAACCCGGCGACCAGGTAATTTTATCCGATACCAGCGCATGGGATTCACATGAACGAATCCGATTGAACTGATCGCTGCATCAAACCTGAAACAACAATAAGAAATCAATAATCAGAATACGATCATGAACAACGGCTCGACTCCACTCATTCACCTCGAAAACGTCACGAAGGTTTTCCTCACGGACGAAGTGGAAACCCATGCTCTGTCAGGCATTCACCTGGAGATTCGCACCGGCGAATATGTTTCCATCGCTGGCCCATCCGGTTGCGGCAAATCAACGCTTTTGTCGATTCTTGGCCTGCTCGACACAGCGTCAGATGGAAGTTACTGCCTCAAAGGTACCGAGGTCGCGAATCTCTCGTTTCCCGATCGAGCACGCATTCGCAATCGGGAGATCGGTTTTATTTTCCAAAGTTTCAATCTGATCGGCGATCTGACGGTTTACGAGAACGTCGAGCTGCCGCTCACGTATCGTGGGATGGCTGCGGGAGAGCGCAAACACTTCGTGATTGAAGCACTCGAACGCGTCGGCATGGGGCATCGCGCCAAACATCTGCCTAGCCAGCTATCGGGCGGCCAGCAACAGCGCGTTGCCGTAGCCCGGGCCTTAGCGGGCAAGCCGGCAATTCTTCTCGCGGACGAACCAACGGGCAATCTCGATTCCCGCAACGGCGAGGCAGTCATGGATTTGCTGAAAGAACTGCACGCAGGCGGCGCGACGATTTGCATGGTCACGCACGACGAACGCTTTGCACAACATGCCGATCGCACGGTGCATCTCTTTGATGGCCGCGTAGTGGAGGATCGAATCGCCGCCTAAAAACCAAGATTGCGTATATGTTTGGCGGCTTATGGCAAGATCTCCGCTACGGCACGCGGACGTTGCTCAAGTCTCCGGGTTACACCGCCATCGCGGTAGTGGCGCTTGCTCTCAGCATCGGCGCCAACACCGCCATCTTTAGCGCAGTTAACACGCTGTTACTGCGCCCGCTGCCCCTGAAAGATTTAGACCGGCTCGTTTATAGCATCACGCTGCGCGAGGGTTTCGATCCCTTTGGAGCGTCATTCCTGGAATTTGATGCTTATCAGCAGCGGAATCATTTCTTTGCAAGTATCGGGGCAGCGAAGCAGCGTTCATTTAATCTAATCGGCCGCGGGGAACCTGAGCGTATTCGGGGCGCATCGGCCATGTCGGATTATTTCACGACGCTTGGAGTAAAGCCGCTCCTCGGTCGCAGTTTTTCCGGCCAAGAAGACCGACCTGGTGGAGCGGCAGTCGCCCTGATTAGTTATGGCTTGTGGCAAAATCATTTTGGCGGCAACACGAGCGTCGTTGGTGAAACGCTTAATCTCGAGGGTCGTATCTACACCATTATCGGAGTGATGCCGCGGGGTTTTGATCTTCCCGCAGCAGCTGACGTGTGGGTGCCGTTCCAAATGAACATCGGCAGTTTGCCATTTATGGATCGGTCTGCGTTTGGGTGTGAAATCGTAGCCAGACTTCGTCCGCGGATCACCGTCGAACAGGCGGATGCAGAAGCAAAATCCATCGCTCGGCAGCTGGAGGCGGAATTTCCGCAGGTCCGCCGCGGCTGGAGTCTTAAGTTGATTCCGTTGCGGCAACAATTGCTGGGTGACCTTGCAGGGCGTGTGAACAAGGCGCTCGTCGCGCTCATGTGTGGAGTCGGATTTCTGTTGCTGATCTGCTGCGCCAACGTAGCGAATCTTCAGCTCGCTCGCGGCATCACGCGTACACGCGAGCTGGCGTTACGACGCGCGCTGGGCGCGAGCCGCTCGCGTTTGATTCGGCAACTTCTCACCGAGAGCATGTTGTTGGCATGGATCGGCGGTGTGGGCGGCTTTTTGCTTGCGCATTGGATTGTTCCATTGCTCGCGGCAATAAATCCAATCCAGGGCATTTCGCTCGCCGCGTTTTTCCACGATTTCAAAATTGACACTCGTGTTTTGAGTTTTGCTCTGTCTGTGACGCTCGCCACTGGCGTGATCTTCGGATTGCTGCCGGCTATCAAGGGCGCCGGCGAAAATGAAGTGATGCCATCACTTAGACAGAGCGATCAACATAGCGCGAGCGCGCCGGGGCACGGTTGGCTCAACGTCCTGATCATCGCAGAGATTGCGTCGCCTCCAACACGTCGATCTCGGATTCAAACCCGATCACCTTCTCACGATGAAAATGATTTTGCCGGAATCGAAATATTCCGAGCACCAGAAGCGGATCGTTTTTGTCGATCAAGTCCTCGAGCGCGTGAAAAATTTGCCGGGTATACTCTCTGCAGGCACGACGACGAACATTCCACTGGAGCGCGAGATCACCTACGACTCCGTCTTTAACGTTCAAGGACGGCCGCCACCGAATCCGAATGATGTGCCAATTACAGCGAACCGTCTTGTTAGTCCTGATTATTTAAAAACGATCGGCGTGACTTTGATCAAAGGCAGGTTGATCGCCGAGACCGATCGCGCCGGCCAACCACCAGTCGTAGTGATCAGCGAAGAGCTGGCGCGTCAGGCGTGGCCGGGAGAAACTCCGCTTGGCAAGCAAATCAAACGAGTCCGGACCGGACAGGATTTTCCCTGGATGAAGGTGATCGGTGTCGTCAAAGACGTGAAAGAAGATCTGTTCAACTATCGGATCAATCGACCTGTGTGGTATGTGCCGTACGCGCAGTTTGAGAATAATTTTCCAGTTAACCTCGTTGTGAGGACGAATGGCGATCCTGCGAGTGTCACAAGGGCGGTGCGTGAAGCGGTTCATGCTGTCGATCCCGATCAGCCGATTTCGAATGTGATGACAATGAGCGAAAATCTCGCTCGCGTTTTAGTAACAGAACGTTTCAGCGCGATTTTAATGAGTGTGCTGGCTGCCGTTGGTCTGCTGCTGGCCGGGCTCGGACTCTACGCTGTGATGGCATACTCGGTTTCGCAACGAACGGCCGAAATCGGGATTCGCGTGGCACTCGGTGCGCAGCGTGTTGATGTACTACAACTCATCCTCGTCCACGGTGCCAGGCTGGCGTTGTTAGGCGTGGCAATTGGCCTGGCCGCCGCATGGGGCGTTACACGATTGCTGGTGAGCTTGCTTTTTGAGGTAAACGCAGCCGATCCCGTCACCTTCGTTTCAATTTCGCTCCTGCTCGTTTCCATCGCGCTGCTGGCCTGTTTCTTTCCCGCACGCCGCGCGTTGAGAGTTGATCCAATGATTGCGCTACGTTCCGAATAACGAACAAATGCAAACGTTCTTCCAAGATCTTCGCTTCGGTTTTCGAATGCTACGACGCAGTCCCGGTTTTTCTATCCTTGCATTGCTTTGCCTTATACTCGGAATCGGCTCGAACGCGGCCGTGTTCAGTTGGATCGAGGGAATTCTGATTCGCCCCTATCCGCTGGTGCCACACCAGGACCGGATGTTTGCGCTCGCCGGCACGACACGTGGGGTCCCAGGACACACCGGCCTTTCTTATCCCGACTTTGTCGATTTCGAAAAAAACTCGACGCTGTTTGAGTCATTCGTCATCGATAAAATCACAGGGACGTCATTGAGCGTTGGCGATCGGTCCGAAATCGCATCGGTGGGAATTGTTACGGCGAACTATTTCGACGCACTTGGCGTGCGGCCAATTCTGGGCCGCGGATTCAGACCAGAAGAAGAAACCGGACGCAATGCGCATCCGGTGGTGGTCATTAGTTATCGAACTTGGAGGGATCGTTACAAATCCGACCCGGAGATCATCGGCAAAACACAATACCTCAATGGCATTCAGCACACGATTATTGGCGTCGCGCCGGAAAAATTTCACGGGACGTTCATAGGCTACTCGTTCAGCTTTTGGGTGCCGGTGTCGATGCAGGAAACATTCGATTCGACCGGTTACAAATTGGAGAATCGCGGGGCACGTTGGATCGAGGGCTACGCATTTCTCAACCCTGGCGTTACGCGTCAGCAGGCGCAGTCTCAACTGAGCTCCATCGCACAACGTCTGGAAAACGATTATCCGGAAACAAATCGCGGTTACCAGCTTCAGCTAATGCCGTTGTGGAAAACTCCTTTCAACGGCGCCGGGAACATGTCGCCCACCCTCGCGATCACGATGGCGGTCGTGTTCCTGGTCTTGCTGATCGCGTGCGCGAACGTGAGCAATCTGTTGCTCGCACGCTCCTCGCTACGCCGGCACGAGATGACCATGCGTCTGGCGCTGGGCGCGGGTCGACGCCGTTTGGTGAAGCAATTGGTCACCGAAGGATTGTTGCTTTCGCTGATCGCAGCCGCAGGTGGAATTGCAGTAGCGTATTGGTGTCGTAATGCGCTGGTGCTTGCATTCCCCACGCCCGCTGCAGGAATCGTAATCGACTACCCCGGACAAATTGACTGGCGCGTACTCGTGGTGAGCGCCGGAATTTGTATCGCCTCGACGCT
>QHRD01000122.1 GCA_003220005.1 Verrucomicrobiota bacterium | reverse complement strand
TTTGGAATTACATTTGATTGGGCCACTGGATTGGCCACGCTTCGCTTGCCAGTATTGCGTTGCGCCAGGGCGAATGGGATGGCGCAGACGGCCACGAGCAGAAGCAGATAAAACGCGCCTCGGAGAAGGTGCGCTTTGATGGAGGGTTTAATTTGTTTTTTCATCTTGGTTGTCCTTGTTCGAATATATTTTGGGTGCGGGACACTGGTTTTACGCGGAAACGCCAGAAAATGTCAATGCTTTTTTAACAATTTTTTTGCCTAACTATACCCAGGGAATAATTCCTTCTTCGGCTGCCTGCGGCCACCTCCAACGTAGCAAACGCGTTTCACGAGCCCACTGCGCTTCAATACGGGGGGGTGGACGCGTAAAAGACCAAGGCCGGTGCCGCAGGCATAGAGGAATAATAGGATCGGCAGCCGCGGGTACGGCAGTTTCGCCTCATTCGATATTGCGGCCAGATTCTTTTGCTAAGGCGCTAAGTATCAAGACTTTGGCTTAACGATTTTTCAAAGTTTGAGGAAATGAAACCCGAGTAGTTAAGCGGCACCCGGCACGAAGTGCTTTTGGAGTGAGATGCATCTTCGCATCGCTTTGGATCGAGCGACGCGTGGGGAAGCGGCGCGAGGACGCCCATTCGGCTTCGCTCACGGCAGGCTCATACGCACTCCCAAACCCTTCGGAAAACAGAATATCCGTCTTCCGATTTACCCTCCTTAGGAAAGGGACAGGAGAATTGCAGTTCGAGCTTCGACTTTTCTTTAATGACCGGCTCCGCCCGTTGTCGTTTCCTGATTCAACACAGCGATCGCGCGGTCATAGGTGGCTTTGGCTTCCTCATGCGAATTGCCTACTGCGGTCAATCCCATCCTTCCAAGCTCACCCAACGCGCTCATCATATGAAACACCACGCCCGTCTGGCGCGTTTGACCGAAGTGGAGATTGTGACGCACAACGATATCGAAAAGGTCGTCCGGCGTCAGGGTGCGATACTGCGGTGATTCGACGTGGTCGCTGGCGACAAAGAATTTGTGCCGCCCATTCGGGGCTGTGAAGAGTGCGGTTTCCGGATCATAGGTTCCATCGGTAAGAAATTGCAGGGTTAAAAACGGATGAGTGGTCCCGCCCTTTCTCAAATTGATCTCGATGGCATACGGCTCCCATTTTCCGTTCGATCGTACTACCACAAAATCCAGCGCGAAACGCCCTATGACTCCTTCCTTTGCAAGACGTCTGCCTACCTTGGCAGCTTCACGGGTAATCAGCGTAGCATAACCGGTTTCGGCAGGAAACACGCAGCCCAGATAGCTTTGCCCAGACGGACCGCCCAGAAGCTGGTCATGCGTCGATAACAATTCGACTACGCCCAAAGGCGTAACGCGAAGCTGGACGCTGGGACTCCTGAACTCTTCTCCCATGATCCGCTCCTCGACGACCGCCTTTCGTTCTTGTAGCTTCCTCATGTAACTTTCGTAAGTAACTTCCTCTAACTCGAACCGCATCGCCCGGAGCCGTTCCTCAAGGTCGGGACGGCGCGGCGCGCCGTCGCAACCATCATCGCCCGGCGGCAGCCCCTTTAGATCGACAATGGCATTCCCCTCGCCCGAGACGCCTTCATTGAGCTTTACCATGACCTGCTCGATCGAGGGCTTTTTCGCTCGCATCTCCATGATGGCTTTTAGCAACTCTTCCTTGCTGCCAATGTCCTCATGACCTAAAGGATGCGGCACATTTTCTTCCATGAAAATTTTCCGGCAGCCGCTCTTTGTGCCCAGCGGGAAAAATTTCGGGTCGGCGCCATACATGGGGATGCCGAGGCGAAGCGCGAGCATTATCAAAGAACGAATTCGGTCGATGAGCCGGGGCCGCGCGAGCAGTTTGTCGCTTAGCGGACGCATCGATCCATCCATGGGCGAAATCAGAAATAGCCGCCGCCGCGCGTGACTAGAAATAACTCCGGGCAGAAGATCGAGGTAATATTCGATGACAGTGGGCAGAATCGTTTGCGACGTTACGTAGATCAGCCGGGCCCGCGGCTGACGCAGCAGGAATAACAGGAACAGAAAGCGTTCCTCGTACGCCTGCATTACCGCGCCTGAGCCGATGGCGTCGATGGACATCGAGGGTACGACCACGATCGTTTGCGGATCCTGGTTGAGGTGGTCGATCGATTTCCATAGCGGCACAAGCTTCTTCTGCAACCGATCAAATTCAGCCTGTGAGTAGGGCGCAATTTTTTCTTCGGTCATAAGGCGAGCTATTAAACCTCATCTCGTAAACAAATCGAGCGAATGTCGCTTGTTGCACCGCGAGCGGCAGTATCAGCGCCTTCGACCAAAGGAATAACCGCGATGCCTTCTGCCGCCGCCGATGCCGCGCCTGCCAGCAGCCGCTGGTTCCGGTTCAAACAGCGCCGTGTACAGGTAGGGAAAGTTCTCCAGCTTCAGTCGCGGAATTTTCTGGCCGATAAAATGTTCGATCGCTTGCAACGCGGACAGTTCCTGACCGCTCATGAGTGTGAAGGCGTCGCCCACATTTTGCGCCCGACCGGTGCGCCCGATGCGATGCACATAATCTTCCGGATGCTCCGGCACGTCGTAGTTGATCACGTGACTCACACCGGCAATGTCGAGCCCGCGTGACGCGA
>QHRD01000119.1 GCA_003220005.1 Verrucomicrobiota bacterium | reverse complement strand
TTACGATTTCGGCAACCAAGTAGTTGTCATTTCGAGCGAAGCGAGGAATCTCTGATCAGTTTATTTGCGCTGCGACCAACAAATATCAGAGATGTTTCGCTTCGCTCAACATGACAGGAGCGAGATGTCGAACCAGATACGGGTTAAAACGCTGGGCTAGTTCCAAATGATTGCGCTAAAAAACAACGTCGGCAGCGAATTTGTCCAACGAGTCCACGCGTTCTTTTCTGAAAACGGGCCCTTGTCCAAGGCAAAAAACTTCGAATTCCGGCCGGAACAACAGGAGATGGCAGCGGCTGTGGCGAAAGCACTGGAGGAAGAACGCCATCTGGTGATTGAAGCGGGAACTGGCGTGGGCAAATCGCTCGCTTATCTCGCGCCGGCGATCCTTTTCGCGCTAGAGCGCCACAAAAAAGCGATCGTTTCCACGCACACGATCAATCTTCAGGAACAACTGCTTTACAAGGACATTCCCATTTTGAAAAAAGTGCTGCCGCTCGAATTCGAAGCAGCGTTAATGAAAGGCCGGCAAAATTATCTTTGCCCGCGCCGGCTGGAGCGCGCGTTGGAAAACGCAAAGGAACTTTTCACCGGTCCTGAGAAAAGCGAATTGCAACGCCTCGCCGAATGGGCCAGCACGACCAGTGATGGATCGCTTAGCAATTTATCCGTGGAGCCCGATCCAAAAGTTTGGACGCAAGTTTGCAGCGAAGCGCATATCTGCACTCAGAAAACCTGCGGACAAAATCCGCGTTGTTTTTATCAGCAGGCGCGCAAACGTTTGCTCGCTGCGGACGTGATCGTGCTCAATCACACGCTGCTGTTCATCTTGCTCGGCTCGCCAGATGCACAACAAGAACGGGAGAGTGGTTTCCTTTTTCCGAATGACTTCATCATTTTCGATGAAGCGCACACGGTCGAGCAGGTCGCCTCCAGGCAGATCGGTATCGGCGTGTCGCAGTACGGGCTGCGATCGACAATCCAGCGGCTCTACAACGCGCGGACGCGCAAAGGGCTGTTTACTGTGATGCGCGATACGGTCGGCGTCCGACTCGCGGCGGAGCTGGTCGATGACGTTGATAAATTTTTCGCGGCGGTCGAGGCGAAATCAGATTTTCGTAAAGGCCGCGAGTTTCGCGTTCGGGATGTAGATTTTGTTTCGGACACGATTACTAGCCGGCTGACCGCGCTTCAGGCGCGCGTCGCCGAGGTGGTAAAACGCGCCGATGACGAAATTCTGAAAGCGGAGCTACAGGAATTCGGTCGGCGCATTCGCGATGCTCGGGATGGCATGGCCGTTTTTTTGGAGCAAAGCGCGCCAGAACACGTTTACTGGGTCGAGCGCACAGGGAAAACCGAACGGTTTCTCGCCCTCAACGCCGCGCCCATCGATCTTGCGCCCGTGCTGCGGCGGATGCTCTTTCGCGAGAACTGCTGTTGCGTCATGACCAGCGCCACTCTGGCGGTAGGCCGGCCGAACCTCGCGTATTTTCGCGAGCGGACTGGCGCGACGGAAGCGGAACCGTTGCAGCTCGGTAGTCCCTTCGATTTTCAGCGGCAGATGAAAATGTTTGTCGTCCAAAAAATGCCCGACCCCCGTGACGCCGCTTATCAGAAAGAACTGGAGCGGTGGATCGCGCATTTCGTCGTAAAGACCGGCGGGCGCGCCTTTGTGCTTTTCACAAGTTACCGCGACATGCAGCAGGTCGCAGGCGCGATGCAGAAATTTTTCATGGAAAAGGACATGAACCTTCTCATGCAGGGAGGGGGGGCGCCGCGCAGCAAGCTGCTTGAACAATTTAAATCAACGCCGCGCAGTGTCCTGTTTGGCACGGACAGCTTTTGGGGCGGCGTCGATGTTCCAGGCGACGCGCTTTCCAATGTGATCATCACTCGGCTTCCGTTTGCCGTGCCCGATCATCCGCTCATCGAAGCCAAACTCGAGTTGATCGAGGAGCGTGGCGGCGATCCATTCACCGAGTATTCGCTGCCGGAAGCGATCCTGAAGCTGCGACAGGGTGTCGGCCGTTTAATACGAACCAAAACCGACCGGGGCATCATCGTTATTCTCGATAATCGGATCGTGACCAAGCCTTATGGCCGCGCTTTCATGCAGGCGCTGCCAAAATGTCCGCTTGAGATTATATAGTAAACTGTTCACTTGAACATATAGAGCAGTTTGCTGTAGATTGCCGGCATCGAACGGCAAATGCAGGCGCAGGAAATCTTCGCGATTCTCCACAAGTGGGGAATTCACACGCTTGGTCAGTTGGTGGCGCTGGATAAGCAGGAGCTCGGCGCACGGCTTGGACCTGAAGCAGTCCGAATGTGGGAACGCGCGAATGGGCAATTCAATCGGCTGCTCAAACTGGTCCGACCGCCAGAGTCCTTCGAGGAGAGCTTTGAATTTGAAAATGAAATTAAAACAGCCGAGCCGCTCCTATTTATGCTCCGCCGCTTTTTGGAGCAGCTTTCCTTGCGACTGAGCGCGATCTATCTCGTTGCAAAAGAACTGACGCTGCGAATCACATTCACAAATTCGCGTCAAGTCCACCATGGGATGGATTCGTCCGACTGGCGAAACGAACCCGCCGTGGCGGGCAAACAAGTTTACGAACGGATATTCAAAATTCCGCAGCCGACCAATGATGTCGATCTTCTGTTTCGCATGCTCCAGACGCATCTGGAGGATTTTCGATCCGAACATCCGATCGCCGCCGTCGCGCTGAGCGCACAGCCGAGTAAACCTGCGAAAGAACAATTCGGATTATTCGAAACGACGCTGCGCGATCCGCATCAATTATCAGAAACGTTGGCACGTTTGACCGCCCTGCTTGGAACCGAACGCGTCGGCACGCCACTCATCGAGGAAACGTATCAGCCAGATGCATTTCGCATGCAGCCGTTCGACTGGGGTCGAAATGACGAATGTCGAATGACGAATGACGAAAGCCATCCTCGCATTGCGCTGCGAAGATTTCGGCCGCCGACAAACGCAGCCATTTTCATTTCCGCAGATCGACATCTTCAGAGCGACAACGTTCGCGGCCAGATCATCGAACAACGCGGACCGTATTTGTTTTCCGGAAATTGGTGGGACGAAAAATCTTGGGCTCGCGCTGAATGGGACCTGCAACTGAAGAATGGAGAAGTGGTTCGGTGTCACGAATCGGAGGGAACTTGGAAGATCGATGGGATCTACGATTAGCAACTGCTTTAACGCTTCCACGGTTCAACACTTCAACGAAACATGTCCTACATCGAGTTGCATGCGTGCAGCGCCTTCAGCTTTTTGCGAGGCGGTTCGTTCCCGGAGCAGTTAGCTGAAGTTGCCGCCGAACTGGAAATGCCGGCAATGGCGTTGGTCGATCGCAACGGCGTTTATGGCGTGCAACGATTTTCAGTCGCCGCCCGCGAGCACAATGTGCGCCCGATCATCGGATGCGAATTGTCGATGGAAGACGGCGGCATTTTGCCGGTGTTGGTCGAAAATGGCAGTGGTTACAAAAATCTCTGCGAACTGCTGACCCAGGCGCATTTACGAAGCGAAAAAGGAAAGTGCGCAGTGCGCTGGGACGAGCTG
>QHRD01000118.1:5561-25143 GCA_003220005.1 Verrucomicrobiota bacterium | reverse complement strand
TGTCCCACTTATCTCCGCATGCATTTGTGCGCCGCCAAGTTCTTCCGCATCGACAATCTGGCCAATTGCCGCCTTCACCAATGACGGGCCAGCGAGATAAAGGCCGCTTCCCTTCGTCATCAGGATTTTGTCGCAGAGTACTGGCAGGTACGCGCCGCCGGCGACGCAATTCCCCATGATCGCTGCAAACTGCGGGATCCCGGCCGCGGAGATCACTGAGTTATTGCGAAAGATGCGGCCAAAATCATCTTCATCCGGAAAAATTTCGTCCTGCATCGGAAGAAATACGCCGGCGGAATCGACCAGGTAAACGATGGGCAGCGCGCATTCAAAAGCGATCCGCTGGGCTCGAATCACTTTTTTGGTCGTTTGTGGAAAGAACGCGCCGGCCTTCACTGTTGCGTCATTCGCGATGACCATGCACGGAACGCCTTCGATATTCCCTATGCCCGCAACCACGCCTGCTGCCGGAATCTTTCCCCATTGTTCGTACATTTTGTAGGCAGCCCAGAGACCTATCTCGAATAGCGGCGAATCCTTGTCGAGCAAGTGACTCAGCCGCTCGCGCACGGGCAGCCGGCCCATCTTGCGCTGCCGTTCATGTCCGGCCTTTCCCCCACCCTCACGAAGCACAGCTTCCTCCTTGGCGATCGCGGCGCAGTGCGCGCGCAGTATTTCACCCGCCTGTAACGCTGTAGCACTGCGGGCATGGCTGGTCGAGGACGCTGATGATCGGGACATGACGCGAAGCACGCTTAATCCGCGACGGCGCTTGAATCAAGTTCACCCCGGCGAATCCGTCGCTGTGGCGGACTATAATCGCGAATGTTCATCCTGGTCTTCCGGTCCTTCTCCTGGCACCAAAAGAAAATTCAATTTTTCTTGTTGACACAGCACCGGCACTTTTGGCAAAAAGCCGATGTAAACAAGTAAACGGCTGGACATGAGATGGTGTGGTGACGCTTTCGCCGGGCGGGTGTCAGGCTAAGGCGTGCCGGGAAACAAATCAGAGAAGGCCAAAACAAAAAAAGGAAATCAAGCTTATGAAAAATTGCAGGCTAACAATATTCGCAACGATCCTCTCCGTGCTTGCCTGTTTTGGGCTTTTGTCCGGAGCGCAAGCGCAGGAGGGAGATTTAGGGGGCGGCAACACTAATGAAGGGTTTCACGCCCTCAACAGTCTGAACGGCGGCGGGTTTAATACCGGACTTGGTTGGTATTCGCTAGCGTCCCTGACAGACGCCTTCTACGACACTGGCGTCGGCGCGGGGGCGCTCGTCCTCGATGATGAAGGCACGAACACAGCCGTTGGCACGGGGGCGCTTCTGCTTAACACCGGCGGGTACGCCAACAACGCGTTCGGCGTTGACGCGCTCCTTTACAATGACACTGGATTCTTCAACAACGCTCATGGCCGCCAGTGCCTTTTCAACAGTACCGGCGACCAAAATAATGCGTTCGGTGATTTAGCCATGTTTAACAATACCACGGGCTCTTTCAACACTGCCATGGGGGATGACGCGCTCGATGGATGCGTCGACGGCAGTTCCAACGTCGCTATCGGCGACGAGGCCGGCACTGACGTTGTAAGCGGCAGTAGCATCATCTGCATCGGCGCTGGAGTAGTTGGTGGAGGCCCTTTTGCTGACTTAAGTAATACCTGTTATATCGGCCAAATCTGGGATGAGCCGACCAGCGACCCCGGTACCACCCACCCAGTATGTGTCGATCAATATAACGTGATCAGCGACTGCACCGTCGCAGCCGGCGGCAAGCCCCAAGCCAAGCTCGATCGCAAAGTTGAAGAGTTGCAGAAACAAGTGGAAATTCTCACGGCCCAGCTCAAGGAACAGGCCGCGCAAATCCAAAAAGTGAGCGCGCAGCTTGAAGTGAGCAAGCCTGCACCACAAGTGGTCGTGAACAAACCGTAGAGTTGCAAGGTAGGCCGGCCTTGTGCGTTAAGCACAAGGGCGAATTTGCAAAGGCGTTCGCCTCCCGCGGCGAACGCCTTTACCTTTTGGTTCCTCGACAGTGTTGGTCTGGGCGCGTTGGGAGCTGCTCGCACAGAGAGCGGCAATTCCCAGCGAGACGCAGGCGTGTTAAGTTTGATTTGACTAGATCCTGGCCTACGGTTTTCTTCGCCCGAATTAACCAAGGCCGCGTTTACGCCCGATATGAAAAAAATCTTTATCTTTTCGATGCTTATATCGCTCGCGCTGATTTGTTCCTGCGGAAAACAAGACTCAACCGCTGAACAACAGCTTGCTCAACGGAAAGTGGAACTGGATACACGCGAGAACGCGTTAGCGGAAAGAGAGAGCGCATTGGATGCAAGAGAGAAAGCGCTGGCAGTACGCGAGAAAGCATTGACCGAAAGAGAAAAAGCGATAGCGAACATGCAAAAAATCCCAGACAATCCCTCGGAGTCGAAAGCTGAAACAGACAGTAGAATACAACAGCTCCCCCCCGGCCTTCGCGGCCTGGTTCCGGATTCCTCGCGGGCGGCCTCGGCAAAAGCTGAAAAGGATACCGCAACACAAGAGCGACTCGCCCAAAGACAGCGCAGCCTGGAACAATTGCAGAGCCAAAGACAGCGTAAGTTTGAAGCAATGCAGAAGTGGCAGAGTTCTGGCGGCGCAGTATCTCCCGCAGCCCAGGGTGCTTCGCCAACTCCATCTCCCGGGGTGGAGGCTACTTCACCTATGCCGCGGTAAGTCCGAGAGCGCTAGTTGCGCCCCAAGCTCACGCCTGTGCGCAGTTGAAGTCAACAGTCGTGCAGCCACGACCTACCACCGTTTCGATTCCTCGATAGCATCGACCCCATCGCGCTGAAGCAGGTCCTCGAATCTTCGGGAAAAATTCGCGTAAAATGGATAAGGCCGGTCGGGCTTTGCGGGGCGATATCGCCAATGTTTGTACATCCAGAGCCATGGCGCTGGATTTTTTTGCACATAAGGCTCGAATGAAGTCCAACAGGCTTGGGCGATCTGCCGTTGCGTCATCTCAGCGGTGCGTTCGACCTTCGCGTGAAAGATGATTCGGTAACGTCCACCCGGCAGCGGTTCGCAATGCGCGGGGATGATCGGCGCCCGGGTTTGCTCATGCAGCCAGGCGTGCGCCGACGTCACGCTTGTTTTTAATCCAAAGCAATCAATCACCACCGCGCCCTGAGCCGGGGGTACGGTGAGATCAACCAGCAGCGCGGTGCGCCCCTTTCGCCGAAGCGCTTTATACAGGCGGATGATTCCGCGCTCACGTGGAACCAGCTCGTGCCCGGATTGCTCGCGTAATTTGTTGAAAATCGGATTAAGGGACGAATTCTTAAATCCCTGCGAGATGATTGTGCCTTTCAGATCAAGAAAACCGCCGGCCAGACTGAGCCATTCAAAGTTGCTGTAGTGATAACAGGCGATGATAAAGCTGCGCTCCGGCCCGGTGTCGCAGATCGTTTCATCAAGATTATGCGACTCGATATAGTCAGAGAAATTTTGCTGTGTCAGGCGGGGGCTCCACAGCAGGTCGACCATGGTTTGCGCGAAATGCTGAAATGATTCCCGGGCAATTTTTCGTCGCTCACGAGGCGAGAACCGGGCGCCGAACACGACCTCCAGATTGCTCAGCGCGACCTGATACGCCTGCCGGTCAAGGAAGCTAAGCAGCACTCCGGCTGTCCGGGCAAGATGATAACAGGCCTTTCGAGAGAACAATGGGATTAATTTTGCGGCAAGCAGAAGTCCGATCCATTCGAGGCGGTATCGGAGTCGCTTCCAGTGTGAACGCATTGGCTTCGCCACCTTAAATTGTTGAAGTGTTGAATCGCAAATCGGATGTAACGCTGTAACGATTCAACGAATCATGACGACCACCAACGTCACCGGACCTGGCTGGGATTGCTTACCGGGGGGAGATCCTTGCGAAACTCGGCCTGCTGTTTCTCAGCTTCCTTTCGTTGCTGCGCTTCGCGCGATGCTTGCTCGGGGTCGGGACCTGGACTTGAGCAGCCGAAGAAAACGAGAGTCAGCCCCGGAATCAAAAGCATAAGACCGACCAGCTTTTTCATACGAAAATTAAGATCACAACGATAATCAGCGCCAGAATGGCGGCAACCTCACAAGGAAATCTGAAAGTTTTAAGTGTTAAGTTTTAAGTCTGAAGTCTGAAGAGCGGCGCTTCAGGTCGCTTAAAACTTAAAACTGAAAACCTAAAACTCCTCATTTATTCGAATCGTTTATCCGATTGCAGTTGCAGATGTTCGCGCTCGAGCGTTTTGAGGCGCTCAAGAATTTCATTCAACGCGAGCTCGTTCTTCAAATTCAGCTGGTAATCGAGGTCCGCGCGCAGCCGATCTTTATGGCTCTGCCGGTTTTGCGACATCATGATAATGGGGGCTTGGAGTCCGCAAATAATTCCGAGGACGAGATTCAAGAACACGTAGGGGTAGGGATCGAAAACTTTGTCGGCCAGCAGCCATGTGTTTAGTAACATCCACAAAAGGAACAATCCGATCTCGAATATAATGAATTTCCAGCTTCCTCCGAATTCGGCGATCTTATCCGCCGCGCGATCGGCAAGGGTCAACCGCGCCGCTTCCTCCACGTTGACGTTGCGCGTAGCGCTATGACGCAATAGCTCATCCGTGTGCCGGAGCCGGTTGGCAAGAGCGCTTAGCAGCCCCAGCGCGACGTTCGGACTGCTCCGCACAAAAGATAGAAAATGCTCCCGCGAGAGCACCGCCAGACGCGCGTCTTCGGCAACCACTGCATCGGCTGACCGCCGCTGCCCATCGAGCAACGCCATTTCACCAAAAAAATCCCCACGCCCCAGTTCCGAGAGAGTTAGCTCATGGCCCTGGGTTGTGCGCACGCAAATCCGGACCTTTCCGCGCTCGATTACATACATAGCGTCACCTTCGTCACCGGCTCGGCATAGAAATGTGCCGGCCTTACTGTCGAGGCTCTCGAGCAGATGACATAACTCGCCGGCCGCCTCGTTATCGAGCGATTCAAACAATGGCACGTGACGCAGTGTGTCGGTGGTCATTTGCAGAAAGGTGACGAACGCGCATCAGAATAGCGGCAATTCGCGTTGCCGAGAAGCTCCAATTATCTCTCCCAAATTTTGGATGGCTTCCAACTAATCAATCTGATACTGGTGCCAATTGAGTCGCGAAAACTTTCGGGGTTGATCTTAATCGCAGAAGTCAAAAGGAGGAAAATTATGTTTCATCTTATCTGGTATGTCATAGTTGGCTTAATCGCGGGATACGTCGCAAAATCAGTAATGCATATGCCTCTGTCGCTCACGTGGACAATCGTGCTGGGCATTGTCGGCTCAATTATCGGCGGCGCCGTGACGCATCTGTTTTATCCGCCAAGCGCCGGAGGCCGATTTCACCCCGGCGGCATAATCGTTTCAATTCTTGGCGCGATCCTGGTTCTTTTTCTTTGGCACAAGTTCCACCTGCATCTGCCGCGCGGATAAGATCTGCAGCGTCCGACTCGTCCGCCGGAGCCTTGGCGAGGGCGGATGTCATCAGTGGATTTTTCTCGGAAGTCCGAAGCCGATGCGCTGAGGAGAGCGCACACTACGTTCCTTGCAAATTGACTTAGAGCGGTTCGTTCCTAGGTTGGGATGGCGTTCGCTCGCGCCGTGCGAAACGTGAAAAGCGTCCTCTTTGTCTGCACCGGCAACATTTGTCGCAGCCCAATCGCGGAAGGGCTTTTTCGCCGTTTGCTCGGAAATCGTAAAGACATCGAAGTTCTTTCGGCCGGAGTGCACGCGGTGCGCGGCCAACCGCCGAGTCTTTACGCAGTGCAAGTCTGCGAGGAGGAAAGCGCAGACATCAGCGGCCAGCGCAGCCAGCCGCTTACGGCACTCCTAGTCGATCGCGCGACGCACATTTTTGCCATGACCGGTGCGCACGTCGAAACGATCCAAACACTCTTTCCCCAAAGCGCCGACAAAACATTTTTGCTCCGCGAATTTGAAGAGCCAGGCACAACGGTCTGGCGCGACGTGCCGGACCCGATCGGTCTCGGTCGCGAAGTGTACGAGGATTGCGCACACATCATCAAAAATGCGCTGCCCAGTGTGCTGGCATTTGTCGAGCAAGGCGAACTGGTGCGGCCTGGTGCAACGCACTCGCGCGAGCTATCTTCGTATCCCATGGATGATCTTCCTCAGCGAATTGAAGCTGGATCGTCCAGCTCGCAACCGCCCCCGCGTTCCGGCGAGGCCTTGCGCAGGGTCGATCCGGAAATTTTCGAGGCCATTGTCGCTGAGGAAAAACGTCAGCGTGAAAACATCGAATTGATTGCGTCGGAAAATTTCACCAGCCGCGCGGTAATGGAAGCGCAAGGCAGCGTCCTCACGAACAAATATGCCGAGGGTTATCCGCGTAAACGCTGGTACGGCGGCTGCGAAAATGTCGATACTGCTGAGCAATTGGCGATCGATCGCGCGAAGCGACTCTTCAGCTGCGAGCACGTGAACGTGCAACCGCACAGCGGCGCACAAGCCAACATGGCGGTTTATTTTTCTGTGCTGAAACCGGGCGACAAGATTCTCGCCATGAACCTCGCGCACGGCGGCCACCTCACCCACGGTCATCCGGCAAACTTCTCTGGTAAATTTTACAGCGTCTCCCAGTACGGCGTGAGCGAGAAGACTGAGCAGATCGATTACGACGCGTTGCAAAAGCAAGCCGAAGAGGTGCGCCCGTTCATGATCACCGCCGGCGCGTCAGCTTATCCGCGCATCATCGATTTCCCGCGACTGCGCCAAATCGCGGATTCGGTCGGCGCGCTTTTGTTCATCGACATGGCGCACATCGCCGGGCTCGTTGCCGGTGGTCAGCACCCGAGCCCAATTCCGCACGCACAGTTTATCACAACCACCACGCATAAAAGTTTGCGCGGGCCGCGTGGCGGCATTGTCATGTGCGAAGAGAGATTCGCCAAGCAAATCGACGCGACAGTTTTTCCGGGCGTTCAGGGCGGTCCGCTCATGCATGTCATTGCAGCAAAAGCAGTCTGCTTTCATGAAGCGCTCCAGCCGCAATTCCGCGAATATCAGCGGCAGGTCGTGGTCAACGCAAAGGCGCTCGCGGCGGGCCTGGCGAAACACGGGTACCGCATCGTCTCCGGTGGCACCGATAATCATTTGATGCTTGTCGATCTTCGTCCGAAAGACCTTAACGGCAAAGAAGTGCAGGAAACGCTCGATCGCGCCGGCATCACCGTGAACAAAAACGCGATTCCGTTCGACACCAGTTCTCCATTCAAACCCGGCGGCATTCGCGTCGGAACGCCTGCCGTCACAACGCGCGGCATGAAAGAAGAGGAAATGCTTGAGGTCGCTGATTTAATGGCTGAAGCCCTGACGAATCGCACCGACGAAGCCGCATTGAATCGCGTCCGCGAAAAAGTCCGCCAGCTCACACGCAGATTTCCGCTGCCGAGCTAATTCACGGCAGCGACGTGACGGACGAGCGGCGGGATTTCTGAAAGATCTCTAAGCAGGTAGTCCGCTTGCTTTTCATATTCGCGCGCATCGACGAATCGGGTGTCGGGGATTGCGGCTACGCGCATCCCAGCGTCCTTCCCGGCGGCGATACCAGAAAGCGCGTCCTCGATGACGAGGCATTCGTTCGTGGGCACGCCAAGTTTCTCGGCTGTGCGCAGGTAGATGTCGGGAGCCGGTTTGCCGCGCTCGATTTCTTCGCCGGTAAGAATGACCTCGAAGAATGTTGTTAACCCATGTCGATCTAAGAACGGGCGAGCAGACGCGCTCACAGAACTCGTCGCGACAGCGAGGTGCAGATTCATTTGCCGGAGCTCTTTTATTACGGCTCTCGTTGAAGGGAAGAGGCCGATGCGACTGGCAAAGAATTCCGCGGCGATTTCTCCTCGGCGCCGCATCAATTCCTCAGTTGGCACCGAAAGACCAAACGTTTTCTTGTAGAACTCCACCGCCAACCGGTAACTGACGCCGAGCACATTCCGGTGGTACTCATCGTGATAACTGACTCCGTATTCGGCGAGCAATTTCTTGTCGATCTCGGTCCACCGCGGCTCGGAATCGGCGAGCACGCCATCGAGATCGAAAATGACTGCGCGAAACGGCTGTGGCATAATCTGCCAGCACCTTTTATCCAACCAGCGCGGTCGAGCAACGCTATAGGTTGAATCGAGTGGGCAGATTCCGCTTAAAATCGGCGTCAATCTGCGTAATCTACGAATGCCCATGAATCGAGCTGCTGATCAACCGGAACCAAACCCGCTCCGCGAAGGATTAGGCACGCGCGCTGTGCCGCAGCCGTGCGCGATCGTGATCTTTGGCGCTACCGGCGATCTCACCCATCGCAAACTTGTCCCCGCGCTTTATAACCTTGCGGCCGATGGCGACCTGCCACCTGCGGTGACTATTGTCGGATTCGCACGCCGCAAAAAAAGTGACGACGAATTCCGGCGCGATCTCGAAGAAGCCACGCGAAAGTTTTCTCGCCAGGCTGTACGCGACGAAATTTGGAAGACCTTTGCACAATCGATTTTTTATCACCAGAGCGAGTTCGGCGACGAAAGCGGTTACAAGGCACTTGCAAAACGCCTCGATGAAATCGATATAACTCACGGCACGCGCGGCAATCGCCTTTTTTATTTCGCGGCCGCTCCAGACCAATTCGAACCGATTCTCAAGCACCTGAAAGCGGCCGGCTTGAACGAGACGTGCAAAGGCAGCTGGGTGCGCGTAATCGTCGAAAAACCGTTCGGAACGGATCTTGCCTCAGCGCGCGAGCTCAATCGCATTATCCGCAATTCTTTTACGGAAGAGCAAACCTATCGAATCGACCATTTCCTCGGCAAAGAAACAGCGCAGAACATCCTCGTTCTCCGATTTGCGAACGCAATTTTCGCACCGCTGTGGAACACGCACTATATCGACAATGTGCAGATCACGGCGGCGGAAACGCTGGGCGTCGAGACTCGCGCCGGCTATTACGAAGGCGCTGGCGCCTTGCGCGACATGGTGCAGAACCACTTGCTCCAGCTCCTTTGCCTTACGGCCATGGAACCGCCTACGGACCTGAGTGCCGATAGTATTCGTGACGAAAAGGTCAAGGTTCTCCGATCGCTGCGTCGTTGGTCGCGGAATGAAATCGCGGCCAATGTTGTGCGCGGTCAGTATGCCAAAGGCGCTATTCACGGCGACCAGATGGTAGGCTATCGCCAGGAACAAAACGTCAACCCCGATTCGCAAACCGACACTTTCGTCGCGCTGCGTTTGTTCATCGACAACTGGCGCTGGGCCGACGTGCCGATTTATATGCGCGTCGGGAAACGGCTTTCCAAATCAGCAACCGAAATTTCCATTCATTTCAAAAAAGCGCCTGCAGTGCTATTCAACAAAGATCTGCATGACCTCAATGTGCTCGTTATCCGGATTCAGCCGGATGAGGGAATCTCATTACGAATTCATGCCAAGGTGCCTGGCACCAGCTTTCACATCGAGCCTGTGAAAATGGATTTCCATTATGGAACGTCCTTTGGAAAGGCCAGCCCCGAAGCGTACGAGCGGTTACTGCTCGACGCGATGAGCGGCGACGCCACGCTCTTTGCCCGCCGCGACGAGGTCGAGCAAGCATGGGCTTTCATCGATCCGATCGAGGAAGCGTGGCATGCAAAAAAGGATGTGCCCGAGTTATTTTTTTATCCGGCAGGATCGTGGGGACCGGAGGCGGCAGATGACCTGCTCGCCAGCGACGGCCGGGCTTGGAGGAGACTGTGAGCGATGCCTGCCGCGACTGAAACTTACTCGCTCGGAATGCCGGTTGATATCGGCAAAATTGATCACGAGCTAAAAAAACTCTGGCGAGAAAGCGAAGGCGCCATGACGCGTGCTTCGCTTATGAACCTTGCCGTGTACAGCGAAGAGCCGGGTTCACTGGAACGAAACACGCAACTCATGGCAAGAATTACTGAGAACCACGCGTGTCGCGCGATCGTCATTGAAGCGGATTGCAACGCAGAAGCCAATGGTGTGGACGCCTGGATCAGCGCGCACTGCCACGTCAGTCACGCGGGCAGCAAACAAGTTTGCTCCGAACAGATTTCATTCCGTCTCAACGGGGGGTGCACCACCCAGCTACCGAATATTGTTCTCTCGAACCTGGATTCGGATCTGCCGCTGTATCTTTGGTGGCAGCACGAATTTCGCGAGCCGATGGATCCGCAACTTTGGGCGTGGGTCGATCGAGTCATCTACGACAGCCAGCCATGGCGCGATTTTCAGGCGCAAATGCGTCTCGTGGACTCCGCGCAAGCAGAGGCAAAACAGCGCATCGTCCTCTGCGACCTGAATTGGACGCGACTGGACAAGGTTCGTTTCGCGCTCGCGCAGTTCTTCGATCATCCGGCCTCGCATCATCGTTTTGCTAAAATCAAAAAGGTCCGGCTTGATTACGCCAACGGATTCAGATCGACCGCTCTTCTCTTTGTTGGCTGGCTTGCGGCGCAATTGAACTGGCGCACTGAGAAAACAAATGGGGCGGACAAGCTTCAATTCGTTGGTCCCTCTGACCGAAAGATCGATATCGAAATGCGCCAGCGCGACGGCCAACCGATTCACGAAGTCACGGTGACGGCGGGCAATATAGAATTCGCGGTCACCTACGCGAAGTGCGGCGATCTCCTGGAAATTTCACGCGGAAAAGCTGGTGAGAAACGCGTTCCACAATTGATGCCCGCCGGAAAAAACGATCCCGTAAGCCTGATGGGCGAAGAACTGATGCGCGGCGGACCGCACCACGTTTACCTGAACGCGGTCAATTGCGTTCGCGAATTACTGTAGCCGGCGGTCCAGGACCGCCGAACGGCGTTGACGGAGCGCCGCTGCAGATGAGGCTGCATAACTCACGCACATTTGTCTCAATCGAGAAGAGCCTTTGAGCGCGCTCGTAGCCCTTCTGTCCCATTTTCTGCGCAATAGCAGGATCGTTAATCAACTTTTCGATCGCATTGGCGAGCCCAACTGGATCGTCCGGTTGCATTAGAAGACCGGTTTCATTTTCAACGACCATCTCGGGAATCCCACCAATCGTGGTTGAGACGACTGGCAACCCCGTCGACATCGCTTCCATGATGACAGTGGGAAGATTGTCCATGCCGCCACCCGCGTCGATGATGCTTGGCAACACGAAAACGTTCGCGGCAGCGAGACGCTGCCGGACTTCGCGTAGCGTTCTTGCGCCGGACAATGCTACCCCGTTCTGTAGATTCAGCTGCTCAATTTGCCGGCGTAATTCGTTCTCAAGCGGGCCTTCACCGATGATCTCACATCGAAACAACTTTCCGCGCTCCTTGAGCAGTCCACAGGCGCTAATCAGATCGGCAAAACCTTTTTTCGCGATCAAACGACCGACTGCCAGAATTAGCGGTGGAGCAGAAGAAAAATCCGCGCGTCCGAATTCGGTGAGATCCAGACCATTGTAAATGCGACGGACGCGATCGGCGCGTTCTGGGAAGCGTTCTTGCAAAAACTTTTTCGCATAATCGCTCACAGTGACGGCTACGCCCGCAGTATCGACAAGCTTATCAAGCCCAATCTCGAAGTTTTTCGGTGCGAAAATGTCATTCGCGTGCGCCGTGAAGCTGAAGGTCACTGGAAAAAATTTGTGGATCCAAAAAGCCGTGCGCGCGGCCATTCCCATGAAATGCGCGTGCACATGACCGATCCCCATTTCCTGGAGGCGCAATCCAATGTAAACAGCCTGATAGAGCCGAAGAAAATCCGTGCGCCGACCCCATTCATCCAGCGCGGCGACGATTTCGGGAGTGAGCTTCCGTTTTTTGGACGCCTTGCGAACGTCATCCAGCAACTGCTTTTCGTCGGGCAGATAATGCACACGCTTGACGATGCGCGCGTCCCAGTCTTGCGGTGGCTCGGCTTTTGGATTGCGGATCGAAAAGATCGACGGAGTGATGCCCTGCCGTGCAAGCTCAGCTACCTCCCGGTAGCAAAACGTTTGTCCGAACGACGGAAATCGCTCGAAAAGATAAGCGAACGGAGTCATAACGACGAATCAACGCGAATACGCACGAATAAAAATAACAGGTTCGCCCGCGAATCACGCGAATTCACGCAAATCTACAACGGCGCGCTGCGCCGTTCGAACATCCCAGCCCGATCTCCCTACCAAAATCATTCGCGTAATTCGCGGGCACATCTTTTTCCGATTTGCCTCGATTCGTGTCCACTCGTGGTTATTTCCGTTTCACCGGGATCGGTTTCCCGGATTCATCAACTGCGACCAGAGTAAACACGCCGTGCGTGACGCGAAGCTCTTCGCCAGTCATGTAACGCGTTACCCAAACCTCTACCGGAATCGTCATTGACGTCCGCCCGATTTTTTCCACGTGCGCATAACATCTGACGGTGTCCCCTACCCGCACGGGTTGAAGAAACGACATCCCTTCCATCGCCACGGTAACGACTCGCGTCTGCGCCGTTTTCGCCGCGAGAATTCCGCTGCCAAGGTCCATTTGCGAAGTCAACCATCCGCCAAAAATGTCGCCGTTCGGATTTGTGTCCTTCGGCATGGCGATCGTTTGAATTACCAGTTCGCCTCTGGGTTGGTCGGGCATTTGAGCGGATAATAGCACAATCGGCGATCTGGAATTCTTCCGCTTCCTCTACTTCTGCCTCTTCTCTCTTTTTCCAGAAGAGGATTCAGTGAAGCGAAAGGGGAACATTACAAAATCAGCATGCAATCGCCATAGCTGTAGAAACGGTAGCGCTCGCGAATCGCTTCCTCGTACGCACATAGCAGAAATTCGCGGCCTGCAAACGCGCTCACTAGCATCAGCAGAGTCGAGCGCGGCAGATGGAAATTCGTAAGTAGAACATCGACTAATCGGAAATGATAAGGCGGATAAATGAAAAGGTCGGTCGTTCCCTGTTGCGCCAGAACTTTCTCGCCATTGTGCCTTCCAGATTCAAGTGTGCGCACTGTGGTCGTTCCAACGGCGATAATCCGGTGCGCATCATTGATCTTGTCTGCGGCTTCGGGCGAAATGGAGAAGTGCTCCGCTTGCATGCGATGCTCGGCGACGTTTTCCAACCGGACCGGCAAAAATGTGCCCGGGCCCACGTGCAGAGTCACGAACGTGTGCGGAATTTCACGCAAGATTTCCCGGGTGAAATGAAGTCCCGCCGTCGGCGCTGCAACCGCACCCACCTCATCCGCAAAAACAGTTTGATAACGTGCCGCGTCCTTCTCATCGCCCGACCGGCGGATGTACGGCGGCAGCGGCATGGAACCGCCTGCATACGGATCGATATCTTCATCCAACGCGACAATCCGGTCACCATCCGGCGTGATTCGTTCAACGCGCAACGTGACATTGTCCACCTTTGCCGTTGCGCCAACGCGCATCTTACGTCCCGGCTTGACCAGACATTTCCAACGCGCGTGACCCAGGCGTTTGAGAAACAAAAATTCAATCGCGCCGTCGTCAGCGAACCGGCGCGCTGGAAGAACGCGCGTGTTGTTCAAAACCAGCAAGTCGCCCCGCTGCAGAAACGTTTTTAGCTCGCGAAACTGGCAATGTTCGATCGTCTGCCCGGCGCGATTCAGCACCATCATGCGAGAGCCTTCGCGGCGCGCGAGTGGGCGCTGTGCAATCAATTCCCGCGGCAGGTCATAATCGTAATCACTCAGCCGCGTTCTCATCGTTGCATCATCAAAGAGATTGCATCGAGAGGCAAAATTTTCGATAATCGGCGTAGATGTCACAGCCGGTTCTCGATTCCGTTATCGCAGCGCTGGAAAAAATTCGAGAATCAACCGATCGCGCACCGCGTGCCTCGCGAACAGTGCTCGCGCGACTGCAAAGCGCTTCTTCTCTAACCGCTTCCCTGCCCGCCACGCGCAATAAAACCGAGTTACTCGAGCCGGTTCGTGAACGCGTCCGTGTTTGCACTAAATGCGCGCATCTCGCCTGCTCGCGCACCCAAACAGTTTTTGGCGTAGGAAATCCTGACGCCGACCTAATGTTCATTGGCGAAGCACCGGGAATAGATGAAGATCAGCAAGGCGAACCATTTGTCGGGCGCGCCGGACAATTGCTGACGAAAATTCTCAGAGCGATGAATTTCGCCCGTGAGGACGTTTACATCGCGAATATCCTCAAGTGCCGGCCGGACACGCCGTCGGGAACTTTTGGAAATCGCGCGCCCACACCGACGGAAATGCAGACCTGCCGGCCGTACCTGGTGGAACAGATCGAAATTATCGAACCGAAAGTGTTAGTGGCGCTGGGCGCAGTCGCGGTCGAAGGCCTGCTTGGAATGCGAGGGACCATGCGGGATTTGCGTGGCCGGTGGCACGCTTACAACGGCGTTCCGCTCATGATCACTTATCACCCTGCTTACCTGCTCCGAAACCAGGCGCCTTCGGAAAAACGCAAAGTCTGGGAAGACATGCTCCAGGTTTTGGAGCGACTCGATCAACCGATTACGGAACGACAGCGAAGTTATTTTCTGTAGCGGAACCGTCTGGTTTCTTTTCGGCGCTTACAGACCGCCGCTACCGTTTTGCCCCTTCGAATATCGCGTCGATCGCTCTGCGTGATGCACAGGTGATGGCAAGCAACAAAATCATGCGGCGCACTTCGCGGCGGGAAACTTTCACGGTTCGCTCCAGCGCCATCGGACCGGCTGCGATTAAAAGGGATAGCGTTCGCACGCCGATCAGTGCCGGCAAAACTGTAGCAGCACGCACGCGGCGGTTTGCGATTGCGCGCGAATATATCATCCCGCACTCCAGCCCGGTCTTTGCTCTGTCGAGCCAGGTTCGGTAAATCGGCTGGAACTGCTCCGGTTCGGACAAAATCTGTGACGCGGTCAGATGCGCCGCGGCCAATTCGTATTCGGAAAAATAACACCTGCCTGCGCGCAGATCGGAGCCGGCATCGCGCAGTACATTGATCAACTGAAGCCCCATTCCGTAGCGTTTACCGAGCGCCAGCATCTCATCTTCGCTCAGCCTTGCGAAGTTCCGAACATGCCGGAAACAAAGACGCGTCCAAAATTCGCCGACACAACCGGCAACCAGATAGGTGTATTCGTCCAGATCATCGGCCGTGGTAAGCGCGCGAATCTCCTGCGGGTTGTCGAAGCGCTGTAGGTCGAGCATTTGGCCGTGAGTGATTTTCTCCAGTACCACGCGAGCGTCAGTGCGATCCGCCCGTTCGATTCGCTCGAGCCATGCAAGGCAATCGGGCAACGACTCAAGCAATTGTCGTTCGCTCTGGTTTTCCTGTAGCGGGACAAATGAGCCGATCAGATCGACAACGACCTCGCGCGAAGCCTTTCCCTGAATCCCGTCCGAGAGCATCTTGAGAGTTTCGACTCGCACGCTACGGGAGACTTTCGATGTGTCGGCGACCGTGTCTGTCGTCCGCGCAAGGAGATACGCCAGCGCGATCGGTTCCCGTAATTGCGCCGGCAAAAATCGAATCGAAAGATGAAATGAGCGGGAGACTGGGCGCAGAATTGTTATCTCCAAATGCGATCGCGTGCTCACGGAACGTAAATGTTTGTGCGTGTGCTATCAGAAAAAATCATTTCCCGATATTTCGGACCTCGATTCGGTTCAGCGATGAGTTTCCGAGGCCGAGCTGGCTGGCGAAATCGATATAGGACGCGAGGCGGCCGATCTTAGGGAGACTCGCCCGTGCGCGCCACTCTTCCAAACGCTTCAAGGCGATGGTGTCCAAGGCAACGCCGTCCCTGCTCGCGTACAACGTGGCGTGATGCAGGGCATAGTTCGGTTGCGACTGTGGACCGCCTGCATATTCGGCAATAAGGCCATCGATCAAATTGAAGACGACCTTCTTTGCGATCAGCGGGTTAGAATAAATTTCTGCAAGGCTATCTCCGCCAAAACGCGACCCTTGGGCAAAACGCCGCCAGTTATCGATGTTCGGAATGGTCATGTTGTAGATGCAACCGGCGATCCCGTTCGTTTCACTGATACTCATCACCGGGACATTGATGATTTTGTTAACGTCGCTCGAAAGGATCTTTGAAAAATGACTGACATTGCTGGTGTTCTCAACGTCAGAGAGCATCTTCCGCGCGTCGCCGAGGTAGTCCAGATAGCCCCAAATCAGTTGCCCTGTCAAAGGCGCGGTCAGGACTGCTTTCGCGTCGTAGCCGTCATGCGGCATGATTGCTTGTAACTGGTAACCATCAATGCCCGCGCGATAACCGGCATCCTTGATTCCGCCGAGAGAGCGATCCCAAACAATGATTGTGTTTCGAGGATGGCCAGCTGCCACGAGTCCGTCCACAATCGCGTTCACCACATCATGATGCGTGGTAAAAAGTTCGCCGCCTGCCGCGGAGATTTTAATTCCGATCCGGTCGTTGGGAGACACCAGCGACGCCCATGCCCTCGCCACCTCAGACTTGGCGGTTGCTGCGAGAACAAGCCGATCCACCATCTCATGCACAATGCGCGAGTTCGTCTTGTAATCTTTGATTGCGGCAAGATCATGTACAGCATACACAATTGAAGGCGTCGGCGAGGGCTCCGGCGTTTGCGCCGGCAAGGAGCAGCAGGCAATGGCGCAGAACAGAACGAGAGCTACGTTTCGGAGTTTTGTCATGTCGAGCGAAGTCGACACATCTCTCAACGTTTGGAAGCAAGAGATTCCTCGACTCCGATCGGAATGACAATAAAGACTGACCGATTGTATGGGTAAACACCCGAATCACAACTGCGCTAACCCGACGGTCATCCTGATCCCGCAGTCGCGGGAGAAGGACCTCGCCCACGAAGCTTGGGACGCGCCAGATAAGAATTGAGATTCACCATTCTGTGATAGGTTCCTCGCTCCGCTCGGAATGACACTCAAAGAAATATTATGATTCGCCATCTGTACGTTCACATTCCTTTCTGCGCGCGCATTTGCCCGTATTGCGCTTTTTACAAAGATTTGCTCGACCGCTCGCAGACATCGCGATTTTGCGAGGCGATATTGCGCGAACTGCAAGGCCTAGTAGGGACGCACTGCTCGGGCGTGTCGCCACGGCGACCGCAGCGCGCCGCCCCTACCACAATTTATTTCGGCGGCGGCACGCCCACCGCGCTCAACATCGCGCAATTGGAATTTCTAATGCGCGGTTTCCATCAGCAGCTCGACTTGTCGGAACTGGTCGAGTGGACGATCGAAGCGAATCCAGGAAGCGTTTCAGCACGCAAAGCCGCGATCCTCAAAAAATTCGGAATCAACCGGATTAGTCTTGGCGTGCAATCTTGGGACGATCAGTTGCTGAAATTGCTCGGGCGCGAGCACAATGGGCGGCAGGCTGAAGAATCGTTTCGGATCCTGCGTGCGGCAGGATTAATGAACATCAACATCGATCTGATGTTCGGTTTGCCAGGCCAGACGATTAAGCAGTGGCGATTGACGCTGGAGAAAACCATCGCGCTCCAGCCCGATCATATCTCTGCCTATTGTCTGACCTACGAAGAAGGCACAGAATTTTTTCTTCGCCACGCGCGCGGCGAATTTCGTCAGGACGCAGACATGGACGCCGGGTTTTTCGAGGTGGCGATGGCAATCTTGGAGGACGCAGGATACGAACATTACGAAATCTCAAACTATGCGCGGCCCGGTTTTTCCTCGGTTCACAACCGCGCTTATTGGCTGAGCAAAGACTATCTGGGTATTGGTCCGAGTGCAGTTTCGACTGTCGGTATGCGGCGCTGGCAGAACGTCTGCGATTATCGCACGTATATCGAGCGCGTTCTTTCAGGCCAATCACCGCATGCGTCGACCGAAAATTTAACGCACGAAATCAAACGCACCGAGCGAGTCGCGCTGTCGCTGCGCACGCGTGACGGAGTTCGCGCGTCGGATTTGAAACGTTTCACGCAACAAACGAACGAATTTATCGCGCTGGGATTACTTCGACAGTCGAACGGCAATTTCGCGCTGACCCGGAAAGGCAAAGCCGTGGCGGATTCCGTTGCTGAAGCGTTTTTGTAGCCAGGATCATCCGCCTTTGTGTTACGGCGTGACAGGCCGATCCCGCCTACAGCGCGCTAATAAATGTCGTTATCGGAGGTATAGCCGGAATCGTCGCGAATGGAGCGCAATCGGGCGCGACTGCCCCATTCGGACTCTGGCCGGTTTATCTGGCCGAGGGTGATTTTCACCAGCCACGGGGCCGCGGCCAACGCGCCGATTGCTACGAGCGCGATTGCAGCTGCCTGCCGAATTGACGGTTTGATCTTGTCTGCCATCAGAATTCCCAAGCCCAGACCAATGGCAGTGCGTGTGACCACAAGCAGCGGGTCAACTCCATCCTGTTCGGAAGTTTTTGAAATGGATATGGGGAAAGACATCGCCTACCATATACGTCGCGTTTGGGAAAAAGAAACGGCAATTTTCGCAACCAAGTGTTCTTGTTATTCCGAGCGCAGCACAACGTACTCGAGGAATCTCTCGACTCTTTAGCCAAAGCAAACGTAAATCCAGAGATGTCTCCAGACCTTCGCATAAAGCTACGGCTTGGCAGGCGACTTCGCTCGACATGACATAAAATTGGAAAAAATGCCCAATTCGATCTACGCGCTTATCCTCGCCGGAGGAAGCGGCGAACGTTTTTGGCCCCTTAGCAGGCGGGCGCGGCCGAAACAACTTCTGCGCCTCGTCGCCGACAAAACTTTACTTGAGGAAACTTTGGCGCGCCTCGAAGGCTTTGTCCTGCCCGAGCGTATTCTGATCCTGACGAACACCGAACAGGAAAATGCCGTCCGCAAATTGCTCGGGAATTTTCCGAAGGAGAACATCGTAGCCGAGCCTGCCAAGCGCGACACTGCTGCTGCCGTTGCGCTGGGCACAGGTTGGGTGGCATCCCGCGATCACGCAGCCATCATGGCCGTTCTTCCCGCCGATCATGTAATTGCGAGCCGGACAGCTTTTCAGGAAACGCTGGCCCTGGCGGCCGAGGTAGCCCAGGAGACAAGCGGGCTTGTAACCATCGGCATCAAACCAAGCTGGGCATGTCCTGGATTCGGTTATATTGAACACGGAAAGCCGGTGCGTTTGCGCAAGCGTCCCGACAACGATTCGATCCATCGGGTCCTGCGCTTTCGTGAAAAACCGAATCCCGATCTGGCCGAATCATTTTTGCGACGAGGAAATTTTCGATGGAACGCAGGCATGTTCGTTTGGTCCGTGCCGACAATACTCCGCGAGTTCAACCGATACGCACCGGAACTGGCGGATTTCATTTCGCAACTTCGGTCACCGGAAAATTTCGAGAAGGCTTTGCGCGAGCGTTTCAGCAAATTGCCACGCATTTCATTCGATTATGCTATCATGGAAAAGGCGGATCGCGTTTTTGTGGTGGAGGCCAGCTTCGAATGGGACGACATCGGAAGTTGGCGAGCGCTGGCGAATTATTTTGAGAAGGATAAACAGGGAAACGCCGCGAACCGCAGCATCACTGCGCTCGATTCCAGCAACAACATCGTTTTCGAGGAAGTCGGCACATCCATAGCGCTGCT
>QHRD01000118.1:1426-5472 GCA_003220005.1 Verrucomicrobiota bacterium | reverse complement strand
GAATCGAATCTTGGCTCTCGATTTTGGCAGGGCGCGTATCGGCGCGGCCATTTCTGATGAGTTACAATTGCTTGCGCATCCGCTCGAGACGATCCCAGCGAACGAGCACGCGCCATCCCGCGTCGCGAAGATCGTCCGCGAAAAGAAAGTCGATCACGTCGTTGCGGGACTACCCAAGCGTCTGAATGGACAGATCGGCGCGGCCGCGACCGAAGTCCTCGAGTTTGTCGAAAACTTGCGCGCGATTTTACCCTGTCCTGTTGTCACCTGGGATGAACGCCTGACCACCGCCGCAGCGCACCGGGCGTTGCGGGACGCAGGCAAGAAAACACGGCAGACCCGCGGCTACGTTGACCAGGTGGCTGCTCAAATGATTCTGCAAAGCTACCTAGACCGGCGCGCCGCTGACGCGGCGGCAAAGAGCGATCAGTGATCTGTGATGCGTGAACAGGGGAATTTTGCTACTGATCACTGTTCACTAATTACCGATCACACAGATCGCCATGTCCAAAAGATTGAAACTTATCGTAGCGTACGACGGCGCGCCATTTGCCGGCTGGCAGAGCCAATCTCACGGCAACACTATTCAGGATCATCTCGAACGCGCGCTTGAACGCGTCGCCGGAAGGTCTGTGCGCGTGCACGGGGCCGGGCGAACGGTCGCAGGCGTCCACGCCCTCGCGCAATGCGCACACGTCGATGTTAACAAAGCTTTAGCACCTGAACGTTGGATGGAAGCGCTCAATGCGTTACTGCCTCCTGCAATTCGCGTGCTTCGCTGCCAATATGTGTCTAACAATTTCCACGCGCGTCTTTCGGCCAAGGGAAAAGTTTATCGCTACAGAATCTGGTGCGCGCCTGTCTTACCTCCATTCGAGTACCGTCGCGCCTGGCACATCCCCCGCCCGATCGATATAAAAATCTTGCAGAAAGCAGCAAAACATTTCGTCGGCACTCATGATTTTGCAGCGTTCGCCGCCAATCGCGGAAAACTCGAGGAAAGCACCATCCGCACAATCAATTCTGTGCGCATCCGGCAAAAAGACCCGTGTGTAACAATCGAGTTTGATGGCGACGGTTTCCTCTACAAGATGGTTCGGTTAATCGTCGGCTCCCTTGTGAAATGCGCTCTTGGCAAAATGCGCATCGAGGATCTCAGGCGGCTAGACTCCGGCCAGACTCGAGCAGCGCGTTTTGCCGCACCTGCTGAAGGATTATTTCTGGTTCGAGTGCGCTACTGATCCCCGGGAAGCATTGGGCGTTGATATGCTACGGACCTTTCCTCCCCGCGTCGGCGCATTAGCGAGCTACCAAGCAGTGATCATTCCGCCCAACAAACCGAGCGAAGCGCCGACGAGCGTTTCAAGAAGATCATGGCGCTTCAGATAAAGCCGCGACCAGAAGACGAGGAGGGCGAGCGCGAACGCAATCGCGCCGATGACGGGATAGGTCACAAACAAAATGATCGCGCTGTAGAAAGCGAATAGCGCATGCAACGACAGCTTGAGGCGAAAATTGACCAGCGCGGCCACAACCAGCAGCAGCAGCGTCACCGTGGCGCCGCGTAATGCGAAAGCTGGGGCACGCAATAGCCAAAGCGCAATAACGGCTATCGCCGCAATTGGAATTGCACGTGGATAAAATCGGACGCGCTCGGCGTGAATTGAAACATCCGGGTCGCTCCATCGGCCTGATCGAGCCCCGCGAAAAAGCAAAAGTGCCATCGGCAGAATCACCGTAGTCAACACAGTTAGCAAGAGTGCGACGCCGACACGATTAGCCAGGCGCAGGATAATGATAATCGCGACCGACAGGGTGATGAAAACCAACGGATGCCCGATCCAGGAAATCCACCGCGCAAAAACGACAGTAGGCTTGAGCTCGATCTGGTGCCTATTCACTCGTCACACGCCACTTGCAATAATTTTGCCGCGCACTCCTCCGAAACCGACGCGATAGCTTTCGCCCTGGCACCAGCCGGTGATCGTCAGGGTGTCGCCATCCTCAAGCCATTTGCGCGTCTCGCCGTTCGGAAGCTTTAACGGATTGGCGCCCCGCCACGTTAATTCGAGCATGCAGCCGCGCGACTCTTCAGTCGCACCGCTGATCGTGCCGCTGGCCAGCAGATCGCCGGGCTCCAAATTGCAGCCATTCACAGTGTGATGAGCGAGTTGTTGGGCGATGCTCCAGTAAAGGTTTTGGAAGTTGGTGCGCGTGATGACATGCGGCGCGTTCATTGAGGAGGTTTGTAGCCGCGCTTCCAACTGAATGTCGTATGTGAAGTCATTTGTTCCGCGTAAGTACGGGAGTGGCTCAGGATCCTGTAGCAGAAGCGGTTTCCTGAATGGCTCAAGCGCTTCCAGCGTGACAACCCAGGGCGAAATACTGGTGCAAAAGTTCTTGGCCAGAAACGGACCGAGCGGCTGATATTCCCACGCCTGAATGTCGCGAGCGCTCCAATCGTTCATCAAGACGAGGCCGAAGACCTGATCGACGGCTCGATCGATCGGAACCGGTTCTCCACGCGAATTGCCAGGCCCGACTAAAAATGCCATTTCCAATTCGTAATCGAGGCTTTTGGTCGGACCGAAGATCGGCGCGGAGGCATCAGGTGGTTTGATTTGCCCGTGTGGCCTGCGCACGTCCGCACCGCTGACAACAACTGAACTGGCGCGTCCGTGATATGCCACAGGCAACCACTTCCAGTTCGGCATCAACGCGTTCTCAGGTCCTCGCAACATCGTGCCGACGTTGTGCGCATGATAATAGGACGAATAGAAATCGGTGTAATTGCCGATCCGCGCCGGCAATTTCATCATCACGTCTTTTTGGGCGTGAAAAACTCTTTCGCGCAGTCGCGTGTCATCGCGCAGCGTTGGCGTCTCAGTTGAGAGAAGACGTTGCAGGATCTCGCGCGTCTTTCGCCACGCCGGGCGACCAAGCGCAAGGAAGCCGTTGAGCGAATCGCCGGAAAACACTTCCTGACCCTGAAATTCCGGTGACCGGAAATGATCCAGCTCTTCCAACACGGAAAGATCGACAATCAGATCGCCGATCGCGACTCCCACGCGTGGTTTTTCCTGTTTCGGTTGGAAGACGCCGAATGGCAGATTTTGAATCGGAAAATGCGAATCGGCTGGGACTTCGATGAAACTACGCAACGGCGAACTCATTAACTTGATTTAACCACGAAGAACACGAAGGCCACGAAGAAAATTTCAGTATCGCCTCCAAAGAACTTCGTGCTCTTCGTGGTGGATCAGAGAAGCCTGAGCGCGCTCAAATCCTCGCGCGGCTCGTCGAAGCTGCAACTGCCGAACGACGCCGCGAACTCTCGGCGATACCGCAGCCGCTCGACGTCGATCTTCCATTCACGCCACGCGAAGAAATCTTCTCCAAACGAAAACGAAGCAGTGTTTTCATCTTCCAGCATAGTCGCGGTCTGTTTTGCATCCCACCGGTGCTCCGCTGCAAGGACTGCCGCTCCCAGGACATTCAGAAAACCGTGCATCTTTGTTTTCACTTCATCGCGAAATTGCCGGATGGGATGATGCAGCCCCGCTGTAAACTTGATTGGGAGCTGATGCGTAGCCGGCGTCACGAGCGCGCTGGCGATTTGCGCCGAAGTTGGGAATGCACCCGCTGTCACTCCACCGGTGCGCAATTTGTAACCGAACGTTGCCGCGTCTTCATCGGAATTGTGTTCGGCCAGCAATGAAATGGCTTTCTCTGCTCGCTCCGGCGGCGCTTCCCAGAAAACTGGCAAATCACCGACAATCGATCTCGCCTCCTTCAGCAAGGTAAGATCCACATCATCCGGTAAAAACATCTCGAGGTGACTAATCGAAATGAGATCGACGTCATATCTTGCCAGCGCACGAATTCCCGTATCGGCTGCTTCAAGCGCATCGAGAAAGGCATCCGCACTTGGGGTTCTTGGCCCGAGTGCCGCAACACGCAGCTGATGTGCAGGATCAAACAGCGAAAGGAGTTGTTTCACCGCATCGAACTGCTCAATGGAAAGCACGAAAGTATTCAGCATCCAC
>QHRD01000118.1:0-1204 GCA_003220005.1 Verrucomicrobiota bacterium | reverse complement strand
CTTGACTTGGTAGTGTGTGCTTGCGGAGAACGGGAATATACCGCGCGCGATGCAATCGATGCGGCCATTTTCAGAGGCGAGTTAGACGTAAAGTGGAAAGAATTTCTCCACCAAGTGGCAGCCGAGAGCCGGGCAGATGAGCTTGATCTGGAGACAGATGACTCCGCGATTTCGAGTGCCGCGGAAGCCTTTCGTTACGAATACGATTTGATCACGGCCGAGGAAACGGAAGCATGGCTGGCAAATCGAGGCCTCACACTTGATGATTTCGCCGACTACCTTACCCGCGAATACTACGCCAGCACGCTTCAGGAAGAGATTATTCCCGACGAAATAGAATATCCTTCCGCGGAGGCCGAGCTACGCCAGTCGTTCATTGCGGAGTTAATTTTGTCCGGAGAGTTGGACCGAATGACTCGTGATTTAATCGTGCGGCTGGCGGCACGCTGTGCTGGAAAGGAGTTGCCGCCAGACGCCATTGCAGCCGAAAAACGGAAATTTCTCCATCGGATCGGAATTACAGCGGCCCAACTGCCGAATTGGCTGGAGCAACTGAAACGCGATTCGAATTGGTTAGACGACATGCTCGCGATAGAGGCAGCATACCAGAAGCATTGCGCCACACTCCTTGTGCCAGAAGCGCGTCAACGCGAATTGCTGGCTTTGCGGCTGCCCTTAACAAGATTCGAAACTGAAATGATCGAGGTGGAATCGCTCGACGCCGCCCGGGAAGCGCTCTTTTGCGTGAGCGAGGATGGCATGTCCATGGAAGAAGTAGCCACCGAGGGAGGCTATCCTTACCGGCGCGCTGACTTTATTTTGGAAGATCTTCCCATCGATGCACAGCGCAGATTCCTAAGCGTCTCGGCCGGCGAGATGCTCAAACCGCTTGCTCATGGTGACGGATTTGAACTGCGCCGCATCCTTAGAAAAAATGAACCCCAGCCCGATGACCCAAACGTAAAATTGCGGATCGATCAAAGGCTCCTCGATCGACATTTCGCCGAGCTTACTAGCAAATATGCCCAGCGGCGGCTCGGAGGCGTTTCAACCCCCGCAGCATAATGAAAGTAAAGGACAGCGAGATTCTGCGGCGCTCATCGGTGTTCCGCTTTGTTTCAGATGAGCATTTCGGCGTGATTGAGCCATTGCTTGAAGAAGAACATCATGAATTCGGGGATGTGATCGTAAAACAGGACGATCC
>QHRD01000117.1 GCA_003220005.1 Verrucomicrobiota bacterium | reverse complement strand
TCAACTTGTTCCAAATCCACAAAGTCGGTGATATCGATCGAATGCGTGGACTCGATCCGCACCTTCTCGAAGTCCTCATCCTTTAGAACAACATAATGCCCGCGCTCGTATTCAAAACCCTTCACGATCTGATCGGCGGGGACTTCCTTTGCGTCTGCTTCTGCCACTTTCTTGTATCTGATTGGGCTGAGATCGCTTGAGCGAAGCTGCCGGAAACTCAGCTTTTCCTCGCGCGTGGCCGGGTAAACCGCCACCGGGATATAAACCAGCCCGAAGCTGATGCTGCCTTTCCAGATAGGACGCATAGGTGGATTAATCTTTTCCCATAGTAGCATTTGCGTGTCAAATTTCAGTCCCGATAGGGACGCACATTGGAAAGTCAGCGGCGTAGCCCCCCTTCCAAGTCGCCCTCTGGTATTCTGAAATCCCTTGCAAGTCGGGGAAACGGTCTGATGTTGGAGTTGCTATGAACTTCCTCGCCAGCTTCATGAACTTGGCAGGGCCAGACTTGATTGTTATCCTGCTGATTATTCTAGTCTTGTTCGGCGCAAAGAAACTGCCGGAACTAGCACGCGGAATGGGTCAGGCGGTAAAGGAGTTTCAAAAGGCAAAGGACGAGTTCAGCGACGAACTGCATAAGGCTGGAAAGTCTGAGACAGACTCTGCCAAAGCCGATGTAAAACCGGCACAGTCCACCGTGGCGCGAAGCGAGAGCCAATCTTCAGCCAGCCTGACGCCACCGCAGCCAACTGAAGCAGTTGCGCCCGGCGACAAAGCCGATCAGGTGTAAAGTTTGGAGTCCCGCGTTTACGCGGCTCGTGCGTGGCAGCCGTTATTGCCGCCCGAGGGCCGAACTCCGAACCTAGACCCGCCTGTCTGCGTGTTTGACCTGACCTGCGATTTACGGCAAAATCGCGGCTCGTTTATGTCCGAGCCTGATTTGCGTGCCCAAATTAAAGAAATGCTTGTGAAAAATCTGATGCTGCAAGTTACTCCCGAGCAGATCGGCGATGATTTACCACTTTTCGGTCCGGATGGACTCGGCTTGGATTCCATTGACGCGCTGGAGCTGGTCGTAAGCATGGAAAAAACGTTCGGAGTCGGTGTGCCCAGTTCCGACGTAGCTGGTAAAGCGCTTCGAACTGTAAATACGATTCACGATTACATTCTCGAAAAACGCGCGGCAGCTGCTTAGGTCGCGGCGGACACCAGGCGTCGCGCTTCATTGTTTTCTCAGGACGATGTGCCGGCATTGCAAATGAGATCCTGCAGGATCTCGCGCATATGACGGATGGGGAGCGAATAGTGTCCGGCGTTATCAACGAAACGCGCTTTGCAGTTCGGCAATCGTTTTGCGACCTCCTCCGCCAGGTGAACGGAAAAAGCGCGGTCTTCCTTCCCATGCCATAGCCGGACCGGAATGCGCACGTCTTCAATGGCCAAGCCCCATGGCTGCGCATAAATCTGGCCGTCAACCATCACGCCTTCAACCGAGCTACGCCAAGCGCGCCGCTGGCTTTCAAAAATGGCTTCGAAGGCTTCTGCGTCGCGCAGGCTTTCTGCGTCGCATGGCCGCAGCATTAATATTTTTAAGAGCAGCGGACGAAAGCGCACAGGCGGCCGCAACGACAAAATCGGCCGCACCAGATAAAATAATCTGCGCAAGAGTCGCGGTCGGGTTCGATAAAGTGTCAGCATCCTGCGGTAAAGCGGAAGCAATCCTTCGGCGTTGACGAGTTCCGCCATCGGAGGCGCACCACCGACTATCGCGATTGCCCGCACCCTCTGAGGCATAGCCGCGGCCGTCGCATACGCGTACGGGGCGCCGCCGGATATCGCGAGCATTCGGAATTCGCGGACACCGAGATGCTCAACGATTCGTTCTACGACGCGTGGCCAGTCGCTTAACTTGCGATCACGGTGCAAGCTCGAGGCACTAATGCCTGGCCGATCGGGCGAAATAATACGAATAGCCAAATCGCGCGCTGGGTCGTCCGTGAGGCGCGCCATAATGCGTGAGCTTGGCCAGCCATGGCAAAATATCACCGGCACCCCGTTTGGATCACCGAATTCTTCAAAAGCAACGACAGCGCCGTCTGGGAGTTGGACAAGGGCTTCATTACTCATTTTTAAAACGCGGATAACTCGTTTATCGCTTGTATTGCAAGCCTCCAATCTGTAGTCCACAGTGTAGTTGCGAACAGGCGCCGTAACCTTTCGCATTATTGGTTATGAATGACTACTCACAACCTCGGCCCGGAAAAATCGAGCTACACGGCAACGGGCTCGGCGCACCGTCATCAGAGGAGGTGGAAAGGCGCGCAAGAGAAATTGCGATGATCGACGAGCGCAACCCCGATGAATTTACCGAGGCGGATTGGAAACAGGCCCGCCAGGAATTGATGGGCGCGGAAAATCACACGCCTCCCGAGGAAACCCCCGACAATGCCGATCTCACTGAAGAATGGAGCGTCGTCGCGAGTTCAAAAGGCCACCGGACACCGCGTCCCGGCACCGAAGAAGAAGGAACAGTCGGCGAGCATTGCGTGATCGATGGCCTCGAAGAAGCGGCCCATGACCAGATGCTCGAAGCGCGCCGGGAAGAACTTCAACAAGAGGGAGAAATTTCTTGAGCTTGGTCTCGGCGGACGCCGCGACAGGCACGGCGTCGGAACGATCTCGTTTAAATTCGCGACGGGGGCGCGTTGAACGCTCGCTGGCTCGCTTTCATCAAGTCCGAGATTTCACGAGCGCGCTGTACGCAGGTCTCGAACCGGAAGATTGCGTCGTGCAATCGATGCCCGATGTCAGTCCCACCAAGTGGCACCTCGCGCACACCACATGGTTTTTCGAAACGTTTATCCTGAAAAGGTTCGTCCCCGGATATCGCGCTGAAATTCCAGAGTACGCTTACCTCTTTAATTCGTACTACAACGCTGCCGGCGATATGCACCGGCGCGATCTGCGTGGATTAATTTCGCGGCCAACTGTAAGGGAGGCACAGCGCTATCGCGTCTCGATCGATTCGCACATCGACGATTTACTTTCCGACGCTGACGAAAAGCTGCTCGATGAAATCGAGCCGATCGTCGTCCTGGGCATACATCATGAACAACAACACCAGGAATTGCTCGTCACCGACATCAAGCACGTGTTCGCGCAAAATCCGCTCTATCCTGTTTTTCGAGAAGGTAGCGACGCCGCACTGCCCCGAAAGCTTTCGGGGGATGGCGCAGCGCGCCGTCCGTACCAGTTCGTCGAGTTCCAAGAGGCAATCGTTGAGATCGGCCATGCCGGTCGCGGATTCGCCTATGACAATGAAGGGCCGCGGCATCAAGCGCTTGTTTCCGCGTTTTCGCTGGCGTCCCGGCCGGTAACAAACGGCGAGTACACCGAATTCATCGAAGACGGTGGCTACCGGCGCCCGGAATTCTGGTTATCGCTCGGATGGATGACCGTGAACGAACAACGTTGGCAAGCACCGCTTTACTGGACGAAACACGACGGCGGCTGGTGGAACTTCACGCTGTCAGGTTTTCGCCGCGTCGATGAATCCGAACCGGTGACGCACGTGAGTTATTTCGAAGCCGACGCGTATGCGAGCTGGGCGGGCGCGCGTCTCCCGACGGAATTCGAATGGGAGCGCGCTGCGGTCGATTGTCCAATCGAAGGAAATTTTGTCGAAGACGAGATTTTTCATCCACGCGCGATGTGTATTTCAGAAAATGATGGACGACTTCACCAAACGTTCGGCGACGTTTGGGAATGGACGCGCAGCGCCTACTCGGCGTATCCCAGGTATCACGCGGCGCCCGGTGCCCTCGGCGAATACAACGGCAAATTCATGTGCAACCAATACGTCTTGCGAGGCGGTTCCTGCGCTACATCACGCAGTCACATTCGGCGCACGTACCGCAATTTCTTTCAACCGGAAAAGCGCTGGCAGTTCACCGGCATCAGACTCGCACGCGATCCACAATGAATCGGTAAAGCAGCGACCGTCTGGCGCGCGCTAAACGATAATGCCATAATGACTGCCGAAACTCTAACGGCCATACCACCTGTTTCTGAATTGCCGTCCGCCGGTTCTGACTTTCTGGAAGCCATAATCGCTGGCCTTTCCAGTAATCCCCGTTCGGTTCCATACAAATATTTTTACGATGAGCGCGGCGCGGCGTTGTTCCAAAAAATTTGTGAGCTGCCCGAATATTACATTACCCGAACTGAGATCGACATTCTGGATCGAAATCGCGCCGACATCGCATCGTGCCTCGGGCCAAACATAGAGTTGATCGGACTCGGCACCGGCGCCGGCACCAAGACTCGTATTCTGATTGAGGCGCTCGAAACCCCGGCAGTTTACATCCCAGTGGACATTTCGGAAAAGCAATTGCGCGAATCGACTGTTCTTTTTCGAAAAATTTTCCCTGACTTGGAGATCCTTCCTGTCTGCGCTGACTATCTGCAACCTGTGGTGTTGCCTTCACCGAGCCGCAAAGCTGTGCGCAATGTCGTCTATTTTCCGGGCTCGACTATCGGGAACTTCGAACCAACCGAAGCCGAGGAATTCTTGCGCCGGGTAGCGAACGTTTGCCGCCCGAACGGCTTGCCCGCCGTAGCCTTGACAGAGCCCGGCGGGCTGCTCATCGGCGCGGATTTAAAAAAGGACCCGCGCGTCCTCGAAGCTGCATATAACGACAGCGCTGGCGTTACTGCGCAATTCAATTTGAATTTGCTAGACCGCCTCAACCGCGAGTTGGGCGCAGATTTCGATCTCGATCAGTGGCGGCACCGCGCGATATACAATTCAACCGCTGGCCGCATCGAAATGCATCTCATCAGTGAAATCGACCAGTTTGTTCACGTTAACGACCAAAAGTTTCATTTTCGGCGTGGCGAAAAAATCATCACTGAGTTTTCCTACAAATACGCGCCGGAAGATTTTGCCGCGCTCGCTGGCAAAGCCGGATTCGAGTTTGTCCGGGTCTGGACTGACGCTGCGCGTCTATTTGGCGTTTTCTATTTTACGGTAAGCTAAACTTAGCGCATGCGTCCCGCTTGCGATCCAGTTGAAAACGCAAGCTCGCCACGAGACGAGTCCATCCGATTGGCGGACCGGAGGCATGCGCTACCTCAATGAGCGCGTTAGTTCGACTCGTGGATGTTAGCAAAAGCTACCGGGACGCAGCAGCGTTGCACCCGACGAACCTCTCAATTGATCGCGGCAAGATCACTGTGCTCATCGGTCCGAGCGGCTGCGGCAAATCAACTTTGCTCCGGTTGATCATTGGTTTGATCAAGCCGGACTCCGGCTCGATCAAGTTCGACGGCGAACCGATTACGCCCGATAACATCGACGTTCTGCGACACCGGATTGGTTACGTCATCCAGGAGGGGGGCCTGTTTCCGCATCTCACCTCGCGCGCAAATGTTCTTTTGATGGCACGCCACATTGCTAAATCGCAGAAGGAAATGCAGCGCAGGCTCCTGGAATTATGCGAGTTGACAAGATTTTCCAACCAGCTCCTGCCACGATATCCGGTCGAACTTTCCGGCGGCCAGCGGCAGCGGGTCAGTTTGATGCGCGCTTTGATGCTTTCGCCCGAGTTGCTGTTGCTCGACGAACCACTCGGCGCGCTCGACCCGTTGGTGCGCGCTTCTTTGCAAAAAGATCTCAAGGAAATTTTCGCGCGCCTGCGGCAGACAGTGCTCTTCGTCACTCACGATTTGGCGGAGGCGATCTATTTCGGTAACGAGATCGTGCTTATGAATGAGGGCCGCATCGTCCAAAAAGGTTCGGTCACCGATCTTCGCGAAAAACCGGCCGATCCTTTCGTGTCGGAATTCATCAACGCGCAGCGCGGGGTCGTTCTCACATGAGCTCGATGGTAGGACGCGACCACAGCTCGCTCGCCGTGGCGAGGGCGCGCCGCGCACGACCCAGTATTCTTTTGCTGTTGTTCTTGATTCCGGTTGCGGTCGTCGTATCCGCATCAGCAAATCCCATCGTTATCGGTTCAAAAAAATTCACCGAATCGTATGTGCTCGGGGAAATTGCCAGACGCACACTAACCGATGCCGGAATTCCCGCCGAACATCGCGAGGGCATGGGCGGCACCATCATTCTCTGGCAAGCGTTGCGCGGCGGACAAATCGATGCCTACCCCGAATACACGGGAACCATCGCGCAAGAAATTTTTAAAACAGATCGCGAATTATCGCTCGAGGAAATTCGCAATGCGCTGGGCAAACTTGACGTCGGCATGACGATCCCGCTCGGCTTTAACAACACCTATGCGTTGGTGATGCGGCCCACCGAAGCGCAACGACTCGGCGTGCGCACCATCACTGATCTGCGAAAATTTCCCGAGCTCAAGATCGGGCTTACACATGAATTCCTGGATCGGCGAGATGGCTGGCGGCCATTGCGCGAGCGGTACGCGCTTCCACAGCAAAATGTCATCGGCATCGATCACGCGCTCGGTTACAGCGCGCTCGCCAATGGATCGATTGACGTTAAGGACGCCTACTCGACAGACGCAAAGATCGAGCAAAATGATCTGATCGCGCTCGAAGACGATCTTCACTTCTTTCCAAAGTATGAGGCGGTCTTCTTGTTCCGATCGTCCATGCGTGCGGATGCGATTGCTGCATTGCGTCGCTTGGAAGGAACGTTGGATGAAAAGCGGATGATTCAACTCAATGCAGAAGCGGAGCGCACAAAAAATTACACGAGAGCAGCAAACTTGTATTTTGAGCGAGGCACAGGATCGACGCATGTCATAGGCGAATCCTTTCCGCACAAGTTGGCCCGCTGGACATTTCGCCATCTTCAACTGGTTGGATTTTCGCTGCTGCTTTCGGTGGTCGCCGGCATTCCGCTTGGCATCGTTGCCAGCCGCGGCGGAGTGATCGGTCATGGCATTCTTGGTTTTGCCGGCGTTGTGCAAACAATTCCGTCGCTCGCCTTGCTGGCATTGCTTGTGCCTCTGCCATTTTTTGGAATCAGTGCCCGCACCGCCATCGCCGCGCTTTTTCTCTACGGATTGCTGCCGATCGTGCGCAACACCGCAACCGGTTTGCAGGACATTCCGCGGCCACTGCGCGAATCCGCCATTGCGTTGGGCCTCAGCCCGATCAGCCGGCTCTGCGAAATTTATCTCCCGATGGCGTCGCGCTCGATTTTATCCGGAATCAAAACCAGTGCAGTGATCAACATCGGCACCGCCACGCTCGCGGCGTTGATCGGGGCCGGAGGGCTGGGCGAACCGATCCTGAGCGGCCTCAACTTGAACGACCACGTGACCATTCTCCAAGGCGCGATTCCGGCAGCGGTGCTTGCGCTGTTTGTGCAATGGTTTTTTGATCTGCTCGATCGCGTTCTGATCCCAAAAGGACTGCGTCTATAGGTGAATCGGTTTCTCCGAAGGCGATGGCAAACGACCGCCGGAGGCGCAGATCAAAAGATCGGACGGCAAAGCCGCAGCCATTACCAACGAGGTGAAGACAACGCGTTCCACCTTTGCTCATTCTTGTAGCCCAGCTTACTTAGAAATATGCCGATCGCATCAATCAATCCGACAACAGGCGAAAAGCTGAAAGAGTTTTCGCCTTTCGACGATGCAGAAATCGAAAAACGCCTGAGCCGCGCAGAAAGCGCATTCAGGAAATATCGCCGAACCACGTTTACCTACCGCTCTGAGCTGCTGCATGCCGTGAGCGAGTTGCTGTTTCAGGAAAAGAAACGGTTCGCGAAGATCATCACGCTGGAGATGGGAAAATTGTTGCGCGATTCGGTTGCGGAAATTGAGAAATGCGCGCGCGGTTGCCAGTTTTACGCCGAGAACGGAGAGCGATTTTTAGAAGACGAAGTAGCGCAGACCGACGCTGCCAAAAGTTACGTTGAGTTTCAACCGCTCGGCCCGGTTCTGGCCATCATGCCTTGGAATTTCCCGTTCTGGCAGGTTTTTCGATTTGCTGCGCCGGCACTTATGTCCGGCAACGTAGCGTTGCTCAAGCACGCATCGAATGTCCCGCAGTGCGCGCGGGACATTGAAAAAGTCTTTTGCCGCGCCGGATTCAACGACGGCGTTTTCCAAACACTGCTGATCGAACCAGATCAGGTGGAAAAGGTGATTGTCGATGCGCGCGTGAAAGCAGTGACGCTAACGGGCAGCGAGAAAGCCGGAAGCGCGGTAGCGAGCACGGCCGCGCGCGAGATCAAAAAAAGCGTGCTTGAGCTTGGCGGCAGCGACGCCTTCATCGTAATGCCCAGCGCGGACTTCGAGAGCGCACTAAGCACTGCGGTCAAAGCGCGCACGATCAACACAGGCCAATCATGCATCGCGGCAAAGCGATTTATGATAGCAGACCAGATTTACGACGAGTTTCTCGATCAATTCGTCGCGCGCATGCGTGCGCTCAAAATCGGCGATCCGATGGATCCTGCGACTCAGATTGGTTCACTCGCGACGGAACAAATTCTCGAAGGTGTGCACGATCAAGTCCAGAAAACGATCGCCGCAGGCGCAAAATTATTGACCGGCGGCAATCGTATTCATGGCCCGGGATTTTTCTACGAGCCAACTGTTCTTGTCGATGTGCCGAAGGAATCTCCCGCATATCGTGAAGAAGTGTTTGGCCCGGTGGCATCTATTTTCCGGGTGCGCAACGCGCACAACGCGATCGCGCTCGCGAACGACACTACATTTGGGCTCGGCTCCAGCGCGTGGACTAACGATCCTGAAGAACAGGAACTCTTCGCCTCTGACTTGGACGCCGGAATGGTTTTCATCAACGCCATGGTCGCGTCCGATCCGCGTTTGCCGTTTGGCGGTATAAAGCATTCCGGTTTCGGCCGCGAGCTCGGCACCGCCGGGATCCGGGAATTTACCAACGCGAAAACAATCTGGATTTCTTGATCTGATCGCATTCAGGAAGGAAAAATCGTTGAGGCGTGGGTCAGCTGGGATCTTTTCGGATGATCCAACAGGCGAGTGCGATTCCATAAAAACGGCAGTCATCCAACCCACAGTCGACTTTGATTTCCTGAGGAGCCTGCTGAATCGACAATTCACCAACTCCAGGAAACGCCACCGTAAAAAGAGCGCCCGTCGCCGGGGTGAAAGATTCGGGGAGCCTCCCCGATTCGAGCATCTGCTATTGCATCGATGGCAGAAGCGTATCGCTGGTTCGTCAGGTTCTTGAAATCCAGAAATACTGAGAACCCTTTATTATGTCGAAAGCAGGTGTGCGAAAATCAGTTGCACCCCGAGTTTCATCTCATCGGCGCTCTTGATCGTGAGACCTCCGGGGACCTGCTGCTTTTGTTTCGCGGACTCCTCTGGGGACGCAGAAGTGAGCGATCCCGTCGCCTCTCCGGTTACCCTGACTTCTTCCAGTTCCGTAGGCTCAGCCGGCCAAGCTTCTTGACTGCCGGCCAATACAACTGCCGTGATTGGGATAACGTTCCAGACTCGCCACATTTTACGCAATTATTCACGCACCTGGATTTGCTTTACAAATCGCCAGCCGTTTCGCTCATAACCGAGCGACTCGTAAAACGTGTGAGCGTCTTCTCGGGTAAGCCGTGTGTCCAAGGCGACGCGTCTGACGCCTCTTTGAGCAAAGTCTTTCTCCACAGTTGCAATCAACGCGCGACCAATTCCGCGGCGGCGAGCCTTGGTGAACGTCACAAGAGCAAGAATTCGCCCACCCGCATCGTTATGCTCATAGCTTGAAACTGTGAGCGTGCCGATCATTCCGGCAATTTGATTGTCAACCTCGGCGATAAAGGTGCTATAACGCGCATCGCTCAGGATCGATTCCAAACGCTGCCGCATTTCTGCAGTAGTTGTTTCGTAACCGAGTTCGCACATGAGCTGCCCGAGCGTTGCCGCATCGCTCATCTTCGCGGCGCGAATCGCAATATGGGGAACTCCGTCGTTGGGCAAAATCGCTCGCGACTTTGGAAGCGTCGCAAAAAGGTGTATACGGTTACGTCGACATTGAATCAGGGACGCCGCCGTTAATTCCGACGAAGCCTTCGCGCTCCAAGTGCAAAATGATCTCCTGCGCGGACTCCTCTGGCGACAATTCTCCCGTGTCGATTGTTACTTCAGCATCAGTCGGTTCCTCGTAGGGATCCGAAATTCCGGTAAATTCTTTCAAGATTCCCGCACGCGCTTTGGCGTAGAGTCCCTTTCGATCGCGCTCCTCACAAACGTCCAGCGATGTCGAAAGGTGCACAAGAATGAAGCCGCCAAATGGCTCAATCATCGCGCGCACGTCCTTGCGCGTGGCGTCATACGGCGCAATCGGGGCACAGATCGCGATGCCGCGGTTTTTTGTGATCTCGGACGCGACGTAGCCGATGCGGCGAATATTGATGTCGCGGTGTTCCTTAGAAAAACCCAACTCCGAAGAGAGATGCTTCCGCACGAGATCGCCGTCGAACAAAGTTACCGGCCGGCCACCCATCTCGAGCAACTTGATCATCAGCACATTCGCGATCGTCGATTTGCCCGCGCCGGAGAGGCCGGTAAAAAATACGGTCATCCCTTGTTTGTGCCGCGGTGGAAATGTGCGCCGGAGTTCGCGCGCGATTTCCGGAAAAGTAAACCAGGCCGGAATCTCGCGGCCGTCGTTTAGTCGCCGCCGGAGTTGTGTGCCCGACAGATTGAGGACACGCGAGTCTTCTGGCACTTCGTTTTGCGGGAAATATTTATCGCGGTCCTCGACATAAACCATCATCTGAAACGGCACTATTTCGACGCCGATTTCCGCTTCATATTTACGGAACAACTCCTGCGCTTCGTATGGGCCGTAGAATGGCTTGCCATCCGCATCGTTGCCAGGCCCGGCGTGATCCCGGCCGACAATCAAATGCGAGCAGCCGTGATTCTTTCGAATGATTGCGTGCCAGATCGCTTCCCGCGGCCCACCCATCCTCATGGCAAGCGGCAATAGTGCCAGCTTGGCTGTGCCGCGCGGGTATTTGGAAACAAGCAATTGATAGCAACGGACGCGGGTGAAGTAGTCTACGTCACCGGGCCGGGTCATACCGACCGAGGGGTGAATCAGCAAACTGGCTTCGACTTGTGCTGCGGCGCGAAAGGTCAGTTCCACATGCGCACGATGCATTGGATTACGCGTTTGGAATCCTATGATCCGCCGCCAGCCGAGACGCGCAAACTCGGCGCGCAAATCTGCCGGTGTGAGCCGAAGTGTTTGAAAATCGTAATGGGTGGGCAGTTGTAACGCTTCAACGCGCCCGCCCACGTACCAATCGTGCGCTCTGTTGAGAAGATAATCCACTCCGGGGTGCACCGTGCTCGTCGTGCCTAAAACAGCTTGCGCTTCGGCCTTGCGATCAGGTTGCCAGACATCTTCGACATGCAACACCGCCAGCATTACGCCTTCGGAATCACGCAGCGCGATCTTGGTGCTCCCCGGCTTGAGCGATTTCGCAAATGCTTCCGGCACATCGAGCGTGATCGGGATGGGCCAAACCAGGCTGCTGCTCAATTTCATTTCATGACACACGCGCTCATACTCGCGGCGGTTCATGAAGCCGCGCAGCGGTGAGAAGCCGCCGCTCATGAGAAGCTCTAGGTCGCGAATTTGTCGACTCGTTAAGTCCCACGACGGAAAATCCCTGGAGCGCGCCTTCAGTTCGCGCGCGCTTTCCGAGTCAAGCATCAGATCGACCAATTCGCCACCATGCGGCGCAATGAGATGGCCATGAGATTTTGCTGTTTCGGTATTCGTCATAAAGAGAGCGTTCTATACTATTGAGAGCGTGAGGTCGCAATGAGGACCGAGGAAATAACCACGAATCAACACCAACGCCCTAAGAATCGCCAAATTTCAATGTCACGATCGCATGTCGCGCCAACTAAGTCGTGGATTTGCTGGTGGAATCTTTTCTGCGGCTTGGCATGCTGCTGTCGGAATTATTACCGGTTGCGTGTCCAACCCGGTATTTTACCGTGTAACATGGCAGAACAGCGCCCCACAGCGTACGATTCTAAGGTCGAAGGTAACGTGATTTTTACGCGCTTCGATGCGGCGCTGAATTGGGTACGGAGAAACTCGCTTTGGCCGATGCCGATGGGCCTGGCCTGTTGCGCAATTGAGTTAATGGCCACCGCTGCCTCTCGGTTCGATATCGCCCGCTTCGGCGCGGAAGTCATGCGTTTTTCCCCGCGCCAATGCGACGTGATGATCGTGGCCGGCACGGTCACCTACAAGATGGCCCTAGCAGTAAAACGAATTTATGAGCAAATGCCGGAACCAAAATGGGTGATTGCGATGGGCGCATGCGCTTCCACCGGCGGCATGTATCGCTCGTATGCGGTGCTTCAAGGGATCGATCAGTTATTGCCAGTCGATGTTTACATTTCTGGCTGCCCGCCACGCCCGGAGGCGCTGCTTGCCGGCTTGATGAAGTTGCAGGAAAAAATTTCGACAGAACGCTCGTTCAGAAACCAGAAACCGGAACTGGCAAAAAAAATCGAGGATGCGCTGGCATGATGGCATGTGCAAATTGCAATTGTAGGGCATGCGCTTCGCTTGCCCGGTCGCTTGTTTCGGCAGGCGCAGCGCCTGCTCTACAATAAGAATAGCGCATGAGCCGCGACGAAGTATTCGAATCGTTAGGCGGATCCTTTGGCGAGAAACTTCAGGCGGAAACTGAATTTCGTGGTGAGACGACTTACACAATTTCTGCTAGCGATCTTCGCGAGATTGCGAAATTCTGTTTGGACAAACTTTCGTTCGATTATTTGCTCGACATCACGAGCATCGACAATTTCGGCGAGGAACCGCGCTTCGGAATGGTTTACCACCTGTACGCGATGTCCCATGGCATGCATCTGCGCCTGAAACTAAAAATTCCGGAAGAGGCTGGGGCGGTCGATACCATTTCAGACATTTGGCCCACAGCGAACTGGCACGAACGTGAGATTTACGACATGATGGGAATCAAGTTCAACGGGCATCCCGATCTCCGTCGCATTTTGATGTGGGACGGCTACCCGTTCTTCCCGCTGCGAAAAGATTTTCCGCTCGAAGGATTGCCGAGCGAAATGCCCGATGTCGCTTTCACCAAGGTCACGCCGATGGAAGGCGGCCCATTCGTCACCGTCCCGAGCACGGCGACTTCAAAAGACCGCGAACCGCGAGCACGGCCGCCGGAACTGTAGCGAAATTCAGCGCCGCCGCCGGTCGCGCGGTGTAGTTAGGCGGCTGAGACAGGAGGCGCGGTTTCGGGCTTGCGCGTAGCAACCATTACATCTGGACGCAACGTTTCGTCGCGTGGCACAACGGGTTTCGGTCCTGCCTTCGGATAAGCGATTCGACTGTGCAACATCGATAAGAGCGTGAATCGGAAACGGTCGGCGATGACTTTGAGTTCGCCGAGTGTCAGGTCGCAGTCGTCCAATTGCCGGTCGCTAATGCGTTCGTCGATCAACTCGTTCACGAGCGCTTCGATTTTCTGCGGCGTTGGTTTCTCTAGACTTCGGGAGGCGCTCTCAACGGTGTCGGCCAGACTGACAATGGCGCTTTCCTTCGTTT
>QHRD01000116.1 GCA_003220005.1 Verrucomicrobiota bacterium | reverse complement strand
CGCGGCGGGGTTCGACTTTGATGGTCAAAATATTCTTGCGGAGCCAAGCCAGAAGCTCGGGGTCAATCTTGGAGCGGATATCAGTTCCCGGCGGATATTTTGCGGCAGCTTCAAATTTCCTTTCGAATTCGGCGCCACGGTTCGGATCGAATTCGAAAACGAAGCGCTTGCTGTCCTTTAGCGCGATTTCGTACGCCGAGGGAAGGGGATAATCACTTTTACTGAGAGCATGGATTGAACCCACCAGATAAAATGGCGCTTTGGCGTTGGTCACGCGCCAGACGCAAGATTTTGGAAATTTGTCAGCAGGGGAAACTGCGATGGCCGATAGAGGCGCGATGCCGAGCAAGCCTAATGCAATCCAGACACCGAAAGCACGTCGAATAGGCAAAAACATTTCCGGTGTTTACCAGAAAAAACTCGCAAGTCAATTGCTAGTTCGAATTATTGAGCAGATAGAATTAGCTACGAGCCTGGCTCGCCTCGCCCTTAATCCTCTCCCCTTTAACGAAAGGGGACAGGCGAGAGTCAACCGGGCCTATTGAGATCAGTCCGATTTTTGATACGCTAGCGCACAGATGATCGGAACGGCGCGATGTTGGTTGAATGCAGCATTACTCACGGCCGGGATCGCTCTCGCGCAGACAACAACATTAGCCGGCAGCGATTGGGAGGTCATCAAAGTAAGCGGTCACGATTATCTGACCATTGAAAATATTTCGAGGTTTTACGGCTTGCCGGCCGGTGTCGTGGTTGCAGGCGGCGAGAAGATCCGATTCGAAACAGTCAAAAATCCGCTCGAATTTGTCAGTGGCAGCCGCGAGGCGATGATTAATGGCGCGCGCAGTTGGTTGTGTTTTCCGTTAATCGAGCAGGATGGAAAATATCTGGTCTCGCGCACCGACCTCGCCAAAACCATCGAGCCGCTTGTTCGTCCGCATCGTGTTGCAAAGGTTGGTAACGTCCAAACAGTCGTTCTGGATCCGGGTCATGGCGGCTACGACAAAGGGCAGGTCAGCCGTTATGGATACGAAAAAGATTTTGCGCTCGACGTGGGACGCAAGCTGCGGCCGCTTTTGCAGGCCAAAGGTCTGCGCGTGATTATGACTCGCGAGGGCGATTATTTTGTGTCACTGGAAGTGCGCGCAAAGATTGCCAACGCCGCGCGTAATTCGATTTTCGTCAGCATTCATTTCAATGCGACGAATGACGATCCGAACGCCACTGGGTTCGAAATTTTTTCATTCACGCCGCGCGGCGCGCCATCCACGTCGGACACCGCGCTGACTTCGAGTTCATATAGCATGCAACCTGGCAGCGAGGTGGATGCCCAGAGCATGGCGCTGTCGGCTTGCATTTATCATTCGCTCATCGGTCATATCCCTGAGTACGACCGCGGTATTAAACGCGCGCGGTTCGCCGTCCTGCGTCTGACAAAAGTGCCGGCTGTGCTGATAGAGGGAGGGTTCCTGACAGAGCGCGGCGAATGCAAATTGATCGCGAACAAAGATTGGCGCGGCAAGCTGGCAGCGGCGATCGGCGTCGGGATCGAGAATTACCGGACATTGGGCGTGAGGAAGCAGCCGCCAATGAGAATTACCGGACATTGGGCGTGAGGAAGCAGCCGCCAATGCTCGTGGCGGATTATCGGAAGCAAATAAAGTCGATCCCGATCGAGCCGGTTATTCAGGAAGGGCAGGTGAAGGAGGCAGATGCAAGTCTCATGAAGCTGGTTGGCAAATCCGCGTTTCCCTCGCCGCCGCAGCGTTCAACTCCTCCACAGAAAATATCTCTCGAATCCGACGTGATCGTTCCGTGAGAGCGCACCCTGGATTTTGATTAGCCTTGACGCCCCGCCTGCATGCATCAGGATGGCTGAATTATTCAACTTCAACGAAAGGACAGCATGAAAAGAATGATCACGTCTACAATAATCGCCTTGCTAGGGACGGTCGCCATTTCGACCGCCGCGACAAACGACGACGCAATGCAGGAAAAAGAGAAAGCAGCCTGGCAGGCGTTTAAGGACAAAAAACCGGACGACTTTAAGAAGGTCGTGTCCGCAAAGTTTGTGGGAGTTTACGCCGAAGGCATATCCGACATGCAAAAGGATTTGGCGGACATGCAGAAGTGGGACATGAAATCGTTCGCGATCAGCGACTACAAAGCCACGCCCGCTGGCCCGGACACATGTGTCACGACGTACAAGGTGGCAATTGAAGGCACGTACGACGGGAAGGACCAAAGCGGAACTTACAACGCCGGTTCCGTCTGGAAAAAACAGAAGGGAGAATGGCAGGCGATCTTTCATACAAATGTGAAGGAAGCTCCAGCTGCGGGCGCTAAACCCGCTGCCAGCCCGTGACTTCACTCGTCACTTTGCTTGTCGCAGCGTAGTCCGCCGGCTACCGGACGAAGGCGGATCACTTTTCACTTTTGCATTCTTAATTTTGCCTTAGCGTTACCTCAGCGTGCGGGGGAGCCGCTTGGCTGAGATGTCGTTGAGACGAACCCCTTGAACCTGATGCGGGTAATTCCGACGCAGGAAGGCAGCCATGCGATTTCTCCGCGCATGGCTATGAATAAGAATTCTTCTTCATCCACAGATTCCCTTAGCCCCGATTCCACAGATTCAAACGGAAATAATCTGCGGAAATCTGCGAAATCTGCGGATCAATCTTCAGGGTTACCGAATTCACGCAAGGTTTACATTTCCGGCAAACTGCATCCTGACATTCGCGTGCCCTTTCGCGAAATCTCGCTCGCGCCAACAAAATCGATGAGTGGCGAGATTGAGGTAAACGAGCCGGTGCGCGTTTACGACACCAGCGGATCGTGGGGCGATCCGGATTTTCACGGCGATGTTACGCAGGGTCTGCCGACGTTGCGCGCCAAATGGATCCGTGCCCGCGGCGATGTGGAAACCATTGCGGGTCGCGCGATCTCGCCGGCGGACGATGGCTATCTGTCTGCAAATCACGCCCAGCACGCCCAGGACCGCAATGGAACTTCCAAATCCCAATCTCCAAATTTCAGGGAAGGTCCAAACTTCAATTTTCAAAATCCAAACTTCGCGCGGCGCAAAATTCTGCGTGCGAAATCACATCCCGTCACTCAGCTCTGGTACGCGCGCCAGGGAGTCATCACGCCCGAGATGGAATTCATCGCGCTTCGCGAAAACATGGGACGCGAATTGAATTGCCAGTCCGGCTCGGACAAATCCGCAATCCGCAATCCGCAATCCGCAATCGCCCGCAACCATCTCCTCTTCCGTCACGCCGGCTCTGAACCAATTGCCAATTGGAAATCGACAATTGGCAATCCGATAACTCCCGAGTACGTGCGGTCTGAGGTCGCGCGCGGCCGGGCGATCATCCCCGCGAATATCAATCATCCCGAGTCCGAGCCGATGATCATCGGCCGCAATTTCCTGGTAAAGATTAACGCCAACATCGGCAACAGCGCCGTGGCGTCGTCGATCGAGGAAGAAGTCGAAAAAATGCGTTGGGCAACAAAATGGGGCGCCGACACGGTGATGGACCTCAGCACCGGCAAAAACATTCACGCCACGCGCGAATGGATCATTCGCAACTCGCCCGTGCCGATCGGCACCGTGCCGATTTATCAGGCGCTGGAAAAAGCCGGCGGCCGCGCGGAGGAACTGACATGGGAAATTTATCGAGACACGTTAATCGAACAAGCTGAACAAGGTGTAGATTATTTTACGGTGCACGCGGGAGTGCTTTTGCGCTACATCCCGCTCACCGCACGCCGCGCCACGGGGATCGTCTCTCGCGGCGGCTCCATCATGGCGAAGTGGTGTCTCGCGCATCATCAGGAAAGTTTTCTCTACATCCATTGGGACGAAATCTGCGAGATCATGGCCACATACGACATCACCTTTTCCATCGGCGATGGTCTGAGGCCAGGCAGTATTGCTGACGCAAATGATGAGGCGCAGTTCGCCGAACTATACACCCAAGGCGAGCTGACCAAGCGCGCATGGGCGCAACACGTGCAGGTGATGAACGAAGGCCCGGGTCACATCCCGATGCACCTGATCAAGGAGAACATGGAAAAACAACTCGAGTGGTGCGACGAAGCGCCGTTCTACACACTCGGCCCGCTCACCACGGACATCGCCCCCGGTTACGACCACATCACCAGCGCAATCGGCGCGGCGATGATCGGCTGGTACGGTTGCGCGATGCTTTGCTACGTCACGCCAAAAGAACATCTCGGTTTGCCTGACAAGAAGGACGTGAAAGACGGCGTCATCGCCTATAAGATCGCCGCCCACGCCGCCGATCTGGCGAAAGGCCATCCCGGCGCGCAATACCGTGACAACGCGATTTCGAAAGCGCGCTTCGAATTTCGTTGGGAAGATCAATTCAATCTCTCGCTCGATCCCGAAACCGCGCGCGAGTTCCACGACGAAACTCTTCCCGCCGAAGGCGCGAAGACTGCGCACTTCTGTAGCATGTGCGGACCACACTTCTGTTCGATGCGAATCACCGAAGACGTTCGGAAGTACGCAGCGGAGCAGGGACTCTCAGAAGAAGCGGCAGTCGAACAGGGACTGAAACAGAAGGCAACGGAGTTCACGAAGTCCGGGTCAGAAATTTACGCAAAGGCGTAATCTGTAGCCCCGAAAGCATTCGGGGTTGTCTCAGCGGAAAATTTGCAAATCTTTTACGACCCGCTTTTGCTGAAGCTACGGCACGCGCAGGCAGAGATTACAGAGATAACAAAGTCCGACCAAAAATTTTTCTCTGTGTCCTTCGTGTGCTTCGTGGTAAAGAGTCCGACTCTTGATTTATGAATAAGTGTGAACCGAGTAACGAAGAGGTCGCCTCGAATGGTTCGGACGAGAACAGCGCGTTTAATGGCGCGGCGCTGAGCGAATCTGTTCTCGGGCGCGATTGGAACTCACCAGAAGAGGATGCCGCATGGTCAAACCTGTAGCCGGCGAAATCGTTGTCGTTCCTTTTCCTCGCGCTGGTGGCAGCGGCGAAAAGCGGCGTCCCGCCTTCGTGATCGCCGATCTTCCAGGCGCGGATTTGATTCTGTGCCAAATCACGAGCCGCGCGCACTGGGATGCGTTCGCCGTTCCGCTGGATAACAGCGAATGTGAACGCGGCCAAATTGGACAGCCATGCTTTATTCGTCCGCAGCGGCTTTTCACCGTCGAACAACACGTCCTTCTTAACTCGGTTGGAAAAGTGACGCCGGCGAAATACGACGAGGTATTTAAGAAAGTGCGCGGACTTTTTATCGACTAAAGAAAACTTTCATCGCAAAGATCGCAGAGGCCACGGAGTCCAGATCAGAAAACATGAAATCTCGCCGTTTCTCCGCGGTTCCAGGAACCGCCGCGCTGTTTTTCATTCAGATTTTTTCGACGCTCGGCTTCGCCGTCCTGTATTCGACTCTGGTTCTCTACGCGACGAAGCATCTGCAGCTCGGCGTGAGAGAGGCTACCACGTTGATGGGCGTGTTCGGCGCGTTCAACTACGGCCTGCATCTCTTCGGCGGTTATCTGGGCGGCCGCTTCCTTTCGAACCGCAACCTCTTCGTCGGAGGCATGGCGCTGCAGGTCTTCGGCTGCGCCTGCATCGCCACCGGCACGCTCGCGCTTTTCTACGTCGGTCTCGCTCTCTTCCTCACAGGCAGCGGCCTCAACGTCACCTGCATCAACATGATGCTCACGCAGCGCTTCACCCCGGAAGACCCGCGCCGCGAAGGAGCATTCCTCTGGAACTACGCCGGCATGAACGTCGGCTTCTTCGTCGGGTTCAGCGCCGCCGGCCATTTTCAAGCCACCGAGAGCTACTCGAGCCTGTTCATTTTCGCGACGCTTGGCAATTTCGCTGCGATTGTTCTTGCCCTGCTCACTTGGAGAACGCTCGCCGACCGCAGCACCATACTGCTAGACAAAACGCCGAAGCAGTTCCGGCTGCGTCAGCTCGCCGGGATCGGCATTCTCATCGGCCTCGTCCCGATCGTGTGGCTCATGCTCCAACGGCCCGGCATGACCGAAACGATAATCAAGGCGATCTGCGCCGCGGTCGCGCTCACACTGATCTATCTCACGGTCCGCCACTCGGATCGCCGCGAGCAGCGCAACATGACGGCGTATCTGATTCTGACCGTCGGCTCGCTGATGTTCT
>QHRD01000115.1 GCA_003220005.1 Verrucomicrobiota bacterium | reverse complement strand
AACTCGAGCATTTGTTCAAACGGTCGATCTTTTTCTGGCATGACAAATCGCGACGCCGTCCGGGCTCGCCGTAGCGGATACTAATTGGCCTCCTTAAGAATTCCAGAGATTTCGATCAACAACGCAGGAAAAATTTTCAGTAGCGATTAACCACGGGCCAAATCCAAAGCTCCAGCTGCGCAATCATCCCGAGACGCGCAGACGGGCGAGGGACCTCACAAAAACAGACTGCGTTCACTTATGGCGAGAGCGTGATGAACGCTTGCGTAAATCTGCGGCGGAGTTATGAGATCCTTCGCTTCGCTCAGGATGACATTTTAGGCGTCAGCGGCCAGGCATCATCTCCAGAAGAAAACCCCTGAAATATTCTGTTTCAGGAATCGTAGGCAAAACTGGATGATCGGGCGCCTGCTCGAACCGGCGCAGTCGTCGCGCGGAACGCCGGGCGTCAGCCAGCGCATCTATGATCGCTTCGGAGAATGCCGCGTCGCTCACGTGATGCGAACATGAAAAAGTCGCCAGCAATCCATCTTTCGATAACAGCCTGAAGGCGCGCATGTGTAATTCCCGATAACCGCGCAACGCGTCGCGGAGTCCGCTCCTCGTCTTTGTAAACGACGGTGGATCGAGAACAATCAGATCGTACTGCGCTCCCGTTTTTTCAGCCGCCCGCAGGAATTGAAAGACATCTTGCTCGATCCATTGCGCTTTCAGTTCATTGCGGACTGAATTTCGTTTCGCGGCAGCAATGTTCTCCGCACTTTCTTCAACGCCGGTCACATCCGCGCCGCCGCCGCGTGCACACGCCAACGCAAATGCTCCCTGGTTTGTGAAGCAATCCAGCACGCGGCGATCGCGGGCAAATCCTGCGACGATTCCATAGTTATGTCGTTGGTCGAGATAGAAACCGGTCTTTTGGCCATGCAAAAGATCCAGTTCAATCTTTACGCCTTCGATTTCGATCGTGATCTGCGAAGCCGTTCCGCGCAAAACGCCTTTATGTAATTCCAATCCCTCCGCTTTGCGGACTGCCGCGTCGTTTCGTTCGATGACGATGATGTCGCCGAAGACATCGACGATCGCAGCGGTGATCAAACCCTTTCGACTGTCCATCGCCAGCGTGAGAGTTTGCAAAACGAGATGATTGCCATAGCGGTCGATGATCACGCCAGGAAGTCCGTCGCTTTCGCTCCATACAACGCGACGCAGTTTTGGATCGACATTTCGGCGGTCGCGATACTCGGAAGCTTGCGCCATGCGGCGCCGGAAGAAATCAAGATCGAGATCCTGACGGCGGCGTGAAAAACGGCGCGCTACAATTTGTGATCTGGAATTGTAAATGGCACTGCCGATCAAGCGATCCTTACCGTCCTTGAGCGAGATGACATCGCCGTCCGCGGGATTTCCAAAAACCTTCAGGACTTCACTGGAAAATACCCAATCGTGTCCGCGCAAAATTCGGGCACGCGGCTTGACAACGATTCCTGGCATAGGAGCAACTCAACGTCCAACGTCCAACGCTCAACATCCAACGCTCAACAAATGTGATTCTGAATTGGACGTTGAAAGTTGAGCGTTAAGCGTTCAGCGTTTGCCCATGCAAGTCTCTACACAAGCCTCCATCGATCTGACGGGGATAAAAAAACTACGCAGCGGGAAGGTGCGCGAAGTGTTTGATCTCGGCGAGACGCTGCTCTTTGTAGTCACGGATCGTATCTCGGCGTTTGACGTGATCCTGCCCGACCCGATTCCATACAAGGGCGCGGTGCTGAACCAAATTTCCGCGTTCTGGTTCGAGCGGTTCAACGACATCAAGAATCACTTTGTCACGGCGGATGTCGAGCAGTTCCCAAACGAATTGGAAGCGTTCCGCGAACAACTGGTCGGACGTTCGATGATTGTAAGAAAAACTAGACCGCTGCCGGTGGAATGCGTCGTCCGCGGTTATCTTGCGGGCTCTGGTTGGAAAGAATATCAGCAATCGCAGAGCGTTTGCGGGATTGAGCTTCCAGCCGGACTAAAACAGGCTTCACAATTGCCGGAGCCAATCTTTACTCCCGCGACAAAAGCAGAAGAAGGCCATGATGAGAATATCGACATGAAACGGTGCACTCAGATTCTCGGCGAAGAGCTCGCGAATCGCGTGAAAGCGCTGAGTTTGGAGATTTATTCGCGCGGTCGCGATCACGCTGCGCAGCGTGGCATCATCGTTGCAGACACAAAATTTGAGTTTGGCACTGTCGATGGAGATTTGCTTTTGATCGACGAATGCCTCACGCCGGACTCGTCACGCTTTTGGCCAAAGGACCAATACGCCGCTGGGCAGAGCCCGCCGAGTTTCGACAAACAATTCGTACGTGATTACTTGGAGACGCTCAACTGGGATAAGACCCCGCCGCCCCCGCGCCTCCCGAAAGATGTTATCGAAAAGACTTCCGCGAAATATCGCGAAGCATTTCGCCGGCTAACGGGCAACGAAATCGCAAACGCGTAGCCCAATTCCATAAAGTGATGCTGTCATGTTGAGCGGAGCGAAACATCTCTTTTTATCGCATTGCGGACCTTTGCATAGATGATCAGAGATTCTTCCCCCGCGACTGCGGGATCAGAATGACATTATGAACCGGCCCGACATCTTGTTCATTATGACCGATCAGCAGCGATTCGATACGATCGCTGCGCTCGGGAATTCGCACATCTACACCCCGAACCTCGATCGCCTGGCGCGAAGAGGAATCGCCTTTTCAAATGCATACGCCACTTGTCCGGTTTGCGTTGCGGCTCGTTATACGATCCGGACTGGTTGTGAACCGCCGACAACGCGCGTGTTCACTAATACGAAGGCTGATCCGGTCGCGGGACAGCCTCTGGAAATGGAAGCGCGTTGCGGACCGTATCTCGCTCGAGTGATGTCACGGGTCGGATATCGGACGTTTGGAATCGGAAAATTTCACACCTATCCATGGGATGAAGACGTCGGTTACGAAAAGCTGTGGCGCAGTGAAGAAACATACCATCCCCCGGCGCGCGAAGGGGATGATTACGGTTCGTGGCTCGCTCGCGAGCATCCGGAATTCGATTTCCTGGAGCAACCAATGGGAGAGCGCAGCGAAATGTATTACCTGCCACAGCGCAGTCCGCTTCCAGCGGAGTTGGGCGCGGAGTGGTGGATAGCCGATCGCGCAGTAGAGGAGATTGTAAAGTCAGATGATTCGCGCCCGTTTTTCGGTTTCGTTTCGTTCATGGGCCCGCATCCTCCGCTGGCTCCGCCAATTCCGTTCAATCGAATGTACAATCCTGATCGAATGCCAGAGCTAGTTCTCGGCAGCGTCGAGGAAGATCACTCGGACGAAGAGATTCCATACATGCGATACGCTATCTGGGCTGACGCAATCAACCCAGAGCTGGCGAAAATCGTAAAGGCGCGCTATTACGGCGAGATTGCGTATCTGGATCATTGTCTCGGCCGGATTCTTGATGCGGTCGAGGCGCGGCCAAATTCAGCGAACGTTCTGATCTGTTTTTTTTCAGATCACGGCGATCTTCTTGGGGATCATCATGGCTGGCAAAAACAAAATTTCTTTGAGGCGGCCTGTCGCTTCCCTTTGCTTCTGAGCTGGCCCGCAACGCTTCCGGCCGGAACGGTCCGGAAAGAATTGATCAGCCTCGCGGACCTTTTCGGAATTGCGACGGAGGCCGCGGGCGCATGCGAACTGCGCGAAGGAATGAACATTCTGAAAATGCTGCGAGGCGACTGGGCGCAGCGCGAATGTCTTGTCGGTATGGTTGAAGTGCCTGGGTCACAGGACTTCAAGGTCATGGTCGTGACGGATGAGTGGAAATATATTTTCATGGCCAACGGCGGGCGGGAGCAACTCTTCAATCGCGCACGCGATCCCAATGAGTTATCGAACTGCGTCAGTTCATCGTCCGGAATCAGAGATGAACTTAATGCTCTCGTTGTGAAAGCATGTCGGGTTCCGGGTGCAAGGGACGCGCTCGACGGCGATAAACTTCGCGCATTTCCTTTCCGTAAACGAAAGCCGACACGCATCTATCAATTCGACCGGTCACGCGGCGTGCTTGGATTTCCCGAAAAACCAGAAGACGCGCTGAAGGGGTTCGACTGCGCCACTCCGAAGTAAGTGGAATGACATGAAGACGCCTTCAAATGATCGGGAGACCCTTGGCTTGGGACTGAAGCCGGGCGACCCGCACTATCGCGCGTACGTCGGTCCTCCCGAGGACTACGATTTGATCGCGGCAATGACATTCAGTCTTCTCACTACGCTTGGCCTGCGCCAGCATCATTCATTGCTCGATGTCGGCTGCGGTTCGCTTCGCATCGGGCGACTCCTGATTCCGTACCTGAATCGAGGAAAATACTTCGGCATCGAGCCTGCTGAATGGCTCGTCGCAGAGGGAATCAAGCAGGAACTCGGCGAAACAGTCGTTCAAATTAAACGACCAAGGTTTTTCTTCACCGATTCCCCCGAGACCGTTGTCCGGGCGAAAGTCTCAGTCGATTTCGCACTGGCTCAATCGATCTTCAGCCATTGCGGACTCGATCTGATCAGGGGTTGGTTGTCCGCGGTTTCGCGTTCGTTGGCTGAAGATGGAGTTCTGATTGCGACGTTTCTACCGAGCGATGAAGACTCACAACGCGCGGGCTGGGTCTATCCCGAATGTGTAAATTACCGGCCAGCGACATTGGAACGCGCGGCTGCAGACACGAATTTGCGATTTCAAATTCTGGATTGGAAACATCCCCGGCAGACGTGGGCGCTTTTTGCCGCGCCCAAATTTGATTCCAGTTGGTTCGAAAACGCGCCTCTCACTTGGAATGTAGCACTCGAAAGAGCGCTTCACCAAAAGTTCAACCGATAAATCATCCGTGAGCGACGAAAACATTTTTGCGGTCCCGCTAAAGGTGGAGCACGTCGCTGATTGTTACTTTTACCATACGATGGAACTCCCCGGTCATGGGGTCATCGAGGGGCAGGATTGGGATTTACGCGGCGGAGTAGATGATTACCTCGGCAAAGTCGATTTTAACGGCCAACGCGTTCTCGAAATTGGTCCGGCCAGCGGTTTCCTCACCTTTGAGATGGAAAAACGTGGCGCCGACGTCGTCTCGGTGGAAGTAACGGCGGAGCACGGCTGGGATTTTGTTCCTTATCCGGCGAAAAGATTGGAAGAAGTGTTCGGCCCGCGTCGAATCGTGATGCAACAGCTGAAAAATTCCTACTGGTTCAGCCACGCCGCTCTACAATCCAAAGCGAAGGTGTATTACGGCGATGTTTATAATTTGCCGGCTATGCTCGGGCAATTCGACATAGCAGTCATGGGCTCGGTACTGCTGCACTGCCGCGATCCGTTCCGCATCGTCGAGCAATGCGGAAAAATGGCCAGAACGCTCATCATTG
>QHRD01000114.1 GCA_003220005.1 Verrucomicrobiota bacterium | reverse complement strand
ACCGCACCCGGCTTATTCTGATGTCACATGAGATCAATATCACCGGCCAGATCACACCGGTGAAAGCTATCTGCGAATTAGCGCGCGCGAAAGGCATTGAAACGATCGTGGACGGCGCGCATTCCTTTGCACAGTTCGACTTCAAACAGAAGGACCTAGGTTGCGATTACTTCGGCACAAGCCTGCACAAGTGGTTATACGCACCGAAAGGCACGGGCATGCTGTACGTGAAGCGTGATAAGATCGAAAAGCTCTGGCCGTTAATGGCCGCCGAATCCAAGCAGGCCGCGGACATCCGCAAGTTCGAAGAGATCGGCACGCACTCTGCCGCGCCCAAACTTGCCATCGGCGAGGCGCTCGTTTTTCACAACGGCATCGGCGGCAAACGCAAAGAGGCGCGGCTGCGTTACTTGTCTCGTTACTGGATGAACCGGCTCAAAGACGTGCCGAAGATTCGATTCAACACGTCGCTTGATCCGAACCAAATGTGCGCCATAGCGAACGTTCACATCGAAGGCACAAACCCCGACGCCGTAGTGAAGTATCTGTTCGACAAACACCACATCTTCACCGTGCCCATCATGCACCAAGAATTTCAGGGGATCAGGATCACGCCCAATGTTTACACGACGCTTAGCGAACTGGATCGTTTCTGCGAGCAGATGGAAGGGATCGCCCGCCACGGTCTGCCGTCGTAGGTAGGGACATCGCGCTGCGATGTCCGGACGGCGCAGCGCGCCGTCCCCACCATTTATTAGATTGGCTTCTAATAAAATCGAGCGTCGCTCCCAGCGCAGTAACTCACAGCAAAACGCAATTGCGGTGCATCGCTGGTGCGCTGGAGCAACTAACCTTTCCGCAAATCGGGAGGCGTTTATGAATTTTTGATTTGGCTTTATTGACTGGCCGGCTCGATCCATATCGACGCTCCGTATGCGGAATTTTCCTGTGTTGATTGCCATACCGGCGGACCTCCATAGTTTTTGCTTGTGAAGTCCAGCGCAGTTAATTCGCCTCTCCCGTTTGGCAAACGGGAAAAAACTAAGGTGAGGGGATTCTTCGATTCGGCGCAATTTGGGAGCGGACTCGTAATTTGCCTCGCGTTAGTCGCTATCCTGCTCGCGGGTTGCGAGAGAAATTCGGAGATCAAGGTTTATCGCGTTTCCAAAGCGCCACTCGAAGAATCCGCAGCGCAACAGCAAGACGCGATACCAACCAACACGGCAGCGCCTCGGATGCCTGGCGGCCTCGCAGCAACCAACTCAGAAACGGTAAGCACGCCGCCGAATTGGGAACCGCAACCGCTCTCACAAATGCGACAGGCAAGTTTTCTCGTTAAAGGCGACAATGGCGCCGTCGCAGACGTCTCATTTGTGAGTCTTGGCACTGCTGCCGGAAATGTTCTCGATAACGTGAACCGCTGGCTTGAGCAGCTTGGTCAACCGCCTGTCACCGAACAAAAACTCGTTGACGTTGCGCAGCGGGTGCGCACCTCGTTAGGCGACGTGATCATCGTCGATCTCGCGGGACTGCCGAAGGACGCCGATGCGGCGCGAGACGGCAGAATCATTGCCGGTATGCTCACGACGGGTGATTCGACGTTGTTTTTCAAAATGCGTGGCAATGCTGACCTGACCGAGGCGCAGAAAGGCGACTTCATCAAATGGGTCGCAGCGGTTTGCAACGCCCAGACGGAAGCCAAATCGCCGCAAATGGCAGCGATGCCGCTGCAGGACGCAGGCGCGCCGCAGATCAAATGGAACACGCCGGAAGGCTGGACAGAAGTTCCACCATCTTCGATGCGTTACGCCAGTTTCAGCACCTCGGATGGAGAGAGTGGCAAGATCGACATCTCTGTTGTGACCTTCGCCGGCGATGGAGGAAGCGATGCAGATAACGTGAACCGCTGGCGCGGACAGATTGGTCTCTCCCCAGTCGACCAAGACACCGTGAATTCGCAAATTACTCCGTTGAAAAGTGCGGACACAACTTTCTCAACGACCGACATCGCCGGCTCTAAAGCGCGGACCATCGCAGCATGGACGCGCCGCGAAGGGCGTGTCTGGTTTTTCAAAGCGACAGGGCCGAACGCGGCAGTTGAAAAAGAAAAGCCAAACTTCGTAAAGTTCATCGAGTCAGTTGGATTTTAATTTCACAAATGACTGTCATGTTGAGCCCTTCGATCATTCAGGACAGGCTTCGCGAAATATCTGTGGCTATTTCCATGAAGGCAGAAATAACTTGAGATTCTTTTCTTCGCTCAGAATGACTTTTACAGATCGGTTTTAGGAACATGCTGCGCAAAGTTATTGATCTGATCACGTCGCTGAAGCTGACCATTATTTGTCTGGCTGCGGGGATGGCGTTGATTTTTGCGGGCACGCTGTCGCAGGTCCATCTCGGGATCCACGAAGCGCAGCAGCGTTATTTCCAAAGCTTCTTTGTGTGGTGGCCGCCGGAAGGACGGGGCTTCAAAATTCCGATTTTCCCAGGCGGCCATCTGATCGGTGCGGTACTGCTGATCAATCTCATCGCTGCGCACGTGAAACGTTTCCGCTGGAGCTGGCGCAAGCTGGGCATTCATCTCACGCACGCCGGGCTGATCATTATGCTGGCGGGTGGACTCTTCACTGATCTTTTCGCGGTTGAAAGTCACATGCGTCTGGCGCGCGGCGACACGAAAAACTATTCCGAGGACATGCAGCGGGCGGAATTGGCCGTGATCGATACCAGCGGGGATGATCTCGATCAGGTGACCGCGATTCCGGACACGGTGCTGCGACACAGCCGAGTCATTGATCACTAGAGTCTGCCATTCCGGATCGTCGTCAGGAATTTTTAT
>QHRD01000112.1 GCA_003220005.1 Verrucomicrobiota bacterium | reverse complement strand
AACCGATCAGCGCAGCGAAGGTCAGAAGATGCAATAGCTGCGCCAGACGCAAGCTCCTCACCACGCCAAGTTTTACTACCAGCGAACGAATGCCTTCGCGCCGATCAAAGTCGTAATCCTGGGTGGCGTAAATCAGATCGAATCCAGCAACCCAGCAAATCACGCCGGCCGCAAGCACCACCGGCGCAAGATCAATCCGTCCAGTCGCCGCGATCCATGCGCCGACCGGTGCGACGGCCAGCGCCATTCCGAGGAAAAAGTGCGTTGCACTGGTAAACCGCTTGGTGACTGAGTAGAAAAAAATCAGTGCCAGAGCAACAGGCGCGAGAATAAATGTGACCCGATTGATTGCCGATGCTGCGACAACAAATCCGGCAGAACTGAGAACCAAGAAAACTTGCGCTGCGCGCTTGGAGACTAGCAAGTGACGCGTGGCAGTTCGTGGGTTGCGCTGATCGAGCGACCAATCAATGAGGCGGTTGAAAAGCATCGCAGCCGTGCGCGCGCACACCATACAGACAATCACCAGGAACAGAATTGTCCACGAAGGCCACCCGTCCGCAGCCACCACCAGCGCCCCAAGAGCAAACGGTAGCGCGAAAATCGTGTGCGAAAAACGAATCAGCCGGAGAAACCGCGACACCGGTCCGCCAAGTCTGACCCCTTCGGCTTCCGATCTTCCCAGCTCACAGGTCTCTTCGTGTCCATTCGTGTCCATTCGTGGTTAACTCTCGAGCAAAGCGCGCAGCCGATCCGTTGCGCCAGCCGAAATTGGCGTGCCGTGCGCGAAAAGCATTCGCTCGGCTTTGTAATCCAAAAGTTTTCGCAGCGAGCGACGCATTTGTTTTTGGTTCGAGCAATACTTCGCAGGAAGAAACGTAAAGCCATAGGGTTCAAAATTAATCAGCGCGTCGCCGATAATGAATGCGCCGCCGCCAGGTGCGTAGTGCAGAGCAATCTCACTGTCTGCCGCACCTTCAATGCCAATCACGGTCAGGCCCTCAGATATCTCCTTCCCATCGGTAACGTTTTTGAGCTGACGCCGTCACAATGATCCCCGCTACAGAATTGGAACCGATTAATTCATAGAGCGCTTCACTCTCAAGAGGAATTGGATCGATAAAATACGTTCCATCGGCAGTTTCGAGGCAAGTCGAGTATAGCTCCGCTTTGACCGCGGAATCATAACCGTGCCAAATCGAAATATTCGAAGCGATTCGATCGAAATCGGGCACTGGTCGCACAGTGCATCCTTACCTCTCCGGGTTCACGGGGAAATGTTTGTTCTTCAGATCCTCCGGGACCTGTTTTGTTTGTTCCATTTCAATCTTTTCCGTCGCTGCGTTGAGCGCGTCGTAAGCTTCGCGGCTTTTGGGCGCGCGGCACATGTAAGCGGTTGCATGCGCCAGAGGGATGCGCGCCTCGGGCATGCCGACAAATTCCACCGCTTGTTGCGTCGCGATTGCAAGCGGCAACGCTTCCGGATCGGCAAGACCGATGTCTTCGCTCGCAAAAATCACGATCCGCCGCGCAATGAAACGAAAATCTTCTCCGGCGTGCAACATTTTCGCCAGCCAGTACATGGCGCCCTCTTCATCGGAAGCACGCATGCTTTTGATAAACGCGCTGATTGTGTCGTAATGCGCGTCGCCGGCGCGATCGTACACGACCGCCTTCTGCTGAATGCTCTCCTCGGCAACTGAGAGCGTGAAGTGAATTACGTCGCTCGCGTCTGGCGGCGTAGTCAGCACACCAATCTCGAGCGCGTTTAGGCATTTGCGCGCGTCTCCGTCGCTAAGCTTCGCCAGATGGCGGCGCGCGTCTTTATCGATCTTCACGTTGTAATTTCCAAGACCACGCTCCCTATCGACGAGTGCGCGGTCGGTCAATTGTTCGAGTTGCTTAACGCTGAGGGGTTCGAGTCGAAAAACCTGCGAGCGCGAAACGAGCGCGCTGTTTACGTAAAAGAACGGATTGTACGTGGTCGCGCCAATCAGCCGGAGATTTCCAGCTTCGACATCCGGCAGAAGAATGTCCTGCTGCGCCTTGTTGAAGTGATGGATCTCGTCAATGAACAAAATCGTCTTTCGCCCTGATGTGCGGAGACGATTGGTAGCGGCGGCGATGACACGGCGCATCTCGGCGACGTTACTTTCCACACCGCTGATTCGAACGAACTTTGCGTGCGTCATTTCCGCAATGACGCGCGCCAGCGTCGTCTTGCCGCTTCCGGGCGGCCCGGAGAAAATGACTGACGGCAAACGATCCGCTTCAATCGCGCGCCGCAAAAGTTTACCGGGCGCAAGAATGTGTTCCTGGCCGACAAACTCCTCGAGCGAGCGCGGGCGCATGCGCGTGGCGAGCGGGGCAGCGCTGGCTGCAACCTCAGTGTCTTCCTTTTCTTCGAACAAATCCTGCACCCGCAAAAATACGGCGCGCTCGTGATGCAGGCAATCTCGCCTGCAAGGTTCGGCGTTCCGCGTTCAGGCGCTCGTGATTACAGCTTGCCTTGTACACGCCGGATAAGCGAAAAGCGCGGTGGATGAAATTGTTCAACGCGCCGCGTCAGCCATTCGTTGGTCTGGCGGTAATGGCTGCGATAGGAATTATCGTAGCGGAAATCCTTCCGCTTCCATCCGTTGCCCTGACTGTGGGCGCGATAATTCTCGCGGGCGTCTCTTTTCTCCTGATCTTCGGGCCGAAGCTACTTGCGACGTACGCCATGGTTGGGGCCGGCTTTTTCCTGCTGCACAATCTTGAGAACAACAACACGCAAGGCCAGCAGACCGCAGATGAGCTTGGTAGCCGGCCACGAATCGTCACAGCAACCGGCTCCATCATCAGCGAGCCAAAAACTTCACCCAGTGGATTCACGACGTTCCTCCTGGAGCTCGAGTCAATCGAACTGGAAGGAAGAAAGGAACCGACACACGCAGTGTGGCAGGTACGTTGGAAAGGCGCACCGGAATTTGGCGATGAACTAAAGTTTTTTGGAACCGCCGAGCCGATACCGCCGCCGCGAAATCCCGGCGAATTCGACATGCGCTCTTATCTTGCGCGCCGCGACGTTCGCCGAACGCTCTTCGTTCGCTATCCGGAGGATGGCACGCTAATTCGACACGGCGGTGGCAACCCGATTCTGCGCGCGGCGCAGAAGTCGCGGGCATGGATGCAAGACGCACTTTGCCGAGGGCTGGGGGACGAGCCCGAGGTACAAAATTTTATCAGCGGCATGGTGCTTGGGCTCAGGCATCAGACGCCGGAGGACATCGAAGAGCCGTTTCAACAAACAGGCACACTTCATCTTTTTGCTGTAGCTGGTCTGCACGTCGGAATTGTGGCCGCGCTTTTATGGATGTTGGCGACGGTGGCGCGGCTTTCGCGCAGGTCCACAGCAGCATTCATCATTCCCCTGCTCCTTTTTTACGCCGCAGTGACCGGGCTGCACGTTTCGAGCATTAGGGCAGCAGTGATGGCTTCGATCATGATTGGTGGTTTCTTTTTCGAACGAAAAGCTTTTCTATTCAATAGCCTTGCGGCAGCGGCGTTCTTTCTCCTCTGCTGGAATACAAACGAGCTTTTCTCCACAGGCTTTCAACTCTCCTTCGCGGTTGTGGGCGCCATCGTATTGTTTGCCGATCCGATCTTCGTGTTTTTGCAACGTTGGATGGGAGTCGATCCGTTCCTGCCGCAAAGCCTAGTACGCGGGCCGCGCCGCTGGCTGCACTCTGGATATGAATGGCTTTGTCACGGAGCTTCGGTATCGGTCGCCGCCTGGGTTGGGTCGCTGCCATTGGTTCTGTGGTACTTCCATCTGGTCACGCCGATTTCCTTGCTTGCCAACCTCGTCGTTGTTCCGATCGCGTTCTTCGTTCTTGCCATTGCGCTGCTTTCGCTCCTTTCAACGCCGCTACTGCCGTGGCTTGCAGTGGTGTTTAATAACGCCAACTGGGCGTTGGCCACGCTGGTTATCGGGATCGTTCACCTGTTTGCGCAAATTCCTGGCGGACATTTTTATGTCGAACACCCGCATTGGCCCGAAATTGTCGCCAAGATCACGGTCTTGGATCTTGGCGCCGGAGCAGCAGTTCATGTGCAGACACGAAACACGAATTGGTTATTCGATTGCGGCAGCGAGCGGAGCTATCAACGCGTGGTACACGAGTATTTGCATTGCGCGGGCGTAAACCGGCTTTCGGGGTCGCTGCTCACACATGGCGATGCGCTTCACTTGGGTGGGACGCCCCAATTGCTGTACGATTTTCCTCGGGTGCGTGTTGTGGACAATCCGGCGCCGGATCGCTCAACGATCCACCGGCGATTGCAACGTCTGTTTCAACAACGCGACACTCAAGCGGACGCTCTGGCCGCAGGAGACAGTTTTCGCCTGTCACGCGACGTCAGGGCGAATGTCCTGTTTCCTCCGCGTAGCTTCAGCTCGGCGATCGCTGATGACCAGGCATATGTTATCCAACTGTTGGTCGGCCAGCGTGCGTCGATCCTGTTTATGTCGGATAGTGGCATCAGAACCGAACAGGCACTCTTGGCCCACAATTTGAATCTTCGGAGCGACATTATCGTTAAAGGCCAGCATCATTCCGAACAGTCTGGCTCCGAAGCGTTCCTTGATGCTGCGCGCCCGCGCCTGATCATTGCCACTTCGCGCGATTTTCCTGAGAAAGAGCGAATCGACGACGCTTGGGCCGAGAATTTGCAAAGACGGGGCATTAAGCTTTTTCGTCAGGACCAGACCGGCGCGGTGCTATTGCGTTTCGGTCACGATCATTGGGAAGCGCAAAGTTATCTCACCGGCGAAACTTTTCGCAGCGCCAACCAGTGAATTGGCGCACCCTTCTGGCGAAAAGCGAGACCAAACTTGCTCTGCGGCAGATGGACATCAGCATCATCGATTGTAAAACCTAGAGTTGATTCTGCGGTCACTTTGATCTTCTGAAAATAATCGAGCTGATCGGTCGCGATGTAAATCACGCCATTCGTCCGAAGGGCGGTATGGACGGAATTCAGGAAGTCCGGTGTTACGATTCGGCGTCGGTGATGTCGCCGCTTCGGCCACGGATCGGGAAACAAAAGATAGATTGTTTCCACCGATTCGGGGGGCAATAGATAACGCACCGCGTAGGAGCTCTCCATCTGCAAAAGCCGCATATTATCCAGACTGCCAGCTTTCCGCGCAGAGCTGCGAACCCGGCCAGCCAATCGTTCGATCCCGAGAAAGTTTTTGTCCGCCAGCCGCTGCGCCAGAGCGCAAAGAAACGAACCGTCGCCGCAGCCAAGATCGACGTGCAATGGCGCTTTGCGGCCGAAGATCGTTTCCAGATCGAGCCGATTTGTCAGCGAATACTGCCAGTGCGGGATCACCCGAGAACAGACGTGCCTGCGGTGAGCTAAGCTATCCTCGTCCGCAGGCACGCTTAACTGAAATTTTGATCGCTTCTTTACTTGAGCTACTCCCCGCTTATGACAGGTGCGCCCGTCAATGGCAAGCAAAAATAGTCTGAGCTATTCACAACGCGCCGGTCAGAATGGTGTCTAAGATCGGCACTATGAAGCAAACTTTTCTTGTCGCGCTCGGCTGTGCAACGCTCGCAGCGGTCACTGCTGCGCATGGCCAAAATTCGGTTTCAACGGGAACAAAAACCGCGATTTTTGCTGGCGGTTGTTTTTGGTGTATTCAGCCAGCGTTCGATAAGGCAAACGGTGTGCTCAAAACCGTCGTGGGTTATTCTGGCGGAACGGAGCCAAGTCCCACCTACAAGCTTGTCTCGTCAGAAAGGGCAAACTATCGCGAATCAATCGAAATCACGTACGACCCGGCGAAAATTTCCTACGAGCAGCTACTCGATATCTACTGGCGGCAAATCGATCCCACTCAGGCCGACGGTCAGTTCACCGATATCGGTCCGAGTTATCGTGCCGCGATTTTTTATGACAGCGCAGAGGAGAAGAAAATTGCCGAGGCTTCAAAAGAGAAGCTCGCGCATTCGGGCAAATTCAAAAAACCGATTGTCACTGAAATTCTGCCGTCCATGAAGTTCTATCCTGCAGAGGCGTATCATCAAAAATATTATCAGCAAAACCCCGAGCACTTCGAAGCGTTCGAAGAAGGATCAGGCCGCGTCTCATTCAAAAAGAAAAACTGGGTACAGTAGGATCCTTCAACGCTCAACACCGAACGCCCAACGTTCAATCAGATAGTTGAGTGTTGGGCGTTTTGCTAGATAACCTGCACGCCTTCGCTCGCGGTGCGCTGCGCGTAGAGATCGCTCAGGCGTTTTGTCATTGGGCCGACTTTGCCATTTCCGATCCGGCGATTGTCGATCTTCGTCACGGCGGCTAATTCTCCCATGGTGCCGGTGCAAAACATTTCGCGAGCGCCGTAAACATCGGCCACTGACAAGTCGGTTTCGATACAACGAATTTTCTCTGTGGCGCAAATCTCAATTATAGTCGCACGAGTAATTCCTTCCGGGCAGGCTATGCATCGGCTGGTTGCAAGGTCGCCGCTTGCTCGCGATTTATCGGAGTTGCGCACGATGAACACATGTGTCGCGTTCGTTTCCGCGACGAAACCGCGCGTGTCCAGCATGAGCGCGTCGTCTGCGCCGGCTTCGTTGGCTTCGATCTTTGCCAGAATCGAATTCAACAGATTCGCGTGATGAATTCGCGCATCGAGTACTTCTGATGGCGGCCGACGCATTTTGCTGGTGATCAAAGTTAATCCCGTTTTCGCGTAAACGGGCGCCTTGTGTTCTGCTAACACAATTAATGTCGGCCGGCCCTGATTCACCCGGGGATCCATGCCCGAGGTGATTTTCACACCGCGCGTAAGCGTGAGGCGAATGTGCACGCCGTCACGCATTTTGTTCGCGATGAGCGTGCGTTTGATTTCCTCGATGATTTTTTCACGCGGCGGAATGTCGGCGAACGACAGAGCGCACGCTGAACGCTCCAGGCGATCGAGGTGTTCATGCAGCTTGAAAATCCGACCGTTGTACAGACGCAACCCTTCCCACACTGCGTCACCGCCCTGCACCGCCGAATCGAACGGGCTGATCCTGCCTTTGTCGCGATGCACCAACTCTCCGTTGATGTTCACAACCAGATCGCGATTCCGTTCGTCGAATTTTTGCAGCATCTGTAGGTCCACAGATTACACAGATTATCGCAGATTATTTCAGAGATGATCTCGCCCCGGAGGACCATTCCCAACAGCAAATCTGTGTAAATCTGTGAAATCTGTGGATGATTCTTAACGCAATCGGTACTCACAAAGCCGGTCGTAGCACTCGCGACAACGTTCGTAAATTTTGCTCAGGCCTTCCGGCACTTCATCATGTCTGGGACGATACGGCCGAAACGATGTCGTCTTTGCCACCTCGCCATACCAATACTTTCCCCAAACTCCATCGGTCTCGCGCAATCCCGGCGGCCATGACAGCATCGACTCGCTAAATTCGACACCGACTTCCTTGCAAAGCAGCCGCAGCATTCGTCCTGGATTCTCCAACACGTCTTTGGCATCGAGAATGGGCGGCAGCGATTTCACCCGGGTTCGCACAAAATCGAAAATCTCTGCCTGCTGCACATACCCGAGATCTTCCAGTGCCGAGTTCTCCCGCTTCTTGATATAGGAGGCGATCACTTCCCGCGAGTCGCGAATGAGAAAACAATTCGTCACCGCATCCAGCCACTGCCAATCCACCTCCGGCAGGAGATGATGCGTCATCTGCTTCTGAAAAAAGATGCGCTTGTCTTTTGAGATTGGGCCAGTGAGTTGCGCTACGACCTTTCGCCAATCGGTTTCACCTGCGGCAATCGCTTCTTCCGCGCCCGGATGCTCTTTGCCGGTCGTCTTCAGATAATAGGCATAAAAGGGCTCGTCGACGACAAACGTGTCTTGTCGATTTTCCCAGGCACGCATCATCGCCGTTGAGATGTTTCGTGGGCCTGACCACATGGCGATGCGGACGATCTTGTCTTGCGGCATACGCCAGATGACATAAAACACCGGACGCCCAACGTCCAACGCCGAACGCTCAACCGTCCGGAATGGACGCTGAGCGGCTGCCCGCGATTTATCGGAGTTAAGCGTCAGGCGCTGAACGTTGAATGGATCGGGTTCTCGGATCGAAGATTCGCCGGGGCGAAAGACGATACAACCGCGAAGCCACAGTCCTAGAACTACGTCTTCGCAAAGACGCCAATCAACGGGCGGCGTGACGGTGTCTTTGAGCGAAAATCGCTGACAAAACCGTTTTCAGTGCGGATCTCAACGTGACCAGCCGCGCGCTTCGCGTCATAGACCAACACCGCGCCGACCGGCGCCTGATAGGGATCGGACACAGGAAGTTTTTTGAACCCGTAATTGTTCACGAGCTCTTGACCGGCCTGCTTCGCCAGCGGTGTTTGCGGCCGGGATTTCACCACGCCCGCAGCAACGAGCGCTTCCTTAACAAAATGCCAGCACTTCGAAAGCGAGTGCGCGCGAGCGCGTTCCTCAGCAATGGTCGCTGCCCGGCGCAGTTTTGGATCGATCTTCGAATCCGCGACAACCGGTTGCGTAATTTTTTTTGGATAATATTTGTCCACGACCTCCGCCGACTGCTTCTTCCCGGAAGCATCGGTATAAGCAAACTGTGGCTTTGGCGCCGAGAATCCGAGCGCAGATGCCGGGAGGGGACAAAACGCCGCGCATCCCAAAATGGTAAAGGTAAGAGAGAGAAGTTTTCGCATAAAGAGCGCGTCCTATCCGGCAGATCGGCCCGGCCCGCAACTGTTTTTTTTCAGGAAACGTAAAATTTTTCATTTGACATCCGTCGAATGCCCGAAAGCCCTCAAAGCCGCTGTAGCCACGGCCCTGTGGGCCGTCTTACTGACATGAAAAGCGGCGCCGAGGTGGATCGGCCGCAGGCCGGTGGCTACAGCGTCGAGACCAACTCCAGCATCCGCTGGCGCATCTTTGCATCGGGAAGCCGCCCTACCCCCCCAGCCAAGTTATCTTCCATATGCTGCGGTTTGCTCGTTGCAGGTATCACGCAAGTGACCGCGGGATGGGCCACAATCCATTTCAGAAAGAACTGCGCCCACGATCGGCAATCGATCTCTGCAGCCCACGGCGGCAGCGGCTTCGCGGCGACCCGTCCAAACAAAGCCCCGGCGCCAAACGGGCGATTAATAATGACTGCCATGCGAAGCTCCTGGGCCAGCGGCAAGATGCGTTGAGCCGCTTGGGGCTCCATGAGCGAGTAGTTGATCTGGACAAAATCGGGTTTCTCGCGGCGCATGGTTCTTTCGACATCGTAATGACCGCGTGCCTGTGAATGAGTGATGCCTGTGTAGCGAATGCGGCCGTCGGTTTTCCACTCACGAAGTGAAGACATCTGCGTTTCCACATCGGACAGATTGTGGACCTGCATGAGGTCAACTTTCCGCATTCGAACCATGGAACGCTGCATCATCGCGAGCCCGGCTTCTTTGCCTTTTGTCCAGACCTTGGTGGCTATAAAGAGCGAATCGAGCAAATGCAATTGGGCGGC
>QHRD01000012.1:34713-38205 GCA_003220005.1 Verrucomicrobiota bacterium | reverse complement strand
TCCATCGCTGTTGATCCTGGACGAAGCAACAAGCGCGCTCGACGTGGCGACTGAAGCAAGGCTGCTCGACGCGCTCCGCGGTCTTGCGGGCAAGCTTACCATGGTGGTGGCGGCTCACCGCCTCAGTGCGGTGGCAAATTGCGATCAACTGGTTGACCTGACTACCGACATCGCCGCTGTTGCAGTGACTGCAAAGTGAAATAGCTAACGAGCGTCGGCTCCGCTATGTCTCCCGTGACTGGTTTCCGAGAATTTGTGGTTTCGATGTTACCTGGCCCAGCGCATTCGGCGCTGAGGCCGTGGTGGCGTCGGTTTTTTCGTTTCAGGCTGCGGGTGCGTGACTGGTGGGCCCCTTTTATCGCGTGGAGTGTGTGGCTGGTTTTCCAATGCGCCCGGCATCGAAAGCGAGCCGTCATCCTTTGCCGGTTCGGCGGGATGGGAGACGTGGTTTGCGCATTGCCCATCTGTGATGAAGTCCGTCGCCGGCATCCCGGGAAGCTTCTTGTTTTTGTAACAGCAGCGTTTTGGCAAGAGGTCGTTATACTTTCGCGGTGCGCGGATTTGGTGTACGCGAACAAGAGGTGGGTCTACCCGTTCATCCTGCCGACGAACATCAAACTTTTCGGTCTGGTAGACGCAATTTACAACCCGCAAACGACCGGTGAGCGGTCGTACAGAGCCGGGATGACCTGTCATCTCATCGAGGATCTTGCTGCCTCTTGTGGGTTTACCATTACGGCGCGCCAACCCAGGCTTTATCCATCTGAGGGTCTGATCAACGAGACCCGCATCGCGCACGGGTTGGATAATAGGGCGATTGGTGAACGCTTGCTTATCGGCATTAATCCAGGTCCAACCTGGCGGGTGAAAGAATGGGCAACCTCCAAATGGCAGAGCCTGGTGAACCAAATTCACTCGGAATACGATGCTGTAATCATCCAGTTCGGGACCAGCATACGGGACGGATTGTCTGGATACGACAAGCTAACGGGCGTGCAATCTGTGGCCAATCGCAGCAAGGGGGAAGAAATACTGGCGCTGATTGCCTGCTGTGACTTGATCATTTCAATTGATTCCGGGCCGGTGCATGTGGCGGGAGCCGTCGGCACACCTCTTATCGGATTATTTGGAGCTCTAAACCCTGCTTTAATATTGCCACCGGACTCGCCGGCAGTCGGTTTATTCGGTGATGTCCCCTGCTTGTTTTGTCATAATAGAACGCCGGTCATCAATTGGCTTGACGGCTGTCCAAACGACATCGCTTGTATGAAGAACCTCGATTGTCAGACGGTTTTTGAGGCCGTGAAATCCATGCTGCCGCAGCGAAATCTCGATCGCCCAGGTGACGTTGTCACGGCATTAAGACGGTGAGAGGCCACCGCAAATGGTGAGCTTACCACAGACCTCGATTGCCATACGACTCAATGAGTGTGCTACGCAGCTATTTTAAGAGAAAGCTTCGGCCAAAGATAATCGACTATTTTCACCGTTTCTATTACCACAGCAACGACACATGGTTTAAGAACACGTTTCTCGGATACGAGATTCGACAGTGCCCGTTAGATTTGCAGTTGTATCAGGAAGTCGTGGCGCGAACTCGCCCATCTTTTATTCTTCAAACAGGAGTCAACCAGGGCGGTTCAGTCCTTTATTTTGCCAGCCTCTTAGACTTGATCAAAGCGGACGCCGATGGATTCGTCATCGGAATTGACGTGACGCTGACAGAACGAGCTCGCACATTGACGCATCCCCGCATACGACTGTTTGAAGGAGATTCTACAGACCCGGCAATCGTTCAACAAGTGAAGGCTCTTGTTGCCGGACGTACGGGTCTTGTTTCGTTGGATTCGGATCACTCAAGAGGTCATGTGCTGAAGGAACTGCATATCTACAAGGAATTTGTTGGAATAGGAGGATATCTGGTAGCAGAGGACACAAACATCAACGGTCACCCGGTGGCACGGCAATGGGGACCTGGACCATTCGAGGCGGTAGAAGAGTTTCTGGAACTTGATTACTGTTTTGTAAGAGATGACGAGTTGTGGCAGAGGAATCTTTTCTCCTTTCATCAGTATGGCTGGCTAAAACGAATTCAGTAGTAACAGATCGTATCTGGCGAACTCGCGCACGATGCGATCATTCCCGGCCCCAATATGTTTGACACCGTGCCCGTTAGTGTGTGCCTGCCGATATACAATGGCGCTCTGTACATCAGAGAAGCTATCCAGAGTATTCTCAATCAGACCGCCGTTCCTCAGGAAATTATCGTTTCCGACAGCGGTTCTTCAGACGGCTCGGAAAATATCGTCCGCGAGGAGGCACGGAGAGCACAAGCCAAGCTCATCATCTTGCCGACAAAAACTCGCGGTATGGTAGCTAATTGGAACAGCGCTATTCGCGCCGCATCAGGTAAGTACATCAAGTTTCTCTTCCAGGACGATCTGCTTGCCTTGAAGAGATGGTGAAAGTGGCCGAGTCCGATAAACGAATCGGTCTGGTTTTTAGTCCGCGCGATTTAGTCGTTGAACCATCTGTAGAAGACGATTGGATTGCCTGGTGGCTCCTGCAACATCAGAATCTCTCTGCGGCGTTTGGCAATCTCGAGGCCAATCAACCTGGATCGTTGCTTCTGAGATCGTCTAAGCTGTTGCAACAGCCGCTCAACAAAATTGGAGAACCCACAGCCGTCTTGGTTCGGACAGATTTATTCGATAAGGTCGGATTGTTCAATGAAAACATGCGACAGCTAGTCGATATGGAAATGTGGGTACGCCTCATGGCGACTTCGCATGTTGGATATATTCCCAGAGCGTTGAGCTCGGTGCGTGTTCACGGCGGGCAGGCAACGGGCCGCCACACAACGGAGGAAATAGATCGTTTCGAGAAAGATCGTTTGCAGCACACCCTGAGAACGTCAGCAATTTATCCGCTGCTACATTGGCGGGTTAAGTGCGTGCTACGATTCGGACAACTGCCGTTTCCGTGTTAAGACGAAGTTTCGATGAAGATCGCTCAAGGATGTATTGCATGGCAACGACCACGGAGTGGAGTCGCGCAACTTGTGGCTATGATCTATCGCTAAAATGAGCTCCATGTCGGTCGGCGCAGGGAACGTCTCAATTGTCATCCCGTGCTGCAACCAGGGGGTGCTGTTGCGGGAAGCTCTTGCGAGTATAGAGCAGGTGCGGAACGAAAACCTCCTGGAGGTAATCGTCGTCGATGATGGTTCGTCCGCAGTCGAAACCAGGACGATTCTGAGTCAAGTCGAGGAGGCGGGCTACTGTGTCGTGCCTCAGCCAAACAGTGGCTTAGCCGCCGCTCGTAACGCGGGCATTCGCCGAGCGAAAGGCGAATTCATTTTGCCATTGGGCAGCGACAATCGCCTTCGAGATGCTTACTTAAATGAGGGAGTGTCCCTACTGAAAAACAACATTTGTTTAGGAGTAGTTTACGCTGATGCTGAATATTTCGGCGACAGAACTGGCCCGTGGC
>QHRD01000012.1:0-34615 GCA_003220005.1 Verrucomicrobiota bacterium | reverse complement strand
TGGGAGGACTGGGATTTTTGGCTACGGGTGGCTTATCATCAGGGCACCTTTGTTCACCTTGCCAAGGTTGGATTCGATCAGCGGGTGCGAAACGATTCTTTAAGTCTCCAGGCTAATGAACATCGTTTGGATCTCTTCAACTATATTTTTGGCAAGCCCGAAATGGCTTGTTACAGGTTGATTCGTGAAATGGACGAACAGGCCCAAATTTTGCGGACGCGAATCCGAAGCACGGAAGATTTAGTGCGAGACATAAAACGCCTTCGCAGCTATCGTTTAGGGCACGCATTACTTGCCCCGGCGCGATTGTTGCAGAAACTGTGGCGTTTTTTTCATTGAGAAGATGCTTCCATTCCTCCGTTAATGCCGCGTAGTGACTAAAAGTCATTTCATAAATGTCCCGGCGCTCTGTAGCCATGGTGCTGTGCGCCGTCCTCGCCGGATGGACTCGATGCCAAACGCCCCACAGGGGCGTGGCTACAGCCAGGCGCGCAAATGACGACGACCCCGATTGGCGAAGGTAAAGTGTCAATCGTTATCCCGTGCCACAATCATGGGGTGATGCTGCGCGAAGCGCTTGCCAGCGTGGAAGAGGTCCGCAACGAAAACCTCCTCGAAGTGATCATTGTCGATGACGGCTCGTCCGACGCCGAAACCATTCGGATTCTTAAGGAAGTCACAGACGCGGGCTACAAGGTTGTGTCTCAACCCAATCTGCGTGTGAGCGCGGCCCGGAACACTGGGATCCGATTAGCTAACGGCGAATTCATTTTGCCTTTGGATAACGACAATCGTCTTCGAGACGTTTACTTAAAAGAAGGGGTGAAGCTACTAAAGGACAATCCAGGTATCGGAGTCATTTACGCGGACGCCGAGTACTTCGGCGAAAAGACTGGCCGATGGCACGTGCAGGAATTTGATCTGTTGTCATTGATTCGAAAGAACTTCATCGACGCCTGTGCGCTTTATCGTAAGGCGCTCTGGGAGCAGGTCGGCGGTTATGATGAGCAAATGCCATGGATGGGATTGGAGGATTGGGATTTTTGGCTACGGGTAGCCTGCCACGGTGGTAGCTTTTTCCATCTTCCTGAGATTGGATTCGAGTACCGTGTGCGAGCGGATTCTCTAATCGCGAGGACGATCGGGTTTGATGGTCGCGTGGCCAGAGAGGACTTGAATCTGGTGGAGGCCAGTCCGCGTCTCGCAAAATTAATAGACTACATTTTCAGTCATCCCGAAATGGCCTTTTACAAATGGGTCCGCGAGACAGATGAAGAAGTGCAGCGTCTAAGAGGGCAACTTCGAATAGTCGAAACTTCGTATTCTTATCGTTTAGGGCGCGCATTGCTTGCTCCACCGCGACTCTTGCGAAAACTATGGCGCCGTTCTCACTGAGAAGATTCAAGTAATTCATCCGTTGCTTCCCGACGCGACCCAACCCTTCTGGTCCGTCATGATTCCCACCTACAAAGCGCGACCCGATTATCTGGAGGAGACATTAAAGAGCGTCCTGCAACAAGATCCCGGGCCAGCACAGATGCAGATCGAAATGGTGGACGATTGTTCGCCCGATGGTGCGCTTGTGGAGCTGGTTCGCCGGGTTGCTGGTGATCGGGTGGCCATGCATCACGAGCCTGTGAACAATGGTTTGGCGGGCATTTGGAACCGGTGCATCGAACGGGCCCGTGGAAAATGGGTGCACATCCTGCACCAGGACGACGTTGTATTGCCCGGTTTTTATGATCATCTTTATCACGGCATTAGCTGCAATCCGAATGTGGGCATGGCCTTTTGCCGATTTGCAATTAGTGATGCGAATGGCCACTGGAAGGAGTTTGGGCCACTCGAAAGCTCGACCGCAGGCGTGTTGGATAGCTGGTTGGAACGCGTGGCCACGGACTGTCGCGTTCAATGTCCCGCGGTGGTGGTTAAGCGGGCGACTTACGAGCGACTGGGCGGTTTCAGAACGGATTTGATCTCCGTGCTCGATATCGAGATGTGGATCAGGATTGCCGCAAATGTCCCAGTCTTTTACGAACCGCAAATTTTAGCCGTCTTCCGGCGGCATGGTGACAATCAATCTGTGTTGGACGAGCGGACCGGCGCAAACATGCAAGACATGGCGCGCGCGATCGAAATCTGGAAAGATTACTTGCCCGCGAGTTCCAGAACACAATTGGAAGAGCAGGGCCGTCGCTATTGGGCGGGCATCGCACTGGCGCTGGCTCAGTACTTTTTCTCGAATAATGATGTTGCTGCGTGCACAAGCCAGTTGCACGCTGCTAAAGACTTATGGAATCGGGGCGAGCATCGTTTTCGTCGGCTGCGGTTAGAAGCGAAGGTGCGTCTTCACCGCGCACTGGGTGAACGTGCCATAGCTGGGATGCGCGAATTTCGCAGACGAATTCGACCTGCCTAGGTCCTATCTCATAAATGTCGTTCTGAGCGAAGCGAAGAATCTCTGATGATTCCCGACCGATCCAGCACAGCGCAATAGACAGAGATGTTTCGCTTCGCTCAACATGACAATGCTCCTATGTATAGCAGGGTTTCTAAATCTAAGAGCACGAGTGCGCAGCGAAAAGCGCTCGCGCGAAAATTCGCGCTTGGTCTTCTGCGACCATTCAGCGGGATGAATGTCTCGGTGCGCTTGGGCGAGATTGCGCACAATATCCTTTCGCGCTGGTCGATTCCTCCGCAGCCAGCCAAACCAATCGCGAACTTCCGCTATCTCACCATGTGTGATCGCGCGCACTGGCTGATGTGGAGGGAAAGCTTGTTTTCGCTGCTCCGTTCATGGACTTTCTTGCCGGAAATTACCGCCGTATCGGACGGCACTTGGACGGCGAGTGAGTTCGCAGATGTCTTTGGCTGGTGGCCTGCGCCTATCACTGTCTTGACGCGACAACAAATCTGCGAGGCTGCTTCGGCTGCTGATCTTCCGGAGTTGGCCGACTACGCCCGCGAAAGCCCCTACGGTCTTAAAGTCGCCGCGATTGTGGTTGAGGCGAGGAAACAGCCGGTGCTATTCGTGGATGCCGACATTCTTTGGTTCGGAGATCCGCTGCTGCTTTTAGGCGAACCTGCATCGTGGACGAAACCTCGCGGTTTGCATGAGGGCAACTGCCATCAGCGGCGGGAGATGGCGCTGCGGCATTGCGCGCAGGTGTTGGAGCCGCCTTTTGTAAATAGCGGGATCGTGGCTTTGCATGGCGAGCTTATGCCGCCCGATGTCCTGCGCAGCATGGCGCAGGAAGCGTTGCCTTTTCCTCAGGACAGCTCATGCGAGCAAACCATCATTGCGAGCGCCGTGAAAATCGGCGGCGACCTATTCCCGAAGAAACTAAGTCTCGTTGAGTTTGATGACGTATTTAAATTTCGCTCCCGCAACATGAGCGATGAGGGCTATTACTCGCGGCACTACGTCCACTGGATGCGGCACGTGCTTTACCGTGACGCACTTAGATTACGCTTTCATTCTTTTTCGGTGGCCTTATAACAAGTATGGCTGTGCTGAGTAAAGCGAAGCAGTTTGCACGCGATGTTACAGCGCGTGTGATAGCACCACTGCTACGGAGACTGGCGCCAGATCCAAAATACTTTGAGCTGTGGCAAGGTCATGGTTTTCATGTTTTGCCGTCTGACAACTACCAGCCAATTCCTGATACGCGCGTTTTGGCCCCTTCGCTTTGGGACCGCGTTAGCGATTTGCCGGGCATGGATATGCGCGAAGAGGCGCAAAAGCAACTGCTCTCAGAGATCGTTACAAAATTTAAGGGCGAGTACATAGTCATCCCGAAAGGCGCTTCGACGGCAGAGTTTCAGTTTTACCTGGGAAACGTTGCTTTCGAGGCGGTGGACGCGGAAATGCTCTTTGGGATAATCCGTCTCTTGAAACCGCGGCGCATGTACGAAATCGGGTCCGGTTTCTCGACACTCCTTGCGGCCGATGCGTTACGTCGCAACGGCATGGATGGATGTCCGTGCCGTTTCGTTGCCATTGACCCGTTCGGGTCTGCGGAACTGGAACGCAAGCTTCCATCAGGCGTTGAGCTGCGACGGGTACCTGTCCAAGACGTTTCGCTTAGTGAGTTTGAATCGCTCCGCGAAAACGACATTCTGTTCATCGATTCCTCGCATGTGTGTAAAATCGGCAGCGACATGCAATTTTTGTTTCTGGAGGTTTTGCCGCACATCCAGCCGGGCGTCGTTGTGCACGTGCACGACATCTTTATTCCCCTGGAATATCCGAAACAGTGGGTGTTGGATTGGCATCGTTTCTGGAATGAGCAGTACCTCTTGCAGGCCTTCCTAAGCTTCAATACGACATTTGAAGTGCTCTGGGCCGGTCAGTGGATGCAGATCAAATACCCGGAGTTGCTCATGAACGCATTTCCTTCGTACAAGCCCGGCGTGTCGGCTGGCAGCTTCTGGTTTCGGCGTACTCGCTAGTGTTGTGTAACCGATATGGCTTGCCAATCGTTGAGTTCAAAATGGCCCGCCGCCAAGGCGCGGCGAGGGAGCATGTCTTCTGCGACCTGCGACCGAGATGCAACGCAGGCGCCAGGCCATTTTCAATTCAACCCTTCGGGCCGCGTTTCTTTGGGCGAATTTCTGCGTCGCTCGCTCGGTCGGTATCGCAGCGGATACAGGCGCTTCGCTTGCTTCTTGAAATTCGCCCAAACTCCTTGCGGCGATTGGCAAGCCATACCAGTTACACAACACTAAATGGAAAAGCTGAGGCTGCTTCTCGTAAGCATTGTTCCGCCAAAGAACGATTGTGGCGTGCGCATCGTCATGCACCGGCATCTAGTGGAGGGAAATCCATTCAAACTGCACGTGGCCAGTAACGCTGATTTTGAGGACGGCCTTCTGGTCCATACTCCTCTACGGCTGCCGTACCTGATTCATCGATTGCGAAAGAGCCGATTCGGTCCACGGTCGGCTGCGTGGACCACAGACTACGAAAATTTCATCTGGCCGCTGACAGCCAACGAAGCGTTGGAAGACGCGGTACAACAATTCGAACCGGACGTAATCCTTACTCTGGCAGAATGCGGTTTGAGTGAGATCGCTCGAAAAACCGCGCAACGGCATGGGTTGCCGCTGGCCGGGCTTTTCCTCGACTGGTTTCCCGTGACGAAAGGCCACTACGGTCACAAATGGACGCGAGGAATCTTGAGCCGCCGGTACCGAGAGCTTTATGCGGCATGTGATCTCGCTTTTTGCACCAGCGATGGCATGCAGGAGATGCTAGGCTCGCATCCGAACAGCCATGTCATTTATCCCATGCCGGGAAAATATCGCGTGCCTGTGGAAAACACGTGGCCGCGACCCAATGGGAAATTTCGGCTGGTCTATGTTGGTGCAGTGAAAAATTTCTATGGCCGGATGCTCTGCTCGCTCATTGAAAAAATCGAAGCGACGAACGACTTGGAAATCATCGTGATCGGACCGAGTGCAGACTGGCCCAGGCAAACTCTCGAGCGCGCGCAGGCAAGCGGCGCCTATCTCGGCTTCAAGCCACCAGAAGAAGCCGCGGAAGTGCTAGCCAGCGCCGACGCGCTACTGGTTGTGATGAGCTTCGAGAAGGAACATGAACTGTTCATGCGCACGAGCTTCACCACAAAATTTCTGGACTACGTCGCATTTGGAAAACCTGTGATCCTATGGGGGCCAGAGTACTGCACGCCAGTCCGTGTCGCTCGAAAGCATGGCGGAGCATCTGTCGTCTCCAGCAGTGACGCCGACGCAGTAGTTTCCCTTTGCCGGCAAATTGCCGCAGATTCAGCGCTAAGTGAAAAGCTCTCAAATGAGGCGTTGCAACTGCATCAAACCGTGTTCAATCCCGATCGCTTGCAGGATATCTTCGTCCGGAAAATAACCGACTTGGTCGATGGACGACATTAACGTGATTGCCATTTCCTCGGTCCGGCCCGAGAAAAGTACGGCTGCTGCGGTGACACTGCATCGACATCTGGTCAACCGGCGCGGCATTCGACTGCAGATTCTGCCGGCTGAGCATCACGAGATTGTCCACGGCCCTTTTTACTCCAAGATTATCCCACGGCTCATGCGAACGCCGGCACGACGATGGGCAGGTGACGTCGATTACCTGATGCACACTACATTGCCGTTAGAAAAGCACCTGGCCGCACCGCCTGCCCGGGCGCGGACAGTTGTTTTAACGCTCGCATACGGCAGCGGCTGCTGGGTAGCGCAACGCTATGCGAAGCGCCACGGATTGCCACTGGTTGTGAGATTCGACGACTGGTGGCCCGACATTGCCTGGGTTCATACCCTACTACGCAAGCAACTGGAGCGGCGTTTTCTCGAGCTTTATCGATCTGCGGATCTGAGCCTGGGCATTAGTGAAGGAATGCTCAACGCATTGGGCCCGCATCGTAACGCACGCGTTATATTGCCCATTCCAGATGCAGAGCCAATCAGGTCATCAAATTGTAACGGTGCGGCTCGCGAGTTTCGGGTTGGGTACACTGGCAACATGTTTGATTACAGTGATATGCTGGCTGAGCTGGCTCAGTTAGCGGTAAAACAGACGGACATTCGGATCGAATTCCGAGGACGCCCGCGATGGCCGCAAGCGCTGATGCATGAAATGAGAGATCGTCATCTACTGCATAATTTCGAACCCGGATCAGGCTTTGACCACTGGCTGGGTTCGTTCGACGCCTACTTGGTCGTAATGTTTTTTGACGCAGCACAGCGGCGACGTACGGAGACATGTTTCGCAACGAAGCTTGTCGATTACTCGCGAGCCAGCCGGCCCGTTGTTATCTGGGCGCCGGAATCATCTGCCGTGGTGCAGTGGGCAAGAAAAAGTGAGGCTGCCCTCTGCGTAACCGACCCCGATGCGCGCATGTTGCTGGCTGCGCTTGCGGATTTAAAAAGAGATAGAGCTTTGCAACAGGAACTCGGTGCGCGAATGCGACGCGCGTATGAGACAGAATTTTCGCCAGTCGGTTTGCAACAGCAATTCATGGAAGCGTTAAATTCGGTTATTTAGTGTTGTGTGACCGGTATGACTTGCCAATCGTTGAGTTCAAAATGGCTCGCCGCCAAGGCGCGGCGAGGGAGCATGTCCTTTGCGACCTGCGACCGAGATGCAACGCAGGCGCCAGGCCATTTTCAACTCAACCCTGCGGGCCGCAGTTCTTTGAGCGAATTTCTGCGTCGCTCGCTCGGCCAGTATCGCAAAGGATACAGGCGCTTCGCTCGCTTCTTGAAATTCGCCCAAACTCCTTGCGGCGATTGGCAAGCCATACCGGTTGCACAACACTAGTGTTGCGAAATGTTTGCCGCTGTAATCACCACAATTCAGGAACCGACACGCGAAGTTGTTAGGCTTGTTAGGAAGCTGACGGAATGTGGCGGCTTACTCGTCGTAGCCGGTGATAAACCAGGCCCGGCGCATTTCCGAAGCCAGTATTTCGCTGAAGGCTGTCGAATTGATTTTTTAACACTGGCGGACCAGCAGGCGAGCCAGTTTGACTTAGCCAGGAAATTGCCGGTTGGCTCTTACAGTCGCAAAAATGTTGCGTATCTTCACGCGATTGCTGCCGGGGCAGATTTCCTTTATGAAACTGACGACGACAACGCCCCGCTTGATTCATGGCAGCTTCGTTCCGAGTCCGTGGCCGCTGTTCGCTCTGTCGGTCCGACAAGTGCACGATGGGTGAATGCATACCGATACTTCAGTAAAGAGCTGATTTGGCCGCGCGGCTTTCCGTTGTCCGAAGTTCGCTCGGAGGCGCCTGAAACGAAAATGGTCGGCGCGACTCGTAGTCCGATCCAACAGGGACTTGCCAACGGTTCGCCAGATGTGGATGCGGTGTGGCGACTGATCTTAGATCGCAATTTCGCGTTCAGCGATGGCGTACCGGTGGTGCTGGAGGCTGGAAACTGGTGCTCGTTCAACACCCAGAGCACGTGGTGGTGGCGCCTGGCATATCCATTGTTATATCTTCCAAGTTACTGCTCGTTTCGGACGTGCGACATCTGGAAAAGTTTTATCGCCCAGCGGTGCCTTTGGGAGCTCGGATACGGAATTACATTCCATGCGCCCGAAGTATTTCAGGATCGCAACCAGCACGATCTTGACCGAGATTTTGCAGACGAAGTGCCGGGCTACACGCGAAACAAAGAAATTGCCAATGTCCTTTCGCGGCTACAACTGGAAAGCGGTGAAGCGCAAATTGGCGACAATCTCCACCGCTGCTATGAGGTCTTAATAGCTGCAGGAATTTTTCCATCCGCGGAACTCGAGCTGGTTGAGCTATGGCTCGACAACTTTCGCTTAGCGGCAACAAAGGGAATGCAGCGTGTGTGAAGAACACGTTTGTAACAGAGTCGTTCGACGTGGTGTAAAGACTCGACGTGCAATACCGCTGTCGCGTCACTTCGAACACAGTCGGCTTCAACCTCATATTGGCGGCTCATCTTAAACGCGAATTTGATGGAACCAGTTGTCATTGCTTTAGCCAGTAACGAACCTTATTTTCCCGGACTCTGTTGCGCGGTGGTGAGCGCACTAAGCCACTTGGACTCAACGAGAGAAGTGGACTTCAAGGTGCTCGATGGCGGTCTTTCCCCAGAATCAAGGAGCGCTCTCTCGCGATTGATTGAAAAGTTTGGCGAATGCCGGCTGGAGGTTGTAACGGTCGATCCATCGGTTTTTAGCAAGGCGACACTCGGCCCCGGGAAGTCGCACATGACTTATTGCCGCACATTGCTGCCACAGGTTTTGAATGTGCCGCGTTTGATTTACCTTGACTGCGATGTGCTGGTGTTCCGCGATCTCGCCAAGCTTTTTGATCTTGAATTGCCTCCCGGCAAAGTTCTCGCCGCAGTTCCCGACTCCGAGACGCCGACGCTTGAGGACGATTCGCGTGCGATCGCAGCCGCCATGGGTCTGCCAGCCGATGGGCACTACTTTAACGCGGGCGTAGTGCTCTTAAACCTGGACGAACTAAGGAAACAGAATTTCACCAAGCGGTCCCTCGAATTTTTCAGGGACTGGAAGGGACACTATCGCTTTTGGGATCAGTCGGCGATTAATTTTCTTCTTCACGGCCGAATCGCAGAGTTGCCCGAGCATTGGAATCGAGCCGCGTGGCGCTTTGATGAGCAGGACGACAACGATTTAGACTGCGTGCTTCACTACACGCGTTCGGTACCGTGGCTTGGTGGAATGCCGGGCCCGGCCCAGGTATTGTTTGAACGATTTGCCGCGGATGCGGGTGCGCCTGTGAATCGGCAAATAGCGGCTTTCAAACAATCGCGGCGCCAACAATTCTTTCGCAATGTGCTTGCACCTGTTCGGGCGCTTGCTTTTCCGGTGTTATCGTTGTTCTACAAAATCGCGGGACAAAAAGAAAAATGTGCGGGATATCGGAAAGCGGCGTGGTATTGGTTTTATTATATTCTCAATGCGCCGCGTCGGCGTCGGCTTCATCACAGGCGCGCTCGGGAAATTCAAGGTATGAGGTTCAAATTGTCCGCTTGTAGGTCCGCAACATGAGAGTACTGCATCTCAACACTGATCCTTCCGGCGGCAGTTACGAGTATGCGGCGCTTCTTTCCATCGCATTAGCAGAGCGAGGAATTGACAGCCGTGTGATTTGCAAAAATGCGTCGGCTAAAGGCGCCAGATTTTTTCTGAATCGGTTGATTCGCCGGGCATCAGTGTCGTTATCTCGCGAGCCGTGGCACGGGACCCGTCGACTGCTGTTACCGCCTGGTCCTGAAGAATTGGTAGACGTCGATGTTATACATCTGCATACCGTAGCGGACTGGTTTGATGTTCCAGGATGGTTGGAAAGCCTGCCAATATCTACAGGCGTTGTTATAAGTCTGCATGACATGTGGCATGTTACTGGCGGCTGCTTTCTTTATCGCGGCTGCGATCTCTACAGTGACATCTGCGCGCCCTGCCCGATCTTGAAAACGCCTTTGAATCGCCTGCTTGCTAAGGACGAGCAGCGGCGGAAGTTGCGGGCATATCGAAGTCGCCAAGTCCGGTTCGTTGCGAACAGCCAGTGGTTGGCGAACCTGGCTCAGCAAAGTCCGATTGTCAGGGTCTGCGGCGGCGCACGGGTAATTACTCCTGGAATCGACATGACCTTTTTTGGACCACAGGACATGGCGGAGTGCCGGGCAGCGCATTCCATCCCGCCGGATGCTTTTGTCATCGCTGTCGGCGCTGCGTCGTTAACGGACACGAATAAGAACATTCCATGGCTGCTGAAACAGCTCTCGCAGTTACCGAATCTCAAAGGTGTGACAGTCGTGCTGGCGGGTGAGGGCAGCGTGCCAGTCCCAGATGGCTTCGATGTCCGGTTGGTGGGCAACCTTGCCGATCGTCGGGAGCGCGCGAGATTTTTCGGCGTGGCGGACGTTTTCGTCAGTGCGTCACTCATGGAAACGTACGGGTTAACCTTGGTTGAAGCGATGGCTTGCGGAACACCGGTGGTAGCCTTTCGAGTGGGTGGAATTCCAGAAGCTGCGCCTGAGGGACAGGGAGCCATGCTATGTGCGCCCCAGGATGGAGCGGCACTGATCGAGGCGATCATGAAATTGCGAAATTCGCCGCAACTGCGCGAGATGCTAGGGGCAACTGGTCGTGAGATAGTGCGCGTTCGTAACCACCTGAGTTCTTTCTCAGCTAGATTCGAAGCAATCTATCGAGAGTGCGTTTTGTCTCGTGGGAATGCAGAGCCGAAAGAATCAGCTCTTGTATTGTGAAGGTGCAAGCGCCGTTTGGTTTTGTGACTGGCTGCCATGCGGGAGACAAGTTCATGGTTCAGGGCACGCTGGCAAGCATGAAGCATTACTGTCCCGATGTTCCCGTGTGCCTCGTTGTGGATGGCCACTTTAGCGTTGTTGATTTACAAAAGGAATACGATTTAATCGTGTTACGTGTTTCGGAACTGCCTTCTAAAGAGATGCGGAATCTCCTGGGCGGGAACGGTCGCGCCAAGCTCGCCGCGATGTGGGAAGGCCCGTTTGAATATTACGTGTGGCTGGATTCGGACGCGATTGTCTGGGGAGATTTTACTTCACAAGTCCGCAGTGACGTCGATTTTCAGATTTTCTGGAGTGAGATTTCCATCCCGCCAGATGCCCTGGAGATCCCAGGTTGGCTGGCGCACTTTTATTTTGATCCGCAAAAACTCAGGCGCTTTGATGCTGAGTTTGAGTGGCGTGGGAACGCGTATTTTTCGTCCGGCGCTTTTGCTTGCAAACGGAATGTTATCCCGTTCGAAAAGTGGCTGGCAGCGGAGTTGTGGGGGAAGGAGACACCGGGACTGTTTGGTGACTTTTCTGAGCAGCCGCTTCTAAATTATTTCGTCCACGCAATGTCACAACGTGGAGAAATCACGTTTGGTATTTCCGACTTGCAGCATATCTGGAGTCATCACGGAAAGGGAGAGCTAATGCGCGACTGTCTCGGCGCAGGCTGGCATTTCCCGACAAAAATTCGCCGCCCGCGCGTGGCTCATTTCTGCGGACGCAAGCCTCTTCTCTCTGACCCGAAAGCTTTGTCGCGCCCTTTTACGATCGCTCGCCTGGAGCATCATCGTCGTCAGCGCTCTAATCTGGGAGCTTGGCTGGCTGTTATGAATGAGGAGGCACGAGTTCTCCTGCGCAAAGCGAAAGGCCGCTTCTCGCGTTACTTTGATCAAATGGCGCAATAGGAGTTATCGTGGATTTCGCTGCGCTTATTCTGAGAATATCCAAAGTTACCGAACGATTTCCTCGTTTTCACAAGATTGCCAGAAGGACGTACTGTGTCTTTCGCCCGGGCATCCGGTTCCAAACGGAAGCTGCCTTCAAAGACTATGAAGACATATTTGTGCTGAAAATTGGCGCCAATGACGGCATAACAAATGACCCGCTTGCTACGCTCCTGGTTGCTGATGCACGATATCATGGACTTTTGGTCGAGCCCATTCCGATGTACGCCGCAATGCTTAGGGCAAATTTTGGAAAGTGCGGCCGTTTTGCGATCGAGCAGGCTGCAGTAGCTGCGTCTTCGGGTACGGCAAACATGTATTACGTGGACGAAAACGCTTTAAACGGGATCGAAATTGCCAATTCGGATTGGCTGCGAAGCGTTGCCAGCTTGGACAAGCTTCACGTAATCAAACATCTTAGTCCTGAGATGCATTCGGCCGTGAAGGAGGCTTCGGTGGAGTGCTTAACCGTGGATGCGTTACTGTCGCGCAATAATGTCCAAAAGGTTGATCTCTTGCACATCGATTGTGAAGGATTTGACTACGTCATTCTACGCCAATTCGATTTCAGCACTCTTCGCCCGCGTGTCGTGCTCTTTGAACAGAAGCATTTAACCGCCCAGGATCGCCAGGCTTCGAAAATCATGATGGAGCTTGCCGGCTATAAAGTGGAGGAAATGGAAACGGACTTTTTTTGTTTAGCGAAGCCATGATTGCATGAGGGTTCGCAAATGATCACAACGCGGACCAAGCGAGTAATCTGCGCTCGCGATATTGATAGCTAATTCCCCTTCTGCCAGAAAATGCCGGTCCAGTCTATCTCGCATATCTCTTCACTGATTCCATTGGCCGAACGGTAGTCATTAACTGCCTGGCGGCAGGCTGGGATGGCGCCGTAGTCATCAACGATGACGTAGCCTCCCTTTGACAGTTTCGGGTAGAGATTGACCAACGTGTCCATGGTCGATCCGTACATGTCGCCGTCCAATCGCAGCACTGCCAGGCGCTCTACCGGTGCAATGGGCAGAGTATCGCGGAACCAGCCCTTGAGAAAACGCACCTGGTCGTCCAGCAAACCGTATCTGTCGAAGTTGGTCTTCACCTCTTCAAGTGAAACGGCAAGCTCTCTCGCTTTGTGCAAGTCGCTGTCCGCGTCACGCGGGTATTTAGCTGTGTCAGGTGGAGGCAGACCCTCGAATGAGTCAGCGACCCATACGCGGCGGTCGGTCACGCCATAGGCCTTGAGCACAGCGCGCATGAAGATGGTAGTTCCTCCGCGCCATACCCCTGTCTCGATGAGGTCTCCAGAGACTTCTTTGGCGATTACCTGCTCGACACAGAATTCCAGGTTATCGAGGCGCTTCAGACCGATCATTGTGTGCGCAACAACAGGCCAGATGCGGCCCTCCATTCGTCCTAAATGATCGCCCGATTGGGTGGCTGAGATTCGCCCTGATCCTCCTTCATCTTTCAGCAGCACACGAGCCAATCTATCGCGGAAACCGGTTGCGGTAGCAGGCAACGGCACTTCCTCTGCCTGTGGATAAATCATGTTCACAAGGCAGCGCTTCATCAAATCCAAGTAGAGGTGCCGTGAATCTTCCAGTTTCTCCATGCTTTGTAATCCCTATGTTATCTTGAAATGTAAAACTTAAAGCGCGAGAACCCTAATATCTTGGTGAATCCGTCTCTTTGTCTCACTTGCCACATAGCGCCCTGCGAGTGGCTTCCAAATATGCCCGGCCCCATCGCTTATCAGGTTCAAGATGATTTCCTTCTCCCCACTCATTCCACGCGTTGATGAACACCAGGTCCTCGCCAGGGCCGTATGGCTCGAACCTCGCAAGAGTCGCCTCCAACCAGCGTTGGTAAAGCTTCGGAGTGGATCCCCGTAGGACGATAGCTCCGTGCTTGCGTCGTGGAGTATTGTCCCAGCCTGGGGTGACACAGGGAAACCTCTTATAAGGCGGCTCGTCTCTGTGACGCATCAGATTTGCCACGTGCTTATAGCTGTAAACATCGTTCTGCTGGTAAGCCTTGCTCAAAAGACCCGACCGGATTAGGCGCTGCCACACTCTGCCCCGGCGCAATGGCTTAGTTAATGTTGGGAGGGATGACCAGTCGGGTTGAAACTCCACCGACGCATCGAAGCCAAGGCAGGCCGGGGGTTCGCGTTCCTGGGCGAAGCTCTCCACGCGGCACAAGTATAGTTCCTTAAAGCCCAGCTTACGGGCTTCGTCCCGCCAGATAGAGGTAGTCTTCACAGGGTCAGGGATGCTACTGGCCCGATAAACGAGGAACAGCGGTCTGTCGCCCACCTTGATATATCTCTTGTCTCGAAAAGCATTGGCGAGCCAGCGTATGTGTTGTCTGTCGTCCTCTTCAGAGTAGCTTTGCTCGATAAGGATACCCTTTTCCAATCCATTCCAGACCCGCGTCCAATTCTCGTTCGCCCAGCAGAGACAGAAAGGGAAATCGGGTTTTCCAGAGGCCAGCACTTCATCGAAAGGACGACTCAGAAGGCGCTTGCCGTTAAACCAGTAGCTGTAGTAACAAAAGCCATAGATGCCATACTCCCGTGCCAGGTCTGCCTGGGCCTGTCGCATTTCGGCCAGGCGTAAGTCATAGAAACCAAGCTCGGCAGGGACGTGTGGCTGGTAATGCCCTGAGAAGAGGGGTGTGGATCTGGATACGTTGGTCCACTCGGTGAATCCTTCGCCCCACCAACTATCGTTTTCGGGGATAGGATGGAATTGCGGGAGGTAAAACGCTATCGGTCGAACGTTCATTCGTCTGTTAGCACGTCCACTGCGGCGATGTCTGCCAAAGGATAGCTGACGTCTGATAGCTGATAACTTGCCAATGGCACGACGCGCGACACCTCCTAAGCCTTCACGCGTCCAGACATAGAAAAAGCGCATAGGCACGCTCTGTTTGAAGCTGCCAATGACATCCGACCGTTCCTGGAGTCTGACAGTCAACTCGTCACGTTCGCGGGCCAGCTCCAGCCGCAGCCCCAGTTGGCGGAAGAAGTCGCGCACTGCCGTTAGCTCGCCGTCAGAGGAGTTGCACAAGGATCTTAGCAGATCAGGTTGTTGCTTACCCACAGCGAGAACGCCGAGGCCCTGACCCCACATGGCCTCGAAATGAGGATAACGCTGCTTGAGTTCTTCCCACAATTTCCACACGCCGAAATCGATTTCGTGGACGTTAATGTCGTGGAAGAGTACCACGCCCCGGTCGCTCACCTTCGGCAGCCAGGTTTCGAAATCGTGCCTGACCGCCTCATAGACGTGGAAGCCGTCGATATGCAACAAATCGATAGAGCCATCCGCGAAGTGAGACACTGCCTCATCGAAGGTCGACTGGATGAGCCGGGAAAAACCGCCATAAAGAGGGTCGTGGTGGCTCTTGAGATCGCTTAATACCTCAGGGCCGTAGTAGCCGTTGTGTGGGTCGCCCTTCCAGGTATCAACCGCGTAGCAGCGTGTGCCGGCACCCAGTTCCTTCACTGCTTGGCAGAAGGCGCAGAAAGACACGCCCGAGAAGGTACCCAATTCCACGAGCACTCTGGGCCGCAGCACATCCACAAGAAACATCCCAAAAGTAATGTGCTCCATCCAGAAGCGCGCACTCGCTGTAGAAGCCACTCGTAGAGGGCGGGAGAAACAAATTGGGTGATCGAGCGGGTTGAAAAGAGCCATTCCTTTATCCACTAGGCCAGCCGCGAAGCCTCCCCTCACATCACTTTGACGCTCTCGGATGGGACATTAATATAATCCGCCGCGATGCTTCGCCTGCTCCACCACATTCTGTCCCGCAATCGCATCTCCAGCCGCATTCAGCGGCATATCGTCCGCCGTGTCAAGAACCTCGTCAATATGCCCGATGGTTACTTTTCCATGGGCCAGATCTATCGAAAAATTAAGCCTGCGGCGATTCTGGATATCGGCGCGCATCATGGCTACACCGTGGATAAGCTGTCGGATTACGTGCCGGGAGCAAAGATTCATGCCTTCGAGCCTACACCGGACAGCGCTGCGGTGCTGCGCCGCAGAATGAAGAGACGGCCAAACGTCCAGGTGCATGAAATAGCACTTGGTGACACGACCGGGATCGTCGGCTTTCATCTGAACGTCGGCGAGCAGACTAATTCTCTGCTGGACAATCTTTCTTCCGGCCAATCGCCATACGATCCGGTGCAGCGGCATCTGTCTCAGGTGCAGGTGCAAGCGATGACCCTCGACGATTGGGCAGACGAGTTCGAGCCCAATGGGCTGCTGCTGATCAAAGCTGACATCCAAGGCGCCGAGAGCCTTCTGGTGGCGGGCGGAAAGAAGACTTTCGCGCAGCGGGTGGCGGCGTTTTATACGGAGATTTGTATCCTCCCTCAATATGAAAATCAGACCAGCTTGTGCGAACTGAATCAAACGATGGTGGAGGAGCTGGGTTTCACCTTGTTCGACATCTATCCGTGTACGAAAGATGAGTTGGGGCGAGCGGCGTTTACCGACGTAATGTGGGTCAAGCCCGACGTGCTGCCGTTGGGCGGTTGACATTGTTGGTAATGGAGCCCCATGGAGAGTAAAAACAAACTCGTCGACATGGAGGGGGCGCGATCCTGAACACGAAGACGGAATACAGTTGTAGAATTGTCTCGCAGCAGTTCAAGACCGATTCATGGGAAGATTTTCGACTCGCCGGCATCCTTTATTCCCCGCGCGTGCCCCTTGCGGAAGCCGACGCTTTACTTGTGTTGTACGATCCAAGCGACGAACTGCTCAGGTTCGACGGCCCGAAGCTCTGGTTCACGATGGAACCTTCGTGGCATCCCCATTTCCGCTCGCACCCTGTAGGGAGGCGGCTTGTTCGAGAGCTCGACGCGTCGGAACGGGTTTATTACGCGCATCCGGACGCAACTCATCGCGTTCCGCATCCAACACACAGCGGTAGTTTGTCGCGGCCACGAGTGCCTTCGGTGAAACAAGCCGCAATTGCTACTGTCAACAATTTCGGTGGACGCCTCTGGTTCCTCAAGCCTCACTTCCGGCTCCGGAACAGGATGATATTAGATCGACACGTCGAGCTATTCGGCAAGCCCGACGCCTGGGCGAGCTTCCGCCATTTTCCGAAGCTCTGGATTCAAAGGCCGCCAGATAACTATGCGGGGAAAGCGTCTCCCAGCACTGATGTCTACAGCGAAGAGAACATCCGGCTTTTGTCCAGCTACAAGGTTGCTGTATGTCTGGAGAACTGCACCGAACCCAACTACTTTACTGAAAAATTCGTCAACGCCGTGCGAGCAGGATGCATCCCCATATATCATGCCCATGCCACCGTAAAAAACGGGATTCTTTCTGGTGCCAGATGGATCGATCCTGGTGAGTTCGGGTTTTCGTCGCGCCGCACTATAGAATTTGCCCTGGATCAGGACCAAACGAAGTTCCGCTCCATTAACGATGCATGGCTTGAGTCCGGAATTTTGGCCGATACTGATGATCTAAAAGTGTTTGCAAAGCTCCATGAGATAGTGAGTGCCAAATTAAGAGACCAAAATGTTCATTAACCTGCGGTATCAACTTGGATGCTTGCTTCGAAAGAGCGGCTACAAACTAGCGCGCGACTACCGCTGGCCACAGGTCCACGGGAATCTTCTCGTTTTGGGATTCGCTCTCTTACGGGCAAGGCGAAACGGGACAATTCATGTCCTCCAAATTGGGGCATTTGACGGACACGCTTGTGATCCACTTTTGGAGATTCTTCAAAACGAAAACGTTTCTGCGATCTTGGTGGAACCGCAAAAAATTCCGTACGAGCGTTTGGTAGCGCATTATGGAACTAATCCAAGAGTCTCTCTAATCAATGCTGCGGTGGCAGAGCGCGATGGCGTGGTAAAACTTTACGTGCCCGGTTCGGACGCCTCGCCGACGGCGAGCCTTGTAGCTCAACACCACCGCCGATTTGGCTCCGATGCGAAGGACGTTCGCGAGATCGAAGTAGATTCTGTTTCCGTCGGTTCCCTGGTGAAGATGTTTCATGGTGAGCGCCCCCATATCCTTCAGGTGGACACGGAAGGCATGGATTATCAGATACTGAAGTGGTTTTTTGATGCGGGTGTGGAGCCTGAGGTGCTCAACTTCGAGTCGCTGCATCTGAGCAAGGCGGAACGCCTGGCATCACGTCAGTTGTTGAACACCAGGGGGTACTGGTGGATCGAGAGCGATCAAGACACGTTCGCCTTAAAGGAGTCGTTGGTAACAGCCCAACAAAATTGAAGCGGGCAATTGACTAGCTCAATCATGATCACAACGCGCAATCGCGCTGAGGCATTAGAGCGCACCTGTGAGAGAATTGCCGCGCTCAATCCTCCGCCTGCTGAAGTATTGATCACAGCCGACGGTTGTGCAGATGACACGATGAACGTCATCCGGAAGCACGTGCCGCATGCAACGGTGATCATAAACAAAAGCGCGCGCGGGTCTGTTGCTTGTCGGGATGTTATGATGCAGCAGGCGAGCGCCGATCTTGTGTTTGCCTTGGATGACGACAGCTACCCGGAACAGTTGGATTGTTTCGCCCTGGTCAGTCGGTTCTTTGAGGAAAAACCAAAACTGGCTGTTCTTCACTTTCCACAGCGAAGCGATGAATATCCCGCAACGCTTTCGCAGACAGAATTCGGCGCGGAACATTTGACGCGCTCGTTTGCTAACTCCGGCGCGGTGCTGCGCCGATCCACTTATCTACAGTTGCCCGGGTTTGAGCCGCTATTTTTCCACATGTATGAAGAGCCGGACTACGCCCTGCAATGTGTAGCGGCGGGGTATGACGTGCTTTTTTCGCCCGTTATCACGATCCGTCATCACTATTCCGGCAAAGCGCGCAGCGAGATGCGGAACCATCATCGCCACGCTCGCAACGAATTGTGGAGCACCCTTTTGCGATGTCCTCTACCATTTGCTATCGGCATCGTGATTTGGCGTGTCTCCTCGCAGTTTCGCTACGCGTGCAAACGGGGTTGGTCCTGGGTAATTCGGGAACCTGGCTGGTGGTGGCAGGCGTTGGCTGGGGTTCCGTATTGTCTTACAAACGTTGGCTTCGCTTGTCTTGAAATCACGCAGACGCCCGTTTTCGGCTTTCAGCCCGCCGTCTTTCGTACGAGCTTTTTGATGAAATTTATCGTTGCTCAGGTCGGCGCGAGACGCGGTTATGCCGTTCCGGTTATTCTGCAAAAAGCAGGGATGCTTGAGCGTTTCTATACTGACGTCGCGGGTAATATTGGTCCTAGCGCCGTTTTTTCCGCTGCCTGGGTGTTGCCACTTGTTGGCGAATCCGCGCGTCGGTTGGTCGGGCGGCGTTTGCCCTTCGACATTCGAGCGAAGACAACGACGTTTCCCGCGATCACGCTGCCCCATGTATTTCGCCGAGTAATCATCGCGCGCGATCCGGCTGCGGCGTGTCGCGAGGATGTCCGTTTTTCCGATGCGCTCGGCAGGGCGATGGCGCGGCGCGGCTTTGGCAATGCCACTCATATGTACTCGATGCTGGGGGAATGCGGGCCACTGTTTGCAGAAGGAAAACGGCGCGGGCTCATCGTGATATCAGAGATTTATCTCGCGCTCAGCACTGAGCGCATTCTTACGGAGGAGAGAAAGGAGTTCCCGGGCTGGGAAGAAAACGTACCTGATTACGCCGCCGTCTGCCGCGGGTTTGACTCCTCGGGCGGGCCGCGTGCGGACGCAGATTTTGCGATCTGCCCTTCGGAATGGGTGCGCGATGATCTGGTCCGCAACTTTGGATTCCCAATCGAACACGCGGCGATCGTGCCTTACGGCGTAAATCCGGAAATGCTTTCTGTACCTGATGAACCAGTGCATGGCCGGATTCTCTTTGCAGGGACAGCGGAGTTGCGGAAGGGCATCCATTATCTCGCAATGGCGGCGGAAAAACTTGTCGAGCACGGGTTGCATTATGAGTTCCGGGTTGCTGGCCATGTAGAGCAATCGGTCGCGAACCAGAGACAGTGTCGTTACCTGACGTTTCTCGGCCGGGTGCCTCGGTCGGGAATGACCCGCGAGTTCGCGTCCGCCGATCTATTTGTGCTGCCGTCGCTGGCAGAAGGCTCGGCGGAAGCAACGTATGAAGCGCTCGCCTGCGGAGTTCCAGTTGTAACGACACGAGAGGCGGGGTCCATTGTGCGCGATGGCATTGAGGGCCGGATCGTGCCATCCCGGAATGCTGAAGCAGTGGCAAACGCGATTGCCGAACTCGTCGAAGATCGGCAAAAACGCGAGCGCCTGTCGCGTGCGGCGCGCAAACGGGCGCTCGATTACATCTGGGTGCGTTACGGCGAACGGCTGGTGGAGGCGCTAAAGTGCTTCGCCAACAATTAGCGAAGTCTGCGAGTCGGATTTCGGAGATCAAGAGTCAGAAGTCCCTGCGGTTTTGCGTGACGAATTCACAACCCCGGCGTTTGCTGAGCGGCTGCAAAGACCGGTACGGTGCTGTAGCGATTCGATAAGGCTTTTAAATTTTAGTTCTTATGCATTATAATTAGCGCCTCGGTTTCTGCTCCATGGTTACGAATGAGTTGACATTCTATCTTGCTGCCGCCGCGTTGCTGATCTTGACGGTGGAGAGTTGCGTGAGGCTGCTGAAGCGAGACAGCTTTGGTATCGAGATTGTCATCTACGTAACCGTTTTCGCATGGTATTTCGTCGATCCTTTTCTTAATCCGGAAGAATATGGTTACCTTCCTCCCTTCTTGTTAGGCCAAAGTTATGGACAGGTACTATTGTTTTTGATCGGGTTCCGCGTTGTCATGCCTGCGGCAGCGCGTTGGGTTCTGAGCCGACCAAGTACTGGCGTTCTTGCTGCCATGCAGCGCTTGACCCCTGAACGGATCTTAATTGCCGCCGGGACCATTTGGTTTCTACTCTTTGCGATTGGTATCGCCCGGATGGGTGGTGATGTGATCGGCGCGATGTTTCCGGTGGATTCCCGCGCAGGCGTGACGATGTGGGCGCGTGGAGCAGTGGAAAGTTCGGCGACTGGATTCCTTATCGCGTCAGCAGCATATGTCTTTAACGCCGTAACAGCGTCTCTCGGCGTTTTGATATTTTTTCAACGGACCACCTTCTGGCGCCGAATCGGTGTCGCGATGTTCGCTATTACTCTCCCCTATTTCTTTTTGCAAGGAGCGCGCAGCGCCTTCCTTGCGGCCATTCTGCCGTTCATCATCACCTATCTATTATATGGCCGGCGTTCTCTGGTTATAAGACTCGCCGTTCTGGCCGTGGCGTTCGTCTGCTTGGATCAAGGTTTCAGGTTTGTGACGGCGTTTCGCAACACTGGCTTCAGAGATTTGCTGGCTGCTAAAAATCCATACGAGCTCGTCGATGAACCTTTGCCCCAAGTCGGGCTGAACATGATTGAGGAGCTGTGCTTTGTGAACGCTTACTTGGATTCCGGTGAGGCGTCTCCCGCGTATGGCGCAAGATATTTGAATGAGCTGCTCAATTTCATCCCGCGCGTGATCTGGCCCTCGAAGCCATTGCTCGGAATTGACTACGCAATGTGGCGCGGTTTCGAGAGTGACGAAGGGGACCTGGGTGTGAGCACGACCGTTGCCACCGGAATGATCGGCGGCGGCGTTTTGAACTTTGGACAAATCCTTGGCCCAGTGGCCGCCGGCATCCTGATGGCGATTTGGGCTGGACTGCTCGTTCGCTGGTGGGAGCAAAGAAAATCGCTGTTGCGCATGGCGTTGTTCATGGTTAGCGCCAGTCTTACTTTCAACCTCGGCCGAGACATCACCCTGCTGGTACTCTGGCCTGTCATATTTGCATACTTTTTCGTCCGCCTTGCTGAGATCTGGGCTACGAGTCGATTCGGACAGTCCACGCAAATAGCAATTGTAGTGCCCGCGGATTCGCCGTCAGTGCAGGTGGCAGTTCGCTGAATCATGGATTGAGAATCAAAAGCGCATTGTTTTGAGATTCTTGTCGGCGACACGCACATCTGCGCGTCGACGGCAGCGACGCACTAGAGAGCATAATTTTGGAAAACATATTTTCAGATCAATCCTCGCGCGATGTCCTCAAACGGACCTTAGGGACCGGCCCGGAAAAACCGCGGAGGCGAGTCATGGTGATTGGACTGGACTGCGCAGCGCCTGAGTTGATCTTCGATCGTTGGCTTAATGATTTGCCAAACTTGAAGTCGATCTGCCGGAGCGGGCTGTACGGACCGCTTCGCTCGTGCGATCCACCCATTACAGTACCGGCGTGGTCGGTGATGATGTCCTCGAAAAGTCCTGGCCGGCTTGGAGTTTACGGGTTTCGAAACCGTGCGGATTATTCCTATGATCGGTATTCCATCGCCAACTCGCTTGCGATCAAAGAAGACCGGCTCTGGGATATCCTCTCGCGCAGCGGAAAACGCTGCATCGTGATAGGCGTTCCGGGAACCTACCCGCCACGCCGCTTGAATGGGTTGATGGTGACCGACTTCCTGACTCCAGACACGACCTGCGAGTACACCCATCCGCCTGAACTCAAACAAGAGATCGAACGGGTAGTTGGCGAATACATTTTGGACGTGCGTGATTTTCGATCCGGCAACAAGGAGAAGATTTTAGCTGACATTTATGAGATGACCCGGAAACGCTTCCAGCTCGCGCGGCATCTCCTGGCGAAAGAAAATTGGGATTATTTCATAATGGTTGAGATGGGCGTAGACCGTATCCATCATGCGTTGTGGGACAATATGGATCCAGCTCATCGCTTTTACGTGCCGGGCAACCAATTCGAGAACGCGATTCGTGACTACTACCGAGAAATCGACCGGCAAATCGGCGACTTACTCGCGTTTGCCGATGACGCGACGGCCGTGCTGGTAGTCTCCGATCACGGCGCCAAGCGGATGGAGCCTGCCCGAGCAACGCCGCTCTCTAAAGTCAAAGTTGATTGGTCCAGAACGAAGGCGTGGGGAGACGGCGGATACTACGCGCGTGTCTTTCTCAACGTCGCGGGGCGGGAGCCAAACGGAACCATCGCACCAGCGGATTATGAAAAAGTGCGCGACGAACTGAGCGTCGGATTAAAAGCGATCCCCGATGAAAACGGACGCGCAATTGGCACGCAAGTTTTCCGACCGGAGGAATTGTACAAAGAAATTCGTGGTGTGGCACCAGACTTAATAGTTTATTTTGGCGGTCTCTACTGGCGATCCGTTGGCACGGTTGGCGGCGAGAAAATACACACTTTCGAAAATGACACGGGACCAGACGGGGCCAATCATGCTGAAAACGGTATTTTCCTTTTCCGCCCAGCTAACTGTAATCTGCCAGGTGGACGCCGAATCGAGGGTGTTCGTATAATCGACATTGCCCCCATGATTTTGCAGTTGTTTGGCCTGCCTGTTCCGGGAGATATGGAAGGGAGACCACTTGCTCCGTCGCTTTATCATGACTGCGCAGCCTCGTAATTTCCTGAAGCAAATAAGACTGGTGCGCGCACGTGCGCCCCTGCGGCTAAGCTTCGGTGGGGGCGGTACTGATGTCTCACCTTACGCCGATACGCGCGGCGGCTGTGTGCTCAACGCCACGATCTCGCGGTATGTTTATGGCACATTGGTACCAAAGTCGGAACGTTCGATCGGCTTTCGCTCGTTCGATTATGGAACGGTCGTTTACTGGACGCAGGAGGAACACTTCAAGTTCGACGGACAGATGGATCTCGTCAAAGGCGTGCTGAAGCGCTTCGAACTCGACAAGTTCCGCACCGAGGGTTTCGATCTCTTCGTCCATGCCGACGCGCCGCCGGGCTCCGGGCTCGGAAGCTCCTCGACATTTACTGTCGCCTTGATTGGTTTGTTCCGTGAGTTGCTCGGCCTACCAATCACCTCTGCTGGCATGGCGGGTTTGGCCTTCGACATCGAACGCAACGACGTCGGAATCAAAGGCGGTCGTCAGGATCAGTATGCCGCGGCCTTCGGCGGCTTCAATTTTATGGAGTTCAATGGCGAAGAGGTAGTGGTTACACCCCTGCGAATCAGCGAGTTCTTAATTAACGAACTCGAATACAATCTCATCCTCTGTTTCACGGGAAGCCGCGAATCCCAGCCGATCATCGACAGTCAGATAGAGAGCGCGAAAAAGCATGAAGCGGAACCGCTCGCGGCGATGGATCAAGTGAAGGCGATCGCGATTGAAATGAAAAAGGCATTGCTCGCGGGCGATCTCGACCGCTTTGGTGACATGCTGCATGAAAACTGGTTACAGAAGAAGAAGATGGCCAAGGGCATTTCCACTCCCCGCATTGACGAGCTCTACGACGAAGCGCGAAAAGCCGGGGCGATCGGTGGCAAGATCACCGGGGCTGGGGGAGGTGGCCACCTTTTACTCTACTGCCCGTTTGATAAACGGCATATCGTTCGGGAGCGTCTGAGCGCACTGGGAAGTTCAGTGACCGATTTTCGATTCGACCCAATCGGGATGCAGACTTGGAGAGTCTACAAGTGAATGTCGAGCGACTGTCTGGCCCGCGCAACTTTACGGAAGCCGGCGTGAAGTTTAAAGTAATCATCACATGAAAAAGCTTCCGAAAGTAGTCATCATCGGCTTGGACGCCGCAACTTGGACAGTCATCCGGCCCTTGGTGGCGGAAGGCAAAATGCCGAACCTGGCGAAACTGATGAAAGCCGGCGTGTCAGGCCCGCTCGAGTCCATTCTCCCTCCGATCACTCCACCCGCCTGGACTTCATTTATGACCGGCAAGAATCCGGGTAAGCACGGCATCTTTCATTTCGTCGAAACGGAACATGGCGGGTATGCGATGAATTATGCCAACGCGACGTCGCGCCGTTCTCCGACGGTCTGGAAGCTTTTGAACGATGCCGGCTACTCGGTCGGCACGATGAACATCCCATTCACTTATCCGCCCGAACCTCTGAATGGATTCCAGATTTCCGGAATGGACACCCCTTCCGTGACCAGTCCTTTCATTCATCCTCCCGAGTTGCGGGAGGAACTGGTCAAGCATCTCGGCGGAATCCAACTCGATCTGCGGTTCCTCGGCGCAATGTCGACCGATGAACGGCGCAAGCAAGTCATCGCGGAGATGAAAGAGATGGACGATCAGTGGACTAAGGCCGCTCTCTATTTGCTGGAGAATCACCCGCAAGACGTGATGATGTTTGTTTTCATGTCGATCGACACCGTCCAGCATTACTTCTGGCACCATATGGACAAGGATCATTTCATTCACGATCCAAACCTGGCGCCGAAGTTTGGGGACACAGTCCGCAAGGTCTACGAGCGACTCGACTTTGCCGCCGGCCAAATCATCGATCGTCTTCCGCCCGAGACCACTGTCTTCGTTGTCTCAGACCATGGCGGCGGCCCGGTCGTCGACCGGACGATTTTCCTTAACCGGTACCTGGCCCAGCTCGGCCTACTGCATTACCACGCGAAGACGACGTCTGGCGTGCGCAAGTTAGGCAAAAAGATCCTGCGCCTCGGGTTCTCCCTGCTCCGCAGCACTCTTACTTCGCGTCAGAAAAGCCGCCTCGCTCTGCTCTTTCCCAAGGTTCGGCAGAAGAGTGAAATGGCTTATTCGTCCTTTACGAGCATCGACTGGAGTCGAACCAAGGCTTACTGCAGCGAGGTGCTCGCTTCGCCTCCGAGCATCTGGATCAATCTTAAAGGAATAAAGCCGCAAGGCATCGTAGATCCAGCAGAATACAACGCTCTTATCGAATTTATCATCGGGAAACTAGCCGAGCTAAAGGATCCGCGCACAGGTAAACCAGTCATTAAGCGAGTCTACCGCCGCAACGAAATCTTTCACGGTCCGTTTGCCCATGAAGGTGCTGACCTTGTACTCGACTGGTGGAGTGAGGATAGTCTTTTTTCGGCTCAGCCTAGCTTCCCCGAAGATACAAATAAGCCGGCGCTCGTCATTCGGGAACATCGCCCATCGGAAAAATCCGAATGGGGTGGTACACACCGACTCTATGGGATCGTGATCGCCGGTGGACCGGCCTTTAGAAGTGGCGCCGAGATCGCGAACGCACGACTCATCGATATTGCGCCAACGATTCTGCATTTGCTCGATGTACCTGTGCCGGAAGACATGGACGGCAAAGTGCTGGCCGACGCCTATCAGCTGGACTTCCTCGCTGCGCGGCCAATTCGATCTGGGGCTGCCTCCGGCACGTCCGCGACGGACCGACCAAGTGGTTACACCGATGAAGAGGCTGCCAAAGTCGAGGAACGCCTCCAGGCTCTCGGCTACGTCGAGTAATCGCACTCGAGGAGATTATTCACCGTGTTCGAAAACATTCGTGAGGACATAGCCCGGAAAATGCGCGGATACGGAGTGCGGCCCGAAGACCAAACCTTTTTTCGTCAACGCATCACGCCTTTGCTCGAACTTGGAACATGGGCAGTGATTGTGTACCGGTTCGGTCGCTGCGTTTACGGTATCAAGATTCCGGTAATCCGTCAGGTGATGATCGGGATTTATCTGGTCATTAACACGATTTGCCTCATGCTCACTGGCATCCACATCCAGCGGAAAAGCGACATCGGACCGGGGTTGGTTGTCCACAATTGCAGTTGCATCTTTGTTCTAGCTACGCGAATTGGCCATAGCTGCTCAGTTAATCAGGGGGTGAGCGTTGCTAGCGTCCGCGGGACTGGTTGGCCAACCATTGGCAATAACGTTTATCTCGGTGCCGGATGCAAGGTGATGGGCGGCGTAACCATAGGTGATAATGTCGTCGTCAGCGCAAACTCTCTCGTTATCACTGATGTTCCGAGTAACTGCACCGTGCTCGGCGTGCCAGCTCGTGTTATTTCGCGCCACCCTGTTAGCCCATATCTCAAATCTCCAGTTACGACGACATGAGAACGGCTGCGCTACGTAGGAGGAAAAGAGCCGGTTACTCGATCGCCATGGTAGCGGCCTGTCCTTTCCCCGGCAATTTCGGCTCCGCTGCTAGCATTCGGGAGATGTCCGACACGCTTTCGGACATGGGGCACAACGTTCACATCGTAACTTACCCGACCGGTCAGGAAGAAATCCGCGTTCGCCGCGCCAAAGTTCATCGGACCGCCCCTTTTCGGCAGGAGAGGAATGCCAAGGTCGGGCCGTCATCGGAGAAGTTCCTGCGCGATTTTCAGTTACTCTGGCTCCTTTGCCGAGTGATCCGCCGCGAGCACATAGATATCATTCACGCGCATAACTATGAAGGCGCGCTTATCGGAATCATGGCCAAGTGGCTGACCCGACGGCCGCTTCTTTATAATGCGGTCAATCTCATGGCTGATGAGTTAGCCGGTTATCGCTTCATCCGGCCCGCATGGCTGGCTCACGGACTCGCGCGCGGCCTCGATTGGTTCACGCCGATTTTTCCGAATCATATCACTGCTGTGTCACCTGAACTTCAGACCTGGTTGATCGATCAAGGCGTTCCCGCCGCCAAGGTAGACTTGGTGCCAGCCGGTATCGAACCGGAACTGTTTGATCATCCCGAACCGGAAAAGTTTCGACAGAGATATCAGCTGAATGGTCACCAGGTAGTCATGTACACCGGAGTCCTGGACGCCTATCAAAGAATCGATTATCTGCTGCGGGCGTTCGCGGTCGCGTTGCGAGAAAAGCCGGACGCACTTCTGTTGATCGTTAGCGCAGTGGTATCGGCAGCACACGAGAAGGAACATCGGCAGTTGGCAGCCGAACTGGGAATCTCGCGCTCGATCATCTGGATATCACCGCACACATTGAAAGATCTCCCGAGTTATCTCGCGCTCGCTGATGTTTGCGTGGTGCCCCGGCCCGAGTGTCCCGGTCATCCGATAAAATTATTGAACTACATGCTAGCTGGAAAACCCATCGTTTCCTTCGCTGGCGGTGCCAAGGGTGTCCGCCATCTGCACGACGCTTTCGTCGTTCCTAATCGTGATTGCGAAGCCTTGGGCCGCGGAATTGTCACTCTGCTGAATGATCGAAGACTCGCGGCCGACTTGGGCGCCAACGCGCGAGCCACAGTTCTGGCCAACTTCGACTGGCGGCACATTTGCGCGAAGATTGAGCGCATTTACGACAGGCTTTTGGAGGCGTCAGAGTCCACCCGCACGCAAACTGAAATCGCCGCGCCCGCCGCGCCGAAAGGCTGACAGACCTCGTCACGTGGCTTCGCCAATAGCACACACTTTTGGGGGGTTCTGGACCTTTCTCATCCTGGCAGCGCAGTTGAAGACTCGGCTCGCTGCACAGTGGCGCCAATGGCTTCCGCGACTTGGCGTGCTGATGTTGGTTGCAAATTTGCCTGATCTCGATTTTCTCCCAGTCCTCTTCAATGGAAGCGCGAAGAATCTGCATCATAGTTTCACGCACAGCCTGATATTCGCTATCTTGGTATCGCTGATTTTGAGCTCCGCGTGGCGGATCGCGCCAGGTTTCTGGCGAAGTACCCTTCTTTACTTCACGGCGTACAGTTCACATCTGTTGATCGATTTTTTTACCGGGACCAAGATCGGGTGGACTCATACTGGATTTGGTATGCCGCTGTTTTGGCCGTGGTCTAAAGAGTTCAGTTCGCCGTTGATATTAACGTTTGGTGTCCGTCACAAAACTTTTGCCGCGTTATTTAGCCTCGACAACATTTGGTCGTGCACTTATGAACTACTAACCTGCGGTGCAATCACGGCAATCATTCTTGTGCTATGGAAAGCAAGACTGAACTCGCGGAATAGATTCACCCTTAGTGAAGCTCCGGTCGCTGAACGCCGTGCTTAACATTTTTTGGGAGATAGCGGTCGTCTCTTGCCGTGTTAAGTGCGATTAGGGGTCGAAAGGTTCTAAATCGGTTGTTTGGCGCTGTGGCGTTAAGTTCCACGCGGTCGAAGTGGACGATAAGAATGGAAGATTTGGCACGAAGACCCACCGAAACATTTCCCAGCGACGAATCGCCTTTTCCAGTTCGATAAACACCGTCGTCTTTTCATCCGCGCGAATGGGCCAGAGATAGCGCAGTTGGCGGACACCGCGTTGAATAGAGAAGTGGCTTAATTGTCGCCTTACGGCCCGAAATTCACAGTCACAGTGTTAGAGCACGTCTGCGTTCCAGCTTCACACACCTGATATATGAAACTAGCCTGGCCGGTGGTGCCGGTGGAGTCGTCATACAAACCATTGTTCGGTACTGTCGCAATCACATTCCCGTCGCGGTAAACATCGACGTTGGTCGAGGTCGCCCCTCTCCATTTGAGACGCGATGTATTTATTCCCCCGACCCTTCTCCCGTCGCCAGTGAGCTGAATCGGTCGAGGTGTCGGCGTTGCGGTCGCGGTTGCCGTTGCAGTCGGAGTCGCCGTTGCCGTTGCAGTTGCAGTCGGAGTTGCAGTTGCAGTCGGAGTTGCAGTTGCCGTTGCCGTTGCGGTCGCGGTAGCCGTTGCGGTCGCCGTTGCAGTTGCAGTCGGAGTTGCAGTTGCAGTCGCAGTCGCCGTTGCGGTTGGCGTCGGGGTTGGCGTAATAGTGGAATTGAACGTTTCCGCGCTCGCGATAATGACACCCTCGGTGTTTCGGCCACCTGCGACGAGCACGATGCCATTGGAGAGCAACGTCGCCGTGTGGTTGCCCCGAGCATTATTGAGACTGCCTGTGACCGTCCAAGTTCCCGTGGCCGGGTCGTAAATTTCCGCGGCGGCTAAAAAAGTGCTCTCGCCCTGGCCACCTGCGACCAACACCTTACCATCCGGAAGCATCGTTGCGGTATGGTTCAAGCGGGGAACATTGAGGTCGCCTGTGACCGTCCAAGTTCCCGTGGCCGGGTCGTAGAGTTCCGTGCTTGTCAGTGCTCCAAAAGTAAAACTCTGATTCATCCCTCCAGCTACCAGCACCTTGCCGTTGAGTAGCAACGTCGCCGTGTGATTCGACCGCCCGGTATGAAGACTGCCGGTAGAAGTCCAAGTTCCCGTGGCCGGATTGTACAGTTCCGCGCTCGCGAGGTTGTACGTCCCGCCTGCCACCAGCACCCTGCCGTCGAAGAGCAACGTCGCCGTGTGGTAACCGTAACGGGGAGTAGTAAGGTTGCCGGTGAGACTCCAAGTTCCCGTAGCCGGATCGTACAGTTCCGCGCTGCTAGGGGCGTGTGACCCGCCTGCAACCAACACCTTCCCATCGAAGAGCAGTGTTGCAGTATGGGCGGCGTGTCTAGCATTGAAGTTGCCGGTCAACGTCCAACTTCTCGTGGCCGGATCATACAGTTCCGCGGTCCCAGTCGAGGTAGCCTCGGGCCAGCCTCCCGCGACTAGCACCTTGCCGCTGGGCAGCAGCGTCGCCGTGTGGAGGGACCGAACATAATTGAGGCTGCCTGTGATCCTCCAAGCTCCCGTCGCCGGAGCGTAAAGTTCCGCGCTCTTTATATACGGATTTGGATAACTCTGCGAACCATTCGTCCCACCGCCTGCGGCGAGAACCTCACCATCGGGCAACAGCGTCGCAGTGTATAACTCCCGCGCAGTTTTAAGGCTCCCGGTAAACTCCCATTGAGCGGCACACGGTTGGACCAACACCGCCGCGCATGCGAAAAACAATGGTGCCCCCAGGCGTCCGCGGAGCATTCTCACCAGAGGGCCAAGAGCGTCCTGCAACGAGCCTCGCCTGCGCCAAACTGTGATTGTTTGAATCCTGCTTCTTACTGGAGTGGAACTTTTCATGAGATTTTTGTTCTGCCGACCGCTCCCCAAAGTGATTTCGCTATCGATTTCACGGATGCTTTCTTTCATCAATCTTTATACGGGATTTTCTGACTAAAGTTTTCGAAGACTTTCCGGAATTGTCAACAGTTGATCGCGACTATTTTTGTTGGACAAGGACCGGAGGGAATTGGCGATTAACACCGCCACGCATACGGTCATCGCAACGCTACCCACCGGACACAATCCTTTCGAGATGCTGATCAGCCCAAACGCTAGGACACTGTATGTGGCCAACGCCAGCGACACGACTGTAACGGTTATCGATATTCCGTCGCTAACCGTCTCTGACACAATTGCCGATGTAGGGTCGGCGCCCTTTGAGGTGGTAGTTGGTTTCGTAGCCGCCTGCCGAATACGAATCGCCGCTATGAGACAGTGAATGCTGACATTTGCCAATAGGTTTCTCAAAGAATATCGCGAGGCGGAAGAGCAACAGCAGACGAAATCCACACCGAGCTAAAAAGATTACGCTTGATAGAGGTTCGCGATGGATTATATAACACCGGCCTTAATCCAGTATCCTGGAATATGAAAAAATATATCCCTTTGCTATTGATTAGTTTCGCCTTTGCATCCTCGGCTTTGGCCCAATCCCTTTTTTGCCCCGCGAGATACTCCAATGAGGTTGCTGTGATCGACACCTCGACCAACCAGGTAGTCACCCAAATCCCCGTGGGCGATACCCCGATTCGTATTGCGACGACGCCGGATCTGCTCAAGGCCTTCGTTGCCGACGAGCTCTCCGGAACCATCTCGGTTCTAGACACGGTGGCACGCACGAACATTGCCACCATCCGGGTGTACAGGAAACCCGGAGAGCTCGAGGTCACGCCGGATGGTGGACGTCTTTGGGTCGTGCATCAAGCTCACCTCGATGGTGATCCTTTGCACTCCCCCGTCGCCGTCATTGATACGGCAACCAATCAACTCATCAACACTGTCCTTATCCCCGGGCAAGGGGACAAAGACATCTTGTTCACGCTGGACGGACGCTTCGCATATGTCGCGAACCCTAGCGCTGGCGAAGTGGACGTGATCGATACCACCACCTACCAACTAACGAGTATTCCCACCCCAGGTTTCGCCCGTCGTCTTTGCATCTCTCCCTCGGGTGACCGCGTCTACGTCAGCAACAACGGGAACAACTCCCTATCCGTCATCAACACGGCGACGCAACAAGTGATCGCGACCATTCCTGTTGGACGAAGACCGCTGGGAAATGCCGTTACCCCCAATGGCGAGGAGGTTTACGTGACCAACGCGCAGGATGGGACAGTCTCTGTCATCGATACGACCGCATTGACTGTGATCGCGACAATCCCTACCGGAATCCGTCCTCAGAGAGTGGTAATTACGGGTGATGGAACGAAGGCCTTCGTACAAAATGGATTTTCCGACACTGTTTCGGCCATTGACACCGCCACGCATACGGTCATCGCAACGATCCACGTCGGGCACCGTCCTTGGACTCTGCTGGGAAGCCCAGACGATATGGAACTGTACGTGTGCAACGGCGGCGACACGACTGTATCGGTTATCGATATTCCGTCGCTGACGGTTTCTCACACAATTACTGGTGTAGGATCGTCGCCCTTTGACCTGAAATTTGGTCCGTAGCCGTCGGCCGAATGCGAATTGCGCTCCAAGGTCGATACCAATATACTCGGACGTTCACAAATACGATATCCAGACCCCGATATGAAAAAGCAATCCACTCACCCCGTTCAAGCGCATTTTCTTCGAGGCGCCCTTTATCTATTTCTCCTTCTTGCCGACTGCGCCATCACATTCGCGTTGGCGGATCGAGATTCTGCGGGCGGAGCGGCTCAGGGAACAATGCTGTCGGGCGTTCACTCTCAAGCACCCGGCAGCTGCATTGTTGTTAACGGTGATTTCGAAACCGGTAGCTTACCACCTTGGGCAAACACCGGAGATACCAGCTTTACCAGTGTCAATAACAGCAACCCGCACTCCGGAACATTCTCATTACAAAGTGGTCCGTTTACCAGCGACGGCTTTATTGATCAATCCCTCCCGACGGTAGCGGGGCAAGGGTATGACGTGAGCTTCTGGCTTGAGAATGACGACGACTCCGGAAACAATCGTTTTGGGGCTTCTTTTGGTGATGTAACTCTCGTACCGGAGGCCACTCAGAACGTCTTTGGGTATACGCTATTTACTTTTCGAAATGTCGTACCCGGAGCCAACGCTGACCTGCATTTCATATTCTTCAATCCGTCCACTTACTTTTACCTGGATGCCGTTTGTGTCACTGCTACCAGCGGCGGGGGCACGCCTACACCTACACCGACCGCGACGCCAACCCCGACACCCGGCAGCTGCATTGTTGTTAACGGTGATTTCGAAACCGGTAGCTTACCACCTTGGGCAAACACCGGAGACACCAGCTTTACCAGTATCAATAACAGCAACCCGCACTCCGGAACATTCTCATTACAAAGTGGTCCGTTTACCAGCGACGGCTTTATTGATCAATTCCTCCCGACGGTAGCGGGGCAAAAGTATGACGTGAGCTTCTGGCTCGAGAATGACGACGACTCCGGAAACAATCGTTTTGGGGCTTCTTTTGGTGATGTAACTCTCGTACCGGAGGCCACTCAGAACGTCTTTGGGTATACGCTATTTACTTTTAAAAATGTCGTACCCGGAGCCAACGCTGACCTGCATTTCATATTCTTCAATCCGCCCACTTACTTTTACCTGGATGACGTTTGTGTCACTGCCACCAGCGGCGGGGGCACGCCTACACCTACACCGACCGTGACGCCAACCCCAACGCCGACGGCTACTCGCACTCCGACACCAACGCCGACCGCTACTGCAACGGCTACTGCCACCGCGACAGCAACTGCCACATTCACTCCGACCCCAACGCCTACGCCTGGAGGTATCCCGTGCGGAGACTTGCTTTCTTTCCAGGTACGCTGCAAACACACTGTCAATGGCGACATATTGCAGGCTAGTCTTAGGCTCAGGAATATGAGCCACTCGGGCCAGCAGGTCACCATAACGGTCGATGGCAATCCCAATCAGGTGACAATCAATGGCAACAAGGCCCAACTTCAGATTAACAACGAGCCGCTCGGGCAACACACGGTTACACTTACTAACCCAGCCGGTTGTTTCGCGCCGGTTATCACGAATTGTCAGTAATCCAGACTCTTAGTGCAATGGATTCATGATCATGCGCGAAACGCCGATAGCAGGATCGACTTAGGTTCCCGCAGTAGCGGAACAACAAAGCCACTTCTTTATCAACTCGGCATCCGCCAACTGCGCTATCTCTGGCCCATCGCATTCGCAACGGCTTCCGGACCAGTGTACCACAGCCGACCGAATGGCAGCGCATCGGAAATTAGGTCAACGCCGCGTTTGTCTTTGCGGGGCCGGACTTCGTAAACGTGGATCGATATTGGAATAGCTTTTGTCATTGCAGTGTGGAGCGCGAAAAAAGCACGTTTTCTCAGAAAAAAAGTCTTGACAACGTCCGGGCAAGTTCCGCAATGTCGCATCGCGCTAAGTCGGTTGGGCGTCTTCCCAAGAGTTCCGCCTGACCCTCCTGCAAGGTTAACCGTGAGCGAAGGGCTCGTCCACACAACCAAACCTAAGAACATCCAAGACCAGCGCTCACTGCCAGCCGCACGCTGGCTTCTTGTGCGTTGATCGAAATGTGCCAAACTTCGGCCCAACTTCCCATGAAACCGACGCAAAATAGTTCTCTGCTCGCTTCGGCGCTTCTGATCGCATTCTCGATTACACTCATCTCGCTTGCTGCGTTGCTGACACTTGCCAGCGTGCCTACGCGACACCAACAGGAGCAGAAGCCGGCTGGCGCAGGTGTAGCTCTCCAGAGTGCGCATGGCCTCGCATCTGTGTCAGAGTCCTCCATTGCTCCAAACGGGATACACGCGCAGAAATCCGCGCGCGTGGAATTTTCGGCGACACGTCAATCTGTTGCCGGCCAAGAAATCGACGGATTCAGTGCGCGCCAGGCGGGGACGGCGTGGGAGGAAAACCTGATAGCGCCGGCCGGACTCAAGCCGGTTGAGCAGGAAGCGTGGCTGGCCATGGC
>QHRD01000113.1 GCA_003220005.1 Verrucomicrobiota bacterium | reverse complement strand
TTCTTTCGGCTCCTGATTCTGCAATTCGATTTGGACGAAATACCGATTGGCAATCATTACCCAAACTGAGGCGTGCTTTTGTAGGCGATCGTAGTCCTCGCGGCCAGGATTTCCCTCAATCGTTATCGGTTTGCCGTATCCGTCGGCTGTTTCACTGGTGTCTTTCCACGCAGCTGTGGTCGCGCTGACATAGTCTGGATTGGCAACGGAATCGAGTATGCTAATCGCCGCGGTTGGCGCATTCTCCTCTTCGCCCTTGTGATAGTCGCGGTGCACGTTTGTGATTCTGAATCCGCCGGCGTCTTCAGTTGAACCCTCCGCTTTATCAGCAGTCCAGCCTTGCGGCGGTTCCGGTAAAATGGGGAGCAATTTCTGATAATCGACGGCGTCAGGCACGAGGATCGGTTCGTTCTGTGCCTGCGCAATTCCTATCGCAATGCTGATAAGCAACATTAGCGCGAAAGATCCGGCGTGTGCCGGCGAACAAAACCGAGCCGTTAATTTCATGCTAGCTAGCCCCTTCGTGCGTGAGTCGGGATTACCGTACCCGATTGACTTTACCTCGGCTGTCAAGACGCTTGCGGGATGCGCACAACGGAGCGCAACGATGGGGTCGGTGCGCTGCGCCGACAGCACGCCGCAGCGCCGCATCCCTGCCACGACGCGAAGCTTGTAATCGTGATTTGTATTCTGGCCGTCGCGGCTCGGCTGATTTCGATCAATCAACCCTATACCGATCATTGGAGCTGGCGGCAAAGCGACGTCGCGGCAATTGCACGCAACTTTAGCGAACAAGGGTTTCGTTTTGCTTATCCGCAGATTGATTGGGCTGGCGATGCGACCGGTTATGTCGGAACGGAATTTCCGATTTTGCCATTCATTGCGGCGATTTGTTACAAATCCACCGGCATCCACGAATGGATTGGGCGCACCCAGGCCGTAATCTTCTTCGCTATTTCGCTGCCATTTTTCTTTTTGCTTGTCCACGAAATCTTCGGCCGCGCAGCAGCGCTTTGGGCCACGTTTTTTTTCAGTTTCGCGCCCGTGAATGTTTTCGCTGGGCGCTCGTTCATGCCGGACGTCCCATCGCTTAGCCTCGCGATCATTGGGCTATATCTTTTTCTGCGTTGCGTTAACCACGGAAGGCTGCTGTTGTTTTTTCTGGCCGCGTCCGCAGTCTCGCTATCGCTTTTAATCAAAATCACCAGCATCATTATCTTCGCGCCGGTTCTGTATTTGGTTGTAGCGGCGGTCTATGACCGCCGAAATTCAAGGAAGGGCGATCTTCGGATCGCTCCGGCGGTTTTGGAAACCGCCGCTCCTTGTTTCCCTGGCGCTGATAGAGCGCCGCTACAGATAGTCGTTCTCTTCCTTGCGATCGCGCTGCTGCCCTCTGTCGCGTGGTACTGGCACGCGCATCGCGTGGCAGAGAGATTTTATCCGCATCATTTCTTCGGTGCCGGTGGAATTCGAATCGAAAATCTTTCATGGTACTGGGACATCGCGCGACAGACTGCGACATCGAGCCTGACGCCGATTCTCTCGATCATGGCGGTGGTTGGTTTATTTGTCGCGCAGTCGCGGGATCGAAGATATCGACGACTATTCCATTGGTGGCTGGCTGCGATGATTCTCTTCGTCATCGTCGTCGGCTACGGCAATCGTCATCGATGGTATCAACTGCCGCTGGTACCGATCACGGCCGCTTTTGCTGGCGCTGCCTGCGCATTTATCGGATCGAAGATCGCATCGTCGCGCGTTGCGATCGTTACGTTGTCGATATCGCTTGCGGGTTCGTTTTTACTGCTGGCTTATGTTTTCGTGCGACCACTTTATGAACCGTCCGCCGCTCAACTGCGCGATGCTGGTCTGGAATTAAACAGAATTGCCGCGCCCGATGCGCTGATTGTCGCCGCGGATACGGGCGATCCGACGATATTTTACTACGCGGAGCGAAAGGGTTGGCATTTCCAGGAGAAAGACGCGATTTACGCCGGCAATCCGAGCGATAGCCAGGAGGCGATTGCCGATCTTGAGCAACTGCGTCACCGCGGCGCGACGCATCTCCTTTTCACTACCAACACGTTTTGGTGGCTCGACTACTATCCCGAATTCGCACAGCATCTGGCAGAAAACGCGAAGCTGATGGAGGCAACGCCAGAATTTAAAGTCTACAAGCTGAGCTCTACTGTGGAATGAACGAGACTCAGATACCGCGCCGTCAGCTTGGATTATTCGACGCTACGCTGATTGTCATGGGCGGCATTGTTGGCGCGGGAATCTTCGCGAATCCTTCCGAAGTAGCGCATCGCGTCCACACGCCCTTCTTGATCCTCGGCGTTTGGGTGCTCGGCGGCTTGATCGCGATGTGCGGTGCGTTTATTTGGGCCGAGCTTGCGACGCGTCTGCCCGCTGCCGAGGGCGGCCAGTATGTTTACTTGCGTGAGGCCTATCATCCGGCGCTCGCATTCATGTACGGCTGGGGACTGCTTCTGGTTACGCAAACTGGCGGCATGGCCGCAGTGGCGGTGATTTTCGCCTCTTACTTTCGAGCACTCACTGGAGCGGATTGGAGCAACAGCGCGATCGCCGCAATCGCGCTGCTCACTTTGACTATGGTCAACTGTTTCGGAGCGCGCGCCGGCAGCAATGTGCAGAACGCTCTCATGCTGTTGAAAATCGGCGCGATCGCGGCGCTGGTGATCATTGGATTTGCAGTTGCCCATCCCGCGTCCACGGGACTTAAATCCAGAGCATTGCTTGGACAGCCCGCTTCATTTGGCCTCTTGAAGAGTATCGGCGCGGCGATGGTCCCGATCGCTTTTGCCTACGGTGGATGGCAGACGGCCACTTTTGTTGCCGGTGAAATGCGAGACGCGCGCCGCGATTTATCCCACGGACTGCTGATTGGTGTAGGCGGCGTTGTGGCTTTGTATCTTGCAGTTAATCTCGCGTGCTTGAGAGTGCTAGGCCCGGCAGGGCTCGACGCGACAACGACTCCTGCTTCTGACGTAATCCGGATCGCGCTTGGCGAGCGCGGAGCGCAATGGGTCGCCATCGCGATTACAATTTCCACTCTCGGATTCCTCAGTCAAAGCATGCTTACAGCTCCGCGAGTGTATTACGCGATGGCGCGGGACGGCCTTTTCTTTAACAGCGTCGGCAAGGTCTTCGGAAGGTGGGGAACACCGGTGGTGGCGATAGCTCTTCAAGGCTTCGCAGCAATTGTCATCGCTTGTTCCGGGACGTATGGCGAGATTTTGAATTTTGAAGTGACCGTCGATTTCATCTTTTTTGGAATGACGGCGGCAGCGCTGTTCATTTTGCGCTGGCGCGACATCGGCACCGCGCGTTTTGTCTACCGCGTGCCGGGGCACCCGTTCACGACCGCGCTGTTTGTTTTGTCATGCGCAGGGATCGTGGTAAGCGCGGTTGTCGCTTCACCCCGAAATAGCGCGATCGCATTGTGCATCATGCTGGCCGCACTCCCGGTTTATTATTTTTGGACCAAATTTAAACGCGCCAGGGCAGTGTAATTTTGAAAACCAGAGGGTTTAATCTGGAACCCACGAATCCAGGAAAGTTTTTCAAAATCTTTTTCCTGGTTTCCTGGTTTCCAGATTCACTTCGACCATTGTCGTGAAACACAAAGATTCCGATTACATGCATTGGTCCAAAACGCGGAGCCGCGCGCGGTTCAACCTTGCAACGAGCGGCGTCGCGCCATTTCCGCTTCGAGACCTGCCGGTAAATTTGCAGGAGCTCGAAATCAACGGCGACAACAGCTACGGCTATGCACCGTTGCAGCAAGCCATCGCCGCGCACCACGGTGTGGATCCCGACTGCGTCGTGGAATCGGCGGGCACGTCCATGGCGAATCATCTGGCCATGGCTGCGATCATCGAATCGGGCGACGAAGTTTTGATAGAGCATCCTGCCTACGGCCCAATTCTCGATGTCGCGCATTATCTGCAATCGAACGTGAAGCGGTTCCGGCGCGTCGAACAAAACGGCTGGGCCATCGATCCAGCGGAAGTTCGCCGATGCGTTACGCCGAAGACGCGCCTTATCGTGATTACGAATCTTCATAATCCCACGAGCGCGCTTACTTCCGAATCCGCCCTGCGCGAGATCGGCGACATCGCGCGCAGCATAGGTGCGCTCGTGCTCGTCGATGAAGTTTATCTCGACGCGGTTTACGAAGGAACACCGCACACCTCATTCCATCTCGGGCCGCAGTTTGTGGTGACCAGCAGTCTAACAAAAGTTTACGGCGTCAGCGGCCTGCGGTGCGGCTGGATCCTGGCGCATCCCGATCTCGCGTGGAGGATGCGACGCTTGGACGATCTTTATAGCGCCACGCCGGTTCATCTGGGCGAACTTCTCAGCGTCGCCGCGTTCCAACATCTAAATCTTCTTCGCGAACGCGCGCGCCGGATCGTAGAAGCCGATCGCAAATTGCTTCGCGATTTTCTCGCGCAGCAAGACGGCATTTCTGCGGTGAAGACGGGTTGGGGCACCACATCATTCGTGCGATTGTTGAATGGAGACGCCGATGATTTTCTCGAGCGCCTGCGATCGGAGTTCGACACGTCAGCGGTCCCGGGCCGCTTCTTCGAAATGCCTGACCACTTTCGCATCGGCATGGGCGTGGACACGGAAATGTTTGCTGAAGGCCTGGACCGAATCAGCCGCGCCTTCGCATAGCTGATTATCTAAGTACGCCGACACAGTCGATCAGCCAGAAGGCGCGTCTCACAGAGACGCGGCTACAGATGCGGACTAAGCGTGGATCAGGTCAACCCAAGGCAGCCGTTCCTCTGGGTAGACATCCTTGGTTGGCGGGAAATCTTCCGGATGATCCAGGCTTCCAGTTGTGATGTCGATCTCGTCGGGGCGCCTGTCGGTCTCATACGTTAGAGACGTACCACACTGGTCACAAAACGTCCGCCAAGCGCCCGTCTCGGTCTCATACCGATGTGGCTTTCCCTTCACGAATGTGAATTGCGCGCGTTTAACGACGATCCACGCGACCGCCTGAGCTCCGGCAGCGCGCCGGCAGTTGGCACAATGACAGTTCGCGCTAACCCGGACATCAGGTGTCGCACTGAAACGTATCTCGCCGCAATAACAGCCACCTGTAATTTCGTCCTTTTGCATAGGTAAACTGTGGCCGGCTACAGCAGAACCAGCCGGCAATGAACTTCTACGGGCGAGGCGGCGGGGTAGGCCGCGTCCTCGGTGTTACATTGCGCCTTGCTGTAGGTGTAGGCGTAGCCGTGGGAGTTGGTGTAGGCGTTGGTGTTGTGCCTGCCTGAACTTCGAATGAGCCGACGTCGATACGTCCATTGCTCACGCGCCAAAAAACAGGGCCGCGCTGATCGTAATAAGGAGGCGCAGTAAAATTCGGATCGCCCGTATCAATGGCTGGGCTGCCCGGTAATAACTGATGTGTGAAGGTCGGGCCGCCATTGTTTTGTAACGGACCTAACAGCGGATTCGTGTTGATTTGATCGCCGGTGCCATTCAAATAGCCGCCGCCGTCGTCGCTGCTAACATTGTAGCCGTAAGAGGTGACTGTGCCGGAATCATTGAGAATACTATGTCCTCCAGGGCTAACGTTGAAGATCGTGTGCGACATGGCCACGATGACTGAAGCGTTAAAGTTCTGAATCTCCACCCCATTATTGCTCATTGTGGTATTATAGACGCTCGTTGCGATGGCACTGTTATCGTTGTAAATGCCGAAGCCGTTGTCGCTGATGGTACTATTACTGACTACTGTATCCGACAGGGTCGAATTGTGCACTCCACCTCCATTTCCGCTGATAGTGCTGTTAGTGATTGAGATTGTGACGGGGCAAGGACCGCCGCAATTTTGTCGTCCAGTGTCGCTATAGATCGCACCGCCATTGCCCGTAATCGAACTGTTGGTTATTTGAACGCTTGTCGTCCCGTTTCCACAAAATATGCAGGACCACCCGTCGTTGTTAATGGCCTCGCCAAGGCCATTGCCCGACAGTGTACTGTAAGTGATTACTAACATTGCAGTGCCGGCCTGTATCGCGTCGTTGTAAATGCCGCCGCCGGAGTTGTTCGTAATTAAAGAGTTGTCTATCTGCAGCGTTGCGTGACCAATGTTTGTTCCGTCATTCTGGATACCACCCCCAATATTGAAGGCCGATGAGTTGCCAGCGACGACACAATTATTGAGTGCCAGCACTGCGTGATCGTTGTAAATACCACCGCCGCTATCGGTGGCGTGGCCGTTGGTGATAGTCAGGCCGGAAATGGTCACGGTTTGCCCAGAAGCGATGTGGAATACGCGGCTTTTCGCGTTGCCATCCACCGCAACGTTCTCAGCGCCCGGTCCTGAGATTGTAATGTTTTTCGCCACTAACAATTCGCCGCTGGTCAAGCCGATCGTACCGGTCACCGCGAAGTTGATCGTGTCGCCGTCGTTTGCATCTGCGAGTGCCTGACGCAACGAACCAGGGCCACTGTCATTCGTATTGGTGACGGTGATGACGGTTGCAGGCCTGTTTCGGTTAGTCGTGGTTCGCTGTGCAAGTGCGAAAGGGATCACGCATACGGCCAGCAGTAAAAGCAGGTAGAAGGCGCTTCGAATAACATATGCTTTAACATTGGGATTAATTTGTTTTTCATAAATCCGATTTGCGAACGGAGCAGTGGGTTTCATTTTCATAACTGAAAGCTATGGCCGCGGCGGAGGGGTGGGCCGTGTCCTCGGTGATATGTTCGGCCTGACAGTAGCCCTAGAAGTGGCTGTTGGCGTAACACTGGGGGCGATCGTGGCCGTAGCTGTCGGGGTTGCTGTTGCCGTAGCTGTAGCTGTTGCTGTCGCTGTCGGCGTCGGGGTTCCGCAGGAAGCGGTGACATTGACCTCCACCGACGTCGTCGTGTTATTGTCGACCCAGTCAAAGCCGCCCACCGCTACCGCTGTGTTACCCACATCTCTCCCCGCAGGGAACCATCGCAGCTGGTTCAGGTGCGGCCCGATGCTCCACGCATTCGTACCTGGATCATACACCTGCAGCGCGATCGTCGTATCCGGACTGAACAGCCGCTTGAGCCACGCTCCTACTGCTCCCTTGTTTCCTGCTGTAGGCATTGTGCCCGCGCCACTGAACGGAAAGCCTCCGCCAAACAGCCACAGCTTGCCAGCTATCACCGCCGACCCCGGCGCGTTGACCCCCAGGGGCATATTGGCCCGCGCCGTCCAGGTGTTAGCCGCTATGTCGTAGTCATACAACGTATTCAGGGCCCAGAAAAAGAGGTTGCGCCCCCCGGCTATGTACATGTGCCCATTGATTATCCCAAACCCAGGGCCTCCCAGCGTAATCGGCATGCTCATCCGGCTCGTGTTCCACGTGTTGAGCACTGGATCATACTCCCATACCTGCCCAAAGCACAGGTCTGGACTATTCGTGCTACATCCACCTACAAGGTAGATCTTCCCGTTGAAGTACCCTGAACCCATCGACCACCTCACATCTGGCATCGACGCCCCGGTAATCCACGTGTTGGTCGCGATGTCGTAGATCCGCGTGGTATTCACCACTGTAGCCGACCCAATGAATTGGCCGCCGAACACGAAGAGCTTGTTCACGTTGGGCGCATAAACCCCTGAGGCCCCCGCGTTGAACAGATCCGGCACTGCCGCCAACGCCGTCCAGGTGTTGGCAACCGGGTCAAAACGGCCGAACTGGTCGATATTAAAGACTTGCGAGTTGGA
>QHRD01000110.1 GCA_003220005.1 Verrucomicrobiota bacterium | reverse complement strand
TATCAAAGAAAACCAGCGCGATTACGCCCGTGCCGGGGGTCGTTGGGCCGATGACCATCGCGATGCTGATGGCGAACACGGTGAAGGCGGCGAGCCAATCGCTGTAGCCACGTGCCTGTGGCACGTTTATCCCAAACGGCCCACAAGGCCGTGGCTACAGCTCTCCCGAAACGATTTTGCCCGTGAACAGATGCAGCATCGCCGGCTGAATTTGCGCGGCGCGAACAAAGAACGAGCCGACACGCGGCCACAATACGGCCATGCGCGCGAGTCGATTGATCCATAGTCGCCCGCGATACATTTCGGCGCAGGCGCAAGTGAATTCGCAAAGAGCTGCTTGTTGATCTTCGCCTCGCATTATTTTCGAAATGGCAATAGCCGCCAGTTCGCCTGAGCGCATCGCATAATAAATTCCTTCGCCGGTAAAGGGTTCCACCACGCGGGCTGCGTCGCCGATGAAGAAGAGATTTTCGTGGGCGCAAGGAATCGGCGAGCGGGTAAGCGGCGTGATCGTGCGCCAGGGCTGAGCGGAAGTGATTTCAAAATGGCGTTCTGCCCATCGGCGCAACCTGGAAATCGTAGGTGGCATGCCCACAAGACAAAGATTCAGCTCCGTTTCATTCACCGGAGCCTGGCCGGAATAACCTTCCGGAAGAAATTGCAGCACGATGCGCCGGCCAAAATTTCGCGGCAGTCGGATGTGCGCTTGCAGCGCCACGCGTTCACGCGCGGGGCGCGGCAGCAAATTGCACAAGCGCGCGACCGTAGAATTGCGTCCATCCGCGCCGACCAATATTCGCGCTGAAAAATTTTCGCTGCTCGCGGTTTCAATTTTCCACCCATTGTTGTAGCCACGCCCCTGTGGGGCGTCGAGAGCCAGACGGGCCACAGGCCCGTGGTTACAGATCAGTTTGGCAACAGTGGTCTCCTCGCGTACGTGCGCGCCGAGTTCTTGCGCGCGCTTTAGCAGGAGGGCATCGAACAAACTGCGCTTCACCGATAACTCGCAATTGTCGCCCGGTGGAAGATCGACAATTACCTTACGCCCGCCGATGGCGACAAACTCAACCAAGTCGAGTTTGGAATGCGACAAGTCCCGGACCCGCTGCGCGAGATCGAGGTGCTCCAGTACCGGCCAACACGATGGGTTCAGGCAATCGCCGCACACTTTTTCCCGGGGAAATTTTTCCCGGTCAAGAACAACCGTTCGCAGACCGGCGCGCGCGCAAAACGCCGCGCAGCTCGATCCGGCCGGGCCGCCGCCAACGATTGCAACATCGAAGATTTCCATGGCAACGCCTAACGCTCAATGCTCAACATCCAACGCTCAACTAAGCAGCATCTGAATTCGACGTTGAACGTTGGGCGTCGGACGTTGAATTCTTTTTCAGAGCCTAATCCGCACTGGCGCGCGATGCAGTAGCAGAGCAGATTGCTTTGTATGAGCTGGTCTCTCCCGATTTTCCGCGTCGCCGGCATTCAATTGCGGATTCACATCACGTTTTTGCTGCTGATTGTGTGGCTGGCCTTCGGCTATTACACGCAAGGCGGTTCAGCCGTGGCGGCAAGCCGGGTCATATTTGTTCTGCTTCTTTTTCTTTGCGTGGTGCTGCATGAATTCGGGCATGCGTTCGCGGCAAAGGCGTTCGGAATTAATACGCCAGATATCACGTTGCTGCCCATTGGCGGAGTGGCGCGACTGGAACGGATGCCGGAGGAGCCGGTACAGGAATTGGTCATCGCGGTAGCTGGGCCGTTGGTGAACGTAGTGATTGCGCTCGGCTTGTTTGTGGCTGGCGGATCGCAAGCGCTCCTTAATCCAACAACAGTCGAAGGCGGCGGTCTGATTGCCCAGTTGCTGACCATCAACATCGTGCTGGTTCTTTTTAATTTGCTGCCTGCATTTCCAATGGACGGCGGGCGCGTGTTGCGCGCGCTGCTGGCGACGCGCATGAGTTACGCGCGCGCTACCCAGGTGGCCGCGACGGTTGGGCAAGGGTTTGCCTTCGTGTTTGGCTTCATCGGGTTGCTCTGGAATCCGTTCCTGATTTTCATCGCGCTTTTCGTTTATATCGGCGCGTCGCAGGAAGCGGCCCTGGCGTAGATGAAAGATGTCTCGCGCCGGTTTCCAGTTTCCAGCGCGATGGTACGCGAATTCCGCACGCTGTCTGAAAACGCCAGCCTGCAGGAAGCAGTGGACGCGTTGCTGGCGACTTCGCAGCACGATTTTCCCGTCGTGGATGAAACCGGCAGCGTCGCCGGTTTGTTGACGCGTCACGATCTCATCGCTGCCTTGCGCAAGAACGATCCCGACCTGCGCGCGGGCGACGTGATGCGGCGCGATATTCCCACGGTCACAACAGGTACGCGTTTTGAAGACGCGTTCCGCATCATGCAGGAATGCAATTGTCCGGCGGTGCCCGTGCTCGATCGGATGAAGCGCCTGGTCGGCTTGCTTACGCCGGAGAACGTGACCGAACTAATGATGGTGCAATCGGCCATGCCGCAGCGACGGGTTTTGTAAGCAGCGTTTGGAAGTCCGGCATCCTGGCGGACTCGGCAGGCTGGCAGCCTGCCAGCTGAGATAAGCAAGATGCTTGTCTTCCGACGATCCTTACGAACTAATGCGCATCGGCATTATGACGTACAGGAATGGCGTTTGAATTTTTACAACGCCCGGGCTCATCTCGTCGATGAGGTCGAGAAAAACTTCGTCCTCCATCAGTGCGCGCAAAGGCGCCATGAGAAACTCCGGATTAAAAGCGATGGAAAACTCGCGTCCCTTGTAGGCGACCGCGATTGATTCCTTCGCTTCGCCCACTTCAGGAGTGTTGGCAGTGATGTCGATGTTGTTCTTGCTGAAATTCAGTTTGATCGAGTGCGATTTGTCGCTGGCCAGAAGCGAAACGCGCCGCAGTGAGTTCAGAAACATTTCGCGCTCGAGTTTTATTCGCTCCTTTGCTTCGGCTGGAATGACCTGCTTATAGTTTGGATAATTGCCTTCGATCAATTTTGAGACGAGCAGCGTTTTGTTGAGATCGAACGCGATCTGACCGCTGCCCATGCTCACCTTGACCTCGCCGTCGTCGGTCAACAGGCGTTGCAATTCCGTCACCGCTTTGGTCGGAATGATCAGGTCCGCTTCGTGGCTGCGGGGAAATTCCAGTTCGATTTCCACCATCGCCAGCCGGCGCCCATCCGTCGCCACCAATGTAAGCTTGTTGTCCTTGAAACTGAACAGGACGCCGTTGAGCACGTAACGGGTCTCGTCGGTCGATATAGCGTAGGAAGTTTTTCGTAGCCCATCGCGCAAATCTTTCTGCCGAATCGTGACAACTTTCGCGTCTTCGAATTTCGGCAACGGCGGAAATTCATCCTCCGGCAACCCAAGAATTTTGAAGAAGCTTTGGCCGCTCCGGATGGAAGCGGCATTCTTTCCATCGACATCCACCTGAATTTCGCTCGAAGGCAGTTCGCGAACGATGTTGAAAAGGCGCCGTGCCGGAAGAGTCGTCGCCCCTGTTTTGTCCACCTGCGCTTCGCAACTGCCGCGCACGCCGACGTCGAGATCGGTAGTGGTGAGATGAATTTCGTCCTTGTCCGCTTGCAGCAAAACGTTGGAAAGGATCGGAAGAGTGGTGCGAGTACTGACCACGTTTTGAACTTGTTGCAGACCTACGAGCAGTTTTTCTTTCGTAACGCTAAATTTCATGATGCACAGAGCGCTTAAGATGTAACGCTTGGGATTTTATTCGGCAACCGCAATCTCATGTCGTGGCATCGGCATCCTGCCGATGAGGATGCGCAAGCGCATGCTCCTTCACCTTTGAAGCGAACTGTCGATGAATGATATGGTTTGGCGAATGTTATCTTGCTCGGTCATTCGTCTCTTCACCAATTTGCATGCGTGCAAGACAGTGCCGTGATCGCGTCCGCCAAAGGCCTCGCCAATTTCATTCAAAGACGCCTTGGTGAGCTCGCGCGCCAGATACATTGCCACCTGTCGCGGAAAAGCAATGCTGGCCGGGCGCCGCTTGCTGGTCATATCGGCGATGCGCACATCAAAATGTTCGGCCACGCGCCGCTGAATTTGCTCAATGGTAACCGAATGCCGCGCTTCCTCCTGCAAAATGTCCTTGAGCAAATGCTCGACGACTTCCTGGGTAAGTTCCTTGCCGCTGAGTGACGCGAAAGAGGCCACGCGCATCAGCGCGCCCTCCAGACGACGCACGTTTGTGCGAATGCGGCTGGCGAGAAATTGGAAAACCTCGTCGTGCAATTTGATCTGCATGGTGCGCGCTTTTTTTCGCAGGATCGCCATACGGGTCTCGATGTCCGGCGGCTGAAGCTCCGCGGTTAACCCCCATTCGAACCGCGAAACCAGACGGTGCTTCAGGTTCGCGATCTCCGATGCAGGTCGGTCGCTCGAGAGGACGATCTGCTTATGCCCATCGAAAAGCGTGTTGAACGTATGAAAGAATTCTTCCTGGGAGCGCTCTTTTCCTCCGAGAAATTGGATATCGTCGATCAAAAGAAGATCCGCCTGGCGATAACGCTTCCGGAATTTGACCAGATTACTGTGCTGGATCGCATCGATGAACTCATTTATGAAAAGTTCACTCGAGACGTATATCACCTTCATATTTTTTTTCTTCGCCCAAACGTATTGACCAATCGCTTGCATCAAATGCGTCTTTCCGAGACCGACTCCGCCGTAAATGAACAGTGGGTTGTAGGTGCGCGCCGGCGCCTGCGCGACGGCAAGACACGCCGCATGCGCAATTTCGTTGTTCGGACCGACTACGAAAGATTCGAATGTGTTCCGTGGATTGAGCCCGGGCACGGTTGCGCCTGGCTTTGCGTCGCCCGCTGGTTCCAGTAAAACTTCTTTCAGCGGCGCGCTATCCTCCGCAGTCAGCGCGTCAGGTCCTGAGAGGGACGAAAACTTTACCGAGCGCGGATTGCCAAAAGTGGTGACAATCGCAGTTTGCAACGCCGGCATATAATTACTCTCGATCCAAAGCTGATAGATATTGTTTGGAACGGCCAGAGTGAGCGTTTTGTCTTTGGCCTCGACCAACTCGACAGCAGAAAACCAGCGCTTGAAACTATCGGCGCTTATTTGGGGTTTGAGCGCAGCCGATAACCGCTGCCACAACTGCGCGCATTTCTTGTCCATAGCAAACTTGTTAACAGTGTTACACAAATGCCACACTGGCTGATATTAGGGAAAATCGATGGGCTAAATGGGATTGGCCACGAAGCGATGTCCCTCGCAATCCTGCGGAAAAATGCTGAAAAAAAATGTAAAAAACGCGTACATACGAGCGAAAACTGGCTGCCGCATTTTTCACTGCCTTGGTCCCTGCGGTCTGCGGTGCCTGCCCGGGTAATCTTTTTCCCGAGGAGCTTCCGCTGTCGTCCATTCTCGCTGGTAAAAGTTTCTCAGAGATTTTCACAACTTATTCACATGCGCCTTATTCTCATCCTCGCCAGCGGGCTTGAGACTAGAAACCTGTTTTGAAATCGACAAGAAAAAAATGAATTTTATTTTTTGGATCGCGAAAAAAATTTCTTGACTAAAAAACGGAAACGCGCGTGTCCGAGGGAAAACAAAAAAAAATGATTGCTCCATCTGATTCATTGTGATGCGTGCGCCCTCGATTCGAAACCGCGGCGGCGAACTGATCTGGATTTTTGCTCCTGTAGGTACTCCTGAGTTGACCTGCTTGGCCTGCGGCGCAATTTTTTCCGCCTCCAGAATGCCAGGTTAAACGCGTGGCAAATCAAAGAATGCAGACAATGTGTACCGCAAATTCCAACCGGCCTGCGATGCGGCGATCTTCCTTAATCGGAGTGATCGTTTTGCTTCTAGCGGCGCCGTGCGTACAGTCCCTTGACGAGCTGCTGCCGCCGTTTGGCTTCCGGTGGAACGACTCGATGGCGCGCGTGGAAGCGGTACTTCATGGCGCAAAGGCCAAAATTACCTCGCGTGAAAAAAAAGAGAACCGGGAAGTCTGGACTGTGGAAGGCCTGGTTCATCCCGGTTTAAAACGCACCCTGTTTACTTTTAAGCAGAGAGCGCTTATCGCGGTCGAGCTCCAGTACGAATACCCCGACTGGTCGATCGAACGCTACAACCAGCGCATGGGCGAAATTCGCAAATACTTCGACGAGAAGTACGGAACTGGAAAACTGGTGTCGCGCGGCAACGAGCATGATACTGATGTCATCCAAACGCTGGTCGGGTATCAATGGATGGTCGGCACGACGATGCTGGAACTTTTTTATTTCTCGGCGCAGCACGACCCGTTGCCGCCCTTCCGCGTGATTTCTGTTGATTACAAGGCGCTGTGAAGGCCTTCAGCGATCCACTTCGCCCATCACAATATCGACACTGCCAAGAATTACCATCACGTCGGCGACGGTGTGGCCCAAACACATATCTTCAAGAATCGTGAGATTAATAAAACTTGGCGGGCGCACGCGATAGCGATACGGATTCGGACCGCCGTCGCTGATAAGATAAAACCCGAGTTCACCTTTGGGCGCCTCAATTCGCCCGTACGCTTCCCCTACCGGCGGTCGAAATGCGCGGATCTTCACTTTTGGATTCAGGATCGGCCCGGGCTGAATCTGGGCGAGCGCTTGTTTCAAAATTTCGACGCTCTCGCGCATTTCGAGTGCGCGCATCATCAAACGATCATAAGTGTCGCCGTGTTCGCCTAACGGAATCCGAAATTTGAATCGTGGATAAAATCCGTAGCCGTCCACTTTGCGGATGTCGTAGTTCACGCCGCATGCGCGAAGCATTGGGCCCGTGATCCCGGCATTGATCGCGAGATCGGCCGAAAGTTTGCCAACGTTCTGCGTCCGTGCGATCACGATCTCGTTTCCTAGGATCAGTTCATCAAATTCATCGAGAAACTTTGGAAAACGATCGACAATCTTCTTTGCGGCAGTGAGCCACTCATCGCTAGTGTCAACGCGGCAACCGCCGAACCGCATGTAGTCGCACATCATGCGTGCGCCCGAGAGCGATTCGAATAAATCGAGAATCTTCTCGCGTTCGCGGAACGCGTACATCAGAGGCGTGCCCCATGCGCCCATGTCGCTCAACAAAAATCCGAGGAGCGAGGCGTGATTTTGGAGCCGCGTCAACTCAGCGAGAATAACGCGCAAGTACTGAGCGCGCTCGGGAACTTCGATGCCGGCGAGTCTTTCAACGCTGAGGGCGTACGCCCAGTTGTTGGTCATTGAACAAAAGTAATCGAGACGATCTGTGTACGGCATCGATCCGAGATACGTTGTGTGCTCACCGATCTGTTCGTGGTTGCGGTGCAAATAACCGAAGACCGGCTTGAGCTTTCGCACGATTTCGCCTTCCAGCGCGACATTCATCCGGAACACGCCGTGCGTGGATGGATGCTGCGGGCCCATCGAAACTTCGAGCAACTCACCTTCCAGTCGCGAGCTCATCCTAACTGGTGGCCGCTCCATTGCTTCGATGGTTTCAAGCGTAGAATTCATGATCACCTAAGGATCCGAAGCCACAGATGCACATAGATCGACACAGATTTCTGAACCCTGAATTCTGGAAGCTTAATCGCCTTCTGACGTCTGTGTTTCATCTGTGTAGATCTGTGGCTGTGATTTTTTCTGCTCCATCGAGCTGTGGCCGCGGCGTGTAATGCTGCTTTGCTCGGGCCAACACTTCGTCGTGCGGCGTCGGTTCCCATTCAAAATCGTCCGGCTGCACATAATCCTTGCGCATCGGATGATCTTCGAACTCGTCCCACATCAAAATCCGCCGCAAATCGGGATGACCATCGAATCGAACTCCGTAGAGATCGAAAATCTCGCGTTCCTGAAATTCCGCGCTGCGCCAGACCGGGGTGAGCGACGGCAGGCGCGCGCCTTCAGCGCGATCTGCGGTACGCATGCGAATGATTACCGGTCCATGTTTGTGGGTTACTGAGTAAAGATGATAAACGGCCTCGAGATAACCCGGGATTTTCTCCTCGCTCGTCTGATCGACCTCTTTCTGGATGCCATCGACGACTGTCTTTATTTTCGCCGGTTTCTTCACGACGCGATCGAGCCAATCGACACCGGTCACGTTAGAACAAAAATCGAGCCGCAGCGCCGGATCATCGCGCAGGAACTGCGCGAACGTGAGCGCGTGCTCGTTGTCGATCAAAAGCGATGGCTGATTTGCCGGACCGGGATTCGCTACGATGTCAACCTTCGTACCGGGCACCGCCGCTTCCGCCTGCGCTTTGATTTGCTCCAACGACTCCACGATCAGACGCGCTCAAGTTTCGGCGGTTGAAAGACATTTCGATTCGCCGGCGGATTCAAATCGTGGTCACCAAATTTTGGCACCGGAAACTCGCTTGGTTGCTCAGGCTTAAGAAATTCGGCCTTATTCGCGCCGGTTAATTTTTGTTCATCGATCTTGCGTTGCAGTTCCATGAACGCGTGCAGCAGTGCTTCCGGTCGCGGCGGGCAACCAGGTATGTAAACATCAACCGGAATGTAACGGTCGATTCCTTTGAGTACGTTGTAGCCTTGCTTAAACGGCCCGCCGGAGATCGCGCATGCGCCCATGGCGATCACATATTTCGGATCGGCCATTTGGTTGTAAAGGCGCACAATTTGTGGCGCCATTTTCTTAGTCACGGTCCCCGCAACGATCATCAGATCGGCCTGGCGCGGTGATGGCCGGAAAACTTCGCCGCCGAATCGCGCGATATCATAGCGCGACGCCGCCGTGGCGATCATCTCAATGGCGCAACAAGCCAGGCCGAATTGCAGCGGCCAGATCGAGTTCTTGCGTCCCCAGTTGTAAAGGTCCTGCATGGAAGTCACCCAGACTCCCTGCCGCTGAAGTTCGGTGCGAAGTTTTTCGTCGATCTCGCTCATTCGTTTCGTGAAACGTTAAAACGTCAGATCGGGCTGACTCATTGCCCCCGTCCGTTTTAACAATTTAACCCTTTTAACCTTTTTAACCAGCGCAGGGCGCGTCAGCGCGCCCATTGCAGGCAACCTTTGCCCCATGCCCAGGCTAGACCTTCAACCAAAAGAAGTAAAAAGATCAGAATGGCGACAAACGCACCGACCGGCAACCCGGTGAATGCGACTGCAAACGGCACAAGAAAAACAGCCTCGACGTCGAAGATCAAAAAGATGATGGCGTAGAGATAATACTGCGACTGGAACTGAATGTGCGCTTCACCAACGGATTCGACCCCGCACTCGTAAATCGCGTTTTTTTCCGCGCCCGGCTTTGGCGGCTGGAAAAATCGCCGCCACATCCACGCCAGGGCAAGTGGGACAAGCGGAAAGGCCAGCGCCACACCAATGAAAATGACGATGAATAAATAAGGATTCGGAGTCATCCTCGAAAGCTAAACCTTACTGCATCACGGCGCTCTTTGTCGATGCAACGCTACCTGATCGACAACATCGGCGATGCTGGCTACTCGCTCGATTTTCTGCCGAACCACCGGCGCTTTTTCGGCTCGGGCTCCTCCGCCGGCGTCGGCGCCTCAGCCGGTTTTTCCTTTTCCTCGTCCGGCTTTTTTTCCTCCGCCGCAGGCTCTTCTTCCATTAGCCCTGCACCCTCTGGTTCTGCTCGCTCTGGTTTTGGTTCGGCCTTTTTCCGTTTCGTCTTTTTTTCTTCTGCAGGCTTTGCCTCGACGACCTCTAGCATATCGACCCACTCGATGAACGCCATCGGAGCGGAGTCGCTCGTGCGCTGGCCCAGCTTCACGATGCGCGTGTATCCGCCATTGCGCTCCGCCGACCTTGGCGCGATGTCGTTAAACAATTTCTTGACCGCATTCTTTTGGCGCAAAGTCGCAAGAGCGGTGCGGCGTGCGTGAATCGATCCGCTTTTCCCGAGAGTAACCATTCGCTCTGCAAGCGGTCGAACGGCCTTCGCCTTGGCCAAGGTGGTTTTGATACGTTGATGTTCGATCAAAGAACAAACCTGATTCGCCAGGAGCGCCTTCCGGTGCTCAGCCGTGCGACCAAGTTTGATCGTCTTTTTTTTATGTCTCATGGCTTATCTGGCATCGGGCGCAGCCGCCTCGCCAGCGCCATCACTGCTCACCGGAATATCGATCAAGCCCGGCTCGAATTTCATGCCCAGACTCAACCCAAGGTGTTGCAGTTTGTCCTTGATTTCGTTTAACGATTTTTTGCCGAAATTGCGATACTTCAGCATTTCGGCCTCGGTTTTTTGGGCGAGCTGACCAACAGTGGTGATATTCGCATTGTTCAAGCAATTGGCTGCGCGCACACTGAGCTCGATCTCGTTCACACTCATATTGAGCAGCTTCTTGAGCTTGATATTTTCTTCGCTTACCCCTGCCGGTGTCTGGTCGAACTCAATCACTTCTTCGTTGTAGTGCACAAAGACGTCGAGGTGATGCCGCAGAATTGCGGACGCCTGGAGTAGTGCGTCATCCGGCGTCAAACGTCCGTCAGTCCACATTTCGAGAATGAGCTTGTCGTAATCGGTGCGCTGACCGACACGCGTATTTTCAACCGCGTACTTCACGCGCGTGACCGGCGAAAAGATGGAATCGATCGGGATAATACCGATCGGCTGATCCGGACGCTTGTTTTCCTCAGCGGTGGCAAAGCCGCGGCCAACGCGCACATCGAGCTCCGCATCAAATTTATGTTTCCTGTCGAGCGTGCAGATTAGCTGCTTTGGGTTCAGTACTTCAAAACCTTGAATGGCTTGGATGTCGCCGGCGGTCACCTCGCCTTCCTTATTCACGATAAGCGACAGTTTCTTCGGCTCGTGGTCCTGGCCGTCCACTTTGAACTTCACTTTCTTGAGATTGAGGACGATGTCGGTGACGTCCTCGACCACGCCCGGGAGCGTGGCGAACTCGTGCTGCGCGCCCGTGATTTTAGCCGCAGTGATGGCAGCACCTTCCAATGACGAAAGCAGAACGCGCCGGAGGGAGTTCCCAACGGTGTGACCGTAGCCGGCTTCAAACGGCTCGGCGGCGAATTTTGCGTAGGTATCAGTAGCCGTGCTCTCGTCCTTCACGAGAGTTTTCGGCATTTCAAAACGACCGTAACGGATTGGCATATACTAATTTTAGATTGTCGATTGCCGATTTGCGATTTGAGACGAGAGCACCGCTATGGCGATAGCTCTCACCACTCGAAAATCTGCAATTTTAGATCTGCAATTTCTTCGCCGGGTTTCCCCTGGCGAGTGCGGCCTCGCATCCAGCGACGGAGACCCAGGGACCAACGGCGTATTTCAAAAACTCGCTGCGGAGCTTGGAATAAACACTCAATGCACAGTTTTGCAACCACTGTTTGTCCCTCCCTGCATGAACGACCGATCATTATTAACACCGCGCCTTCAGGCCGGTGTTATCAAGCCGACGTCAGTGAAAGCCGTTTCAACGGCTTGGTCGATGTGCAGCGATTCCGAAGCGGTTGAAACGGCTGGGTGGCTACATTCTGCGGAAGCACCTGCCTGAAGGCAGGTGTTAATCGAAAGGTCGCTGCTCGACCACGTCATCAGGCAGTTCGTTCGTGGACGCAAACTTTCGCGGAAAGTGTGCAGCCAGCCTGCTGCCGATTTCGTTAATCGCCTCGACTAGCGCATCATTAAACTTCTCATTTTGAAAATGCACCCGCATTCCGTTCACAATGCGTTGCCAGAATTCGTCGCCGCATTTCTCATGAATCGCTTTGTCGCCGACTACGGCAAACTTGTGCACACGTGGCGCCACGAAAATCAGCACCGCATTGCGCGCGCGTGTCCTATGCATACGCAGGTGACGAAACTTTTTCTGCGCGGCGACTAGCGGGTCGGCGGTCAATTTCCCGCGCTGAATGAAAACGCGAATCTCGCCGGAAGTTTTTGATTCAGCATCACGAATCGCGGCTACGATTCGGTCATGCTCGACTTTGCTGAGAAATTCTCGCGTTCGCATTTATCTACCAACTCCCGCTAGAACCGCCACCGCCAAAACTGCCGCCGCCGCCGCTGAACCCACTAAATCCGCCACCGCCGCCCGACGACCATCCGCCGCCACCGATCGGCAAAAAAACTGGACCACCGCGACTCGATGAGTAGCCGTAGCCGCCGAGTCGCCGCATCATTCGCGAAATCACGATCAGCACAATGACAAAGATGATAAAGGGCAACACCCCTAAACCGCCGGTCCCACGGCGTTGTTCAGTGACCGTTTTCCCAGATCCTTTATACTCGCCACGAATCGCTTTGCAGATCAGATCAATCCCGGTGGCGAGACCTCCTTCGTAATCACCATTTTTGAAGTACGGCGAAATGTGGTTCGCCCGGATGTCGTAGGCGATGATATCTGACAGCGCGCCTTCGAGGCCATACCCTACTTGGATTGACGCCTTGCGATCCTGCACAAAGACGAAAAGGACAACACCATTGCGGCGCTCCTTCTGGCCGACGCCCCAGGTCTGTGCCACGCGCTGGGTGTAGTCAGCGATATCCGAATCACTTTGCATTTTCGGAAAAACCGCGACCACAACTTGATCACCAGTTTCCCGCTCAAATTGCGCGAGTTGCTCGTTGAATCGCTGGGCGGCTTCCTTTGAAACAACGCCCACATAATCATTGAAGTAACGATCGGGCTTCGGCGGAATCACTTCCGCGGCTTGCGCGGTCATCGCGACGATAAACGCAAGCGCGACCAGTGATGCAGACAATCTTGTTTGCATCTTACTTGCAGCCTTGGCAGGCAGGATTGCCTGCTTCACGGTCTTCACGGGGACGCCGTCGCTACAGGCGCCGCTGGAGCTGGCGTGCCAAAATTAAACTGCACTGGCGGCGGTTTCTCCGCGCCCGGCTGCGCGGTGAAGAATGGTCTTGGTGAAAACCCGAGCGGGCCGGCGACGAAATTCGTTGGGAAACTGCGCACCGCCACGTTGTAGTCTTGCACCGTCTTGTTGAAATTCCCGCGTTCGACGGAGATTCGGTTCTCGGTCCCTTCCAGTTGCGCCTGCAAACTGAGAAAATTCTGGTTCGCCTTTAACTCCGGATAGCGCTCTACCACAACCAGTAGGCGCGACAGCGCGTTGCTCAACTCCCCTTGCGCAGTCTGGAACTTCTCAAGTTGCGCTGCGTCTGTCGGCGCTTTGTTCGGATCGATCTGTGTTTGGACGCGGCCAACACTTGCGCGCGCATTTGTCACTTCCACGAGCGTGGACTTCTCGAAATTTGCTGCGCCGGAAACTGTATTCACAAGATTCGGAATCAAATCTGCGCGCCGCTGATAGACGTTTTGCACCTGCGCCCAGCTTTGATCGACAGCTTGCTGCAACCGGACCAGGCGATTGTAACTGCCGGCTAACCCCAGAGCCGCAATGACGACGAAGAAGAGCAGAATCAAGAGCACAACGACGCAACCGAAAGCGAATTTGTTCATAAGGAATTTCGATAATGCTGAGCGATTATTTTTCCACGATTGGAGTAACCTGCGATGCGACTGTGTTTCATAATGGCCTGATCGTTTGCCAGACGAGCCGGCAAGTCAAACCTGTCGCGGATCATTGGCCACGGCCAAGCACGAGCCGCAGGAAATGCGCATCCGAAAATTTCGCCTCCGATCCCTGTCGCACAATGATCGCCTTCAGCGATGGAATAATGAACAAGCGCTGATAGTGCGAGCCAAGAGCGACCACCATGTCCGCCGGCGCATCCTTGCAGATGCAAACACCTGTCCATTGCACATTCTGCCAGGGCAAATCGAGCGTTCGTTCCATGTCCACCTCGCGACCATTTGCCGCCTGCGAGTTTAGCCAGAATGTCAGACCGTATGATGGGTTCGTCTGGGAGCCAGCTAACGCCTCGTGCAACAAAGTTGCGGGCACAATTCGCCGCCAGCGGTAATTGCCGTTGCCCAGCACAAGCTCGCCGAGTCGCGCCCATTCCCGTGCAGTCAACTCAAATCCTGTCGCCGGTAGCGGATTGCCGAGAGAATCTTTTTTGTAGTTGAGGCGGCCAAGCCCAAGCCGGCTGGATACGTGTCCCTCGAAGTATGCGATGGTGCTGCGGCCTCCCAGTTTCCGGCGCAACAGCTCGCAAAAAATCTGAAGATGACTCGGACCATAAATGAACGCCGTGCCGGGTTCAGCAACAACTGGCAATCGAATTGCCATGGCGTTTCGGTCCCGAATCGATGCGCGTTGAAGCAACGAGGCGCCTTCAATGCCGTCGGTTTGGCTGAGCAATTGGCGAATCGTAATCTGCGATTTGCGCGGGTCGCTCTTCCACTCGGTAATCGTGTCTGCGACGGGATCATCGAGTTTGAACAATCCATCGCGTACCGCTGCCAACGCGGCGATCCCCCAAAAACTTTTTGTGCCGCTGAAGATCGGCCATCTGCCGCCAGCCGATCCGTCATTCGCATAGTGCTCAAAAATTGTGCGGCCATTTTGCATGACCAGTACGGAGGCTCCGCGTTTACTCTCAGAATATTTTGCTGCGCGTGCGCAATCTGCTGAACGGATTTCGCCAAGAGCGGAAGGCGATGTGGCGAGTGTGACAAGAAACAATCCACTGTAGCCGCTTCGCTGCGCGAAGCGAATCCATGACGAACCATTCATGCGTGGATGGCGTCGCCCACAGGGCGACGGCTACAAGAATTACGAATCCTGCGTTTCGGTCGGAGTCGCTGATCCTGCCGGACCGGCTACAGAGCGCGCGCTCGGCAGATCACGTTTCCGGAGTTCTTCGACGTTTGGCAATTCATCGAGATTGCGCAGCCCGAAGTGATCGAGAAAAAACTGTGTCGTCTCATAGAGAAGCGGACGTCCGGGAATTTCGGCGCGTCCAGCGATTTTAACCAGGCCGCGCTCCATTAATGTTTGCAGCACGCCATCGATGTTCACGCCGCGAACTGCTTCGACATCAGCGCGCGTTATGGGCTGACGATAGGCAATGATCGCCAGCGTTTCCAAAGCGGGCGCACTCAAACGTGCCGGCTTTGCCGCGGGGAAAAGCTGACGGACCCACTGCGCAAACCTCGGATCGGTCGCGAACTGCCAGCCCTCCGCCTTTTCGGTCAATTGAAACGCGCGTTCCTGCCCGATGTAGTCGATCTTCAATTGTTCGAGAGCCGCGGCGACTTCAGCTTCACGTACGCGCGAGAACTCGTTAGGTCCCGCGCCTGCGGGATCGCCCTCTGCGTTCTTGATTGCCGTGACTATTTCACGGATTGAGAGCGGCTTCTGCGCGCTAAATAACAGCGCCTCGATAACGTGAGTCAGACTCATGGATGAAGTTCTCGAAAAGATTCACCACAGAGGACACGGAGTTTCAAATAGATTTTCGGTGCCTCTGTGATCTCTGGGGTGATTAATCCGTTCCGATCGCGCTTTGAATCGCCTCCGCGATTCGGTCAGCCTGCTTGTCAATCTTATCCGACTCGCGCCCCTCAATGAGTAGACGGATTTTTGGCTCCGTTCCCGAATAACGCAGGAGAACCCTGCCCTTGCCCGATAGTTCTTTCTCCGTCTCGCTTACCAGCTTCATCACCGCGGACAGCTCCGCCAGCGGACGCTTTTCTTTTACGACTAAATTGCGCTGGACCTGAGGATATTTTTGCAAGCACCGCTTCAATTTACTTAACGGCTGGCCACTCTTGTGCATGATCCGCAAAACCTGTAGCGCGGTGATGATGCCATCGCCGGTGGTGGTGAAATCACGGAAGATGACGTGACCGCTTTGTTCGCCGCCAAGATTCAGTTTTTGCTCCATCATTTCTTCAAGAACATAGCGGTCGCCGACTTTTGTCCGCACTACCTTTCCGCCACGCGCGTCGATCGTTTCATCCAGGCCAAAATTGCTCATTACGGTGGCGACGACCGTGTTTTGCTCAAGCCGGCCAGCCTCCAAAAGATCCAAAGCCGCAATAGCAAGAATCTCATCGCCATCCACAATCTCGCCGTCCTCGTCGCAAAGAAGAACGCGGTCGGCATCGCCGTCGTGCGCAATGCCAACGTCCGCGCCGTTTACCTGCACGATGCGCTGGATCTCTTCCGGATGCATGCTGCCGCAACCGTCGTTGATATTCATGCCGTTCGGCTGGTTGTGCGCAACAGCGACATCCGCGCCCAATTCACGCAAAACACAAGGGGTCGATTTGTAGGCTGCGCCATTCGCGACATCGACGGCGACGCGCATCTCTTCAAGCGACATGCCGCGCGGGAAACTTGCCTTGGCAAATTCCACGTAGCGACCGAGCGCGTCATCAATTCGCGTGGCGCGTCCGATTTTGTTCGCAGTCGGCCGGATGGAATCGATCTCGCCGCTGAAAACCAGCTGCTCGATTTTTTCCTCGATCTGATCGTCCAGCTTGTAACCGTCGTGCCGGAAAAATTTGATGCCGTTGTCCTGATAAGCATTATGCGAGGCCGAAAGCACGATGCCGGCATCGGCTCGCAGGGAACGTGTGATGTAAGCAACACCGGGCGTAGGCAACGGTCCGATGACAAGAACATCGACTCCAAGTGACGTGATCCCGGCAACGAGCGCGTTTTCCAACATGTAACCGGAAAGGCGTGTATCCTTGCCGAGAACGATTTTCGGACGCGCGCCCGCAGGCGTTCTGCGCGGATTCATTTGCGCGAACACATACGCCGCCGCCCGACCGAGTTTAAGCGCCGTCTCAGCGGTGACTGGCTCAACGTTCGCGACGCCGCGCACGCCGTCGGTTCCAAAAATTCTCCTCTGTTCGGTCACGGCCTAATTCAAACGCGGCAACGTTAATTCGTAAACGGGAAACTTTTAGGTCGATTTCGCGTCCGCAGCTTCGACTGACTTTTTGTCTAAATTCATTTGGTTGATCTTTCGATGGAGCGTGCGGCGGCTGATGCCGAGTTTCTTAGCCGCGGCGGTGATGTTGCCGTTTGTCGCTGCAAGCGCCTGGGCGATCAATTTCTTTTCCGTCTCGTGCAGGTCGAGCGGGCTGGTTTTTTCGCCGAAGGCCTCAGTCGCTGAAACCCCGCCGGGCAATCCCGCGACTGCGGAACTGGCTGCTAGGCGCACAGCGATCGGCAGATCGCGTAATGTAATCTGTTTCCCCGTTGCCATGACGACGCCGTGCTCAATGGCGGTGCGCAGCTCGCGAATGTTCCCCGGCCAATTGTAAGTCAGTAGCGCGTCCATCGCGTCCGGCGTCAGATCGAGGAGGGGCTTGTTGTTTTCCTTGGAGAAGTGGCGAAGAAATCCGCGGATTAGAATCGGGATATCTTCTTTTCGTTCACGCAACGGCGGCATGGTGATCCGCACCACGTTGAGCCGGAAGAAGAGATCGTCACGGAATTTTCCCTCGCGTACCAGTTGCTCGAGATTTTTGTTTGTGGCTGCGATCAGCCGTACGTCAGCTCGCAACGTTTGGTTGCCACCCACCCGTTCGAACGCGCGTTCCTCGCTGATCACGCGCAGCAATTTAACCTGCGTGCTGGGATCGATTTCCGACACCTCATCGAGAAAGAGCGTGCCGCCGCTGGCCTGCTCGAACCGTCCGATGCGCCGTTCGTGCGCCCCAGTGAAGGCGCCTTTCTCGTGACCGAACAATTCGCTCTCGAGAAGTTGCGGTGAGAGCGCCGCGCAATGGACGACCACGAATTTCGCTTTGTTGCGACGGCTCAAATTATGAATGGCGTGCGCAGCGAGTTCTTTGCCTGTGCCGCTTTCGCCTTCGATCAGCACATTCGCCGAAGAAGGCGCGACCTGCCGGATTGTATCGAGCACTTCATGCAACGCCGCTGAGTCGCCCCAGAGGTTTTCGAGACCGTAGCGTTCGTCCACCTGCTCCCGCAGCGCGCGATTTTCCTGCTCGAGTTTGCGGCCTTGCACGGCGCGCGCGATTAGCATTTCGACTTTGTCGAGGTTGAGCGGTTTGGTCACGAAATCGTACGCGCCGCGCTTCATCGCTTCGACTGCGACATCGACAGAGCCGTAAGCGGTCATCATGATGCAGATCGGTGGACGCGGCATTTTCAGCGCGCGATCGATCAAGGCCATTCCATCTTCGCTGCCGAGGCGGAGATCCGTGAGGAGGACGTCGATTTGCTCGCGCTCGAGTACGTCCATCGCCCCCGCGATGTCCCCGGCTACATAAACGTCGTAATTGTCCTCAAGCAAAGTGCGGAGCCCGTCGCGCGTATGCTTCTCGTCATCAACGATCAAAACCGTGGGCTGAAGGTCCATATTTGCAGAATCAATTAACCGCAGAGAACGCAGAGTGCACTGAGATTCAAAGAATTTCTCCCGACCTCAGGTGTGCAGAGATTTTTAAAGCCGGCAGGCTGCTGTGGCGCTCGGGGCTGGAATCATGTATCATCGCGCGGTGCACCAGCGAATTTTTCGCGGTCTGATGTCGATCTTTTTGGCCGGTTCTCCCACGGTGTTCGCTGCGGTAGACTCGAGCGACGAGGGGTGGAAACTGGCCGGCGGTCGCGAAAACAATCTCGCGATCTATAGCCGCCTGCGCCAGGGTTCGCCGCTCAAGGAGTTTAAAGCTGTAGGCGCGATTGACGCGCCCACCTACGCCGTTTGTGCGGTGATCGATGACTTCCAGAATTATCCAAAGTTCATGCCTTTCATGACTGAGACCCGATTGATCAAACGGGATGGCGATTCCATGATTGGTTATCAGCGGCTCTCGCCGAAAATTTGCGCCGATCGTGATTACACATTGCGCGTCTGGAAGAGGTCATGGCCTGCCTCTGATGGCCGGGTCTTTATGAGTCAATGGTTCCCGGCGAATGAACTCGGGCCGCCAGAAACAAAAGGGGTAGTACGTGTCAAAATTTGCGAGGGCACATGGCTGCTTGAGCCCGATGGCGCAATCAAGACTCGCGCCACTTATTTCATCTACAGTGACACTGGCGGGCCTCTCCCATCATTCATTGCAAATCATGTCAGCCTGACGGGAATAAGCAGGCTCTTCGCAGCCATTCGCAAACAGGTCAAAGATCCAAAATATGCCGTGGCGGCTCCGCCATCATCGGTATCAGCTAGCCGTTAGCAAAATCGATCTTGCAACTGACGCGGCCTGGTCTTTTCTCAGACTCATGAAAGCGAATCGTTTGCTGTTTGTTGCTGGCTTGTTCGCGGGTGGACTTGTCGTGAGTGATCTGCCGGCTGCCGACTCGGCCCCAAAGACTCCGAAGAAACCTGTCGCCACGACCTATCAGGGCGTGACTGTGGAGGATCTGTATCAATGGCTCGAAGAAGATAATGACCCGCAGGTGAAAGCGTGGTCGGGCGCGCAGAACCAACGAACCCGCCAATATCTCGACAAGTTGCCGGACCGCGCAGCGGTTGAGAAACAATTAACAGAGTGGTACGCGAAAACTTCGCCCAGTTATTTTTCGCTCGTCTCGCGGCCCGAAATTGTGTTTGCTATGAAATTCCAGCCACCAAAACAACAGCCGCTGCTGGTGGCGCTCGCGTCGGTCGACGATCTCAAATCCGAGAAAGTCGTGCTTGATCCCAACGTGCTGGACGCGAACGGCACGACCACGATCGATTGGTTTGTGCCGTCAGTGGATGGCAAACGTATAGCTATATCGCTTTCCAAAGGTGGCAGCGAAAATGGCACACTTCACTTTTACGAAACCGCGACTGGCAAAGCGCTGCCGGACGCAATTGCGCATGTCCAATATCCCACTGCGGGTGGCAGCGCGGCTTGGAACGCCGATGACACGGGAGTTTATTACACGCGCTTTCCCCGAAAAGGCGAGCGGCCTGACGCTGATCTGAATTTTTATCAGCAGATTTATTTTCACAAACTCGGCGCGCCCGACACAGAGGACACGTATTCAATCGGCAAAGACTTTCCACGGATTGCGGAGATCGCGCTCGAAGGTTCGCATGACGGCAAATACATCCTTGCGACGGTCGCAAACGGCGATGGCGGGGACTTCGCACATTACCTGCTCGGGCCAGATGGAACCTGGAAACAGGTCACGCAGTTCAGCGATCAGATAAAAGTCGCGCGCCTGGGTCGCGATAATGCGCTCTACCTCCTTTCACGCGCAGACGCTCCGCGTGGCAAAATTCTGCGCCTGCCACTCGAAGTGCCGAAATTGCAGAACGCGGCCGAGATCGTTGCGAGTGGGGAAGCGGTGATCCAGCAAATCGTCCCGAGTACTGACGCGCTTTACGTAGCCGATTTGCTTGGCGGTCCTTCTCAAATCCGGCGTTTCGATCTGAATGGCAAAAACGAAATGGTCATCTCGATTCCGCAAGTCTCCGCTGTGCAGGAAATGCTCGCGCTCGAAGACGGGTCGTTCCTGTTCCGCGACGTAAGTTACACCGAGCCGGCCGCCTGGTTCCGTTGCGCAAACGAAAAAACAGAGCCAGTCAAGACGGCGCTCCGCAGTACATCGCCCGTCTCATTCGGAGACATCGAGGTGAGGCGCGCGTTCGCAACCTCAAAGGACGGCACGAAAATTCCGCTCAACATTCTTTTCGGAAAAGGAATGAAGCAAGACAGCCAGAATCCCACGGTGCTTTACGGATATGGCGGCTACGGGATCAGCCTGTCGCCAAATTTTGATTTTACGCGGCGGCTTTGGTTCGATCGCGGCGGCATCTATGTGGTAGCCAATACTCGTGGCGGCGGCGAGTTCGGCGAAGAGTGGCACAAGGCCGGCAACCTCACGAAGAAGCAAAACGTGTTCGATGATTTTGCGGCCGCCGCCGAATACTTGATCAAAGAGAATTATACGCGTTCGGAAAAGCTGGCGACGCAGGGCGGGAGCAACGGCGGCCTTTTGATGGGCGCGATGATTACGCAACATCCCGATCTGATGCGGGCGGTCGTTTCCCAGGTGGGTATTTACGATATGCTGCGAGTGGAGCTAGCGCCAAACGGGGCATTCAACGTGACCGAATTCGGCACGGTGAAAGATCCTGAGCAATTCAAGGCGCTTTACGCCTACTCGCCATATCATCACGTGGTCGATGGGACGAAATATCCTGCCGTTCTAATGATGACCGGCGCAAACGATGGGCGAGTCGCGCCTTATCACTCGCGCAAGATGGTCGCGCGCCTGGATGAAGCGAACAAATCTGGAAATCCAATCCTTTTGCGAACCAGCTCGAGCGCGGGTCACGGGATTGGCACCGCGCTCAGCGAGCGCATCAAACAATTGGCTGATATTTACGCATTCCTCTTTGCGCAATTGAAAACAAAAAGAATAACGAAGTCAGAATGACAAATCGCCGCACTTCGGGCTTCGTCGTTCGTCATTCGTCAGTCGTCGTTTGTCATTAGCGCGCTTCCGTTTTGCGAAGCAAACCACTGATTCTTGCCGCCGCGATTGCGATTGTTTTTCTGCTTGTAGCCGCTGGTGGCGTGGCAGTTTTCTACAGCCCGTTAGTCACGCACTACGTCGAGAGCGAGTCATTTCGTCGAGCCATGGAAGGTGAGACAGCGAAAGGTTTGCACTTCCCTCATAGCAATTTTGCACCAATTCGGCGCACGAGCGCATTCACAGCGTATAGCGAGAGTTTTGGAGCGCGCGATGGAGAGAAAGCGATGAAGTCGCTCGACGGTCACGGCATCACAGCAACATTTGATCCGTTGGGCGTCTTTATTCGCCAATGGAGATTCACCGACGTGCGTGTGCAATCCGGCGATGTCGAAATTCAGATTTACAAAGCGAATCCTGAAGCGATCGCACCAAAACCATGGTTTTCCATTTTTTTGCCAAACAGAGTCTACCTGAAGAAGATTGAATCGGGACAGGCCAACATAACCTGGCAATTTCGCGGCGAGCAGGCCGGATTTTTCGGAACACAGCTGCTCATTACGCCTCATGGGCCCGATTTTGAATACGTCGCCACCAGCGGCAGACTGAAGATGGCTTTGCTTCCCGACCTCGCTCTCCGTCGCGCGCATCTTCTCATCACCAAAACGCTGTTCACGATTTACGATAGCGATCTGGCGTCAGATGCGGGCAGCAGCGAAAGCATTCGCGCCCAGGCCCACGCCGGCATCGGCAAGGATAGAAGCGTCGATTTGAGAGCGAACTTCAACCAAGTCCCAATTCGCGCCTGGCTACCAGTTGAATGGAAAAAGCATTTCAACGGCAGCGCTTCCGGCGATTTTCACTGGGCCGGAAAAGATCCGAAGCTGGAAAGCTCTTCCGGCGAAGGTTCATTGCGCGTAAGCAACGGGCGAATCGACAACCTTCCGGTCTTGGAGAAGCTCGCCGAGCTTGCACAGAACAAATCATTCGAACATTTAGAGCTCAATAATTGTTCGCTTAGCTTTGAATGGAAATATCCGAGGATCGACATCAGTAACATCGCCATCGAAGAGAGAGGAAAATTCCGGGTCGAGGGAGAAATGTCGATCGAACAGCGCCGTTTGCATGGCACGATCAGATTTGGGCTTACCCGTGAATATCTCGATTGGCTGCCGAATCCCGAGGAAGTGTTCAGCCGCAGCGAGAACGGCTATTTCTGGACCCATGTGCATCTTTTCGGAACGATCGATGACCCTGGGCAGGATCTCAGCTCGCGCATTATCGAACTTTTCAACCAATCGCCCGGCGCCTATCTCGGTCTCCTCTTTCGTCAGTTTGAAGGCTGGTTAAAAAGAGGATTTGGCGACGATCACTGACTTCAGATCTCAGACCTCTGATCTCTGGCTTCTCCCGCTTCCAGCATCCGAATGCGCTTGTCGATGTACGGCAACCGTATCGTAAGAGTGAGACCTTTGTCATGGCCGCTCTCGATGGAGAGTTCGCCACCGTGCTCGCGCACAATCCGGCGCACAATTAGTAATCCAAGACCAGTGCCGGACGGCTTGGTTGTGAAATAAGGCTCAAAGACGCGACTGAAGTTTTCAGCAGACATGCCACCGCCGGTGTCGGCAAACGTGATGAGAACATGCGTATCGTCTCTATCGGTGCGGATGCGCAACTTGCCACGTCGTTTCATGGCTTCGAGACTGTTTTTGATCACGTTGTAAAACGCCTGCTTCATCTGATCACGATCCAGTTGAAGCAAAGGCAGCTCCGAGCGCAGTTCTTGTTCGACGACGATGTCGCGGTCCTGAATTTCAGGCATAAAAAAGCGCACTGCGTCCTCCACGATGGTGTTGATGTTCTCCGGACGAAGTTGCGGCCGCGATGGCCGGATGGCCCGTAAGAATTGGGTGACGATCGAATCCAGCCGGTTGACTTCGGAGCGAGCAACATCAATCGATTGCTGGAGCTCCGCCTTTGCTCCGTCGCCGAGGTTTTGCACGATGCGCTCCATCAATTGCAAGTGAATGTGCAGCGAGTTGAGTGGATTGCCGATCTCGTGCGCCACGCCTGCGGCGAGCAAGGTCAGCGCGTTCAAACGTTCAGATTCAATCGTTTGCTGGGCGGTTCGGCGGCTCTCGGTGATATCGCGCAGGATCATGACGTGACCAACTTGTTGCGCAGTAGCCGGAATCGTCGGTCTCGTCCTGGCGGAATCATCCGCCTCTGCTGAGGCTACGGCGGAATCGCCGATTCCGCCTACAGAAGCCCGTGACTCTATCACCAGCGGCACGATGTAAAAATTGATGAAGCGACTTTGCGGATAAAAAATTTCCATGTCATGACTGACCGGTCCCCTGCTTTTCGTGAGCGATTCCCAATCGAGACCACGGATACGTTCGTCGAGTCGTTTGCCGATTACATCGCCTGCCTCGAGCCCAAATAATCCGCAAGCTGCATTGTTCAAATACGTGATCCGGCCTTTGGAATCAGTCACAATGATGCCTTCCTGGATGGCATTGAAAACCGTTTCCAGGAAACCCTTCTCCTGGGCCAGGCGCAGAAAATAATTCTGCACCTCTTCCGGCCCGATGCGCCCGAGCCGCTCGATGAGTTTTTCAAGAAAACCAGCTTTCATGACGTACGTATGGGTAACCAGGTACCGCTTCAGCGATTGAACGCTTCCACCTTCTCCGGCGCAGCAGGCACTTCCACGGTTAGCATTTCCACGCGTAGATAATTCAATACTACCGGCGCGAGGATGAGGCCGGGGACACCCATGAGCCGTTCGCCAATGATCAGGGCGACCAACGTCAACCAAATGGGATTTCGTATCCGGTCGCCGATGATTTTGCTGTTTAAAAAATATTCCAGCTTGTGGATCAGAACCAGAAACAGCAGCGCGGAAATCGCCAGCTTCAGCGATACCGTTAAAGCGACGAAGACGATGACGGTATTGCTTACGAGGTTGCCGACGATAGGCACAAAGCCGCAAAGAAACGTGACTGCAATCAGCAGCGGCGCATGCGGCAAACGCACCGCGAGAAGGAAAATCGCGGTCAATACCGTATTGATGAGCGAGATCGTGATCTGCGCGCCCATGACAGTGGCGAAGCTGCGGTAGAAATCGCGGAATCGCTTCGAAACTTCATCGCAGGAAATGGAGTAAAGATTGTTCTTCAGGCGGTGCGTGCCCCGGTGCGGATCGAGGCCAGTTTTCAAAAAGAGGCTCCCGGCCGCGATGATTCCGATTATGCTGAAGAACAGCAGCGCGCTGGTGGTTTTGGCAAAATTAGCGAGATTTCGCAGGTAATGCGCTTCTTGGCCGAGCGCGTCGGTCGCGGCCTGTCTAAGACTTTCAAAATCATTAAACGGTAACTCGATCTGGCGCTTCTGCGCCCAGGCGCTGGCCGAGGGAAGGGAGGTGTCTGCCACGTCCGGCAGCGCAAGAACGGCAGCGCGAGTAAAGAACATCGCTGCGGCTGCGATTCCAGCCACGACAACGCCAAACAAGATCAAAGCGAGCCATTTTCTTTTCGTCAGGAAATACAGTTGGCGCAATGCGAAATAGGAGAACAAAACCACCAGCAACGGCACTCCAAGATGCAGAAGACCCGCCAGGATAATTGTGGCGGCGAGCACGCCGTAAGAAAGCCGAATGGGAGTGACCATGGTTCGCTCTGCTCTTCTTAACTCCATCCCTGCCAGACGTTGTCAACTATGCTGGCGATTGCTGTAGGATGCGTTGTCTCAGCGCAGCAGCTTCCGGTGCGACGCGATGTCCGCTGAGGACCGCGGACACCACAGTCATGCACTTCCGATCAATGCGCAGCTTTCTCTGTCGGAGCGGGCTGGCCTGTTTCAGCTTCTGCGCGCTCTTTCAGCGCGGCTTTGCGCGAAAGTTTTACGCGGCCTTTGTCGTCGATCCCGATGCACTTGACCCAGATGATGTCGCCGACCTTGGCGACGTCTTCGGTCCGGTTCACCCGAAAATCTGCCAGCTCGGAAATATGCACCAGGCCGTCTTTGCCCGGCAAAACTTCCACAAACGCGCCGAACTCCTTCGTTGAAACCACGCGTCCCTGGTAGGTCTGGCCGATCTCAATTTCACGCGCCATGCCAGCGATGATTTCCTTTGCACGCGCCATGCTTTCACCGCTGGTCGCGTAAATGTGCACCGACCCATCGTCCTCGATGTTAATTTCAGCGCCTGTCTCAGCGACAATGCCCTTGATGGTCTTTCCGCCGGGCCCGATGAGCGCGCCGATCTTCTCCGGATTGATTTTAATCGTTTCGATTCGAGGCGCGTATTTCGAGAGTTCCGGCCGCGGCTTGTCTAGTGCGCTGCGCATGAGGTCGAGAATCTTCGTGCGCGCTTCTTTGGCGCGCTGGATCGCTTCCGCCATGATTTTGTGACTAATGCCGGGGAGCTTGAGATCGAGCTGAAAACCGGTGACGCCTGCGTCTGTTCCACAAAGCTTGAAGTCCATGTCGCCAAAGTGATCTTCCGAACCGATGATGTCAGTGAGCAATTCGTAGCGTTTTATCTGTTGGTCGTCGCCATGCTCGGTCACCAGCCCGACAGAGATCCCGGCCACTGGCGTTTTCACTGGCACGCCCGCGTCCATGAGGGCCAGCATACCTGCACACACGCTTGCCATGGAAGTCGATCCATTCGATTCCATGATCTCACTCGAGATGCGAATGGCGTAACGAAAATCGTTTTCACCGGGCACAACCGGTTCCAGCGAACGCTCCGCCAGCGCGCCATGGCCAATCTCGCGCCGTCCGGGTCCGCCAGTCCGGCCGGTTTCGCCTACGCTAAATGGTGGAAAGTTGTAGTGCAGAATGAACCGCTTCGACTGTTCGCCGCCGCCGTAAGCATCGAGCATCTGCGCTTCCTCGATCGGAGCCAGTGTAGCGAGCGCGACCGCCTGCGTTTCGCCGCGCTGGAAAATGGCCGAGCCATGCGCACGCGGCAGAATACTCACTTCACAGTTGATAGGCCGCAAATCCTGGTAGCCACGGCCATCGACGCGTTTCTGCTTTTGCAGAATGCTGACGCGAAAAGCCTTTTTCTGAACGTAATCGAATGCCTGCGAGATCGCGAAGGCATCAGCCTCGGGATGTTTTTCAAGGATGGCCGCCTTCACTTCTTCGTGTAATGCATCGACCGCTTTCGCGCGCGCAACTTTGCCTTGGGTGTAAAGCGCCTGTTCGATCCGGTCGCCCGCAACGCGGTAAGCGATATCGAGCAATTCCTGGTTCACTTGGAGCAACTGCGGCTCGCGTTTCGGTTTGTTCACCATCGCCGCCAGTTCTTTTTGAACGCGAATCATCTCGCGGGCGTGCCTATGCGCGAACTCGAGCGCCTTTACGAACTCTGTTTCCGGCAGTTCGCTGGCGGAGCCTTCTATCATGATTACGTCGTTTTCGATTCCTACGTAAACGAGATCGAGATCGCTCTGGGCGCGCTCGGCATGCGTCGGGTTGGCAACCAACTGGCCGTTGACCCGACCGACGCGCACTGCGCCGATCGGACTAGCAAACGGAATGTCCGAAACGGATAGCGCAGCCGATGCGCCGTTCATCGCAAGAATGTCCGGATCATTTTCACCGTCGGCGCTCAGCAAAATCGAGATAATTTGTGTGTCGTAAAAATATCCCTGCGGAAAGAGCGGCCGCAAAGGCCGATCGATCATGCGCGAAGTGAGCGTTTCTTTTTCCGTGGGACGGCCTTCGCGTTTGAAATAGCCGCCGGGAAATTTACCCACGGCTGCTGCTTTCTCGCGATAATCGACCGTCAGTGGAAAATAATCCTGGCCTTCTTTGATGGCGGTGGCCGAAACGGCACTGGCCAGCACCATAGTGTCGCCGCACGTGACGACGACGGCTCCGTCGGCGAGTCTGGCGATTTTGCCTGTTTCGATAGAGATTTGAGTGGCCCCAATTTGGGCCGTGACCTTTTGTTGCATTTTTACTTTTCCTGGATGTGCGGTTCCAGGCAGGTCACCCTGACTGTAGGTTTTAAACCCGTTGTCCGCCGCGGCGGACGCGAAACTAAAACCTAAAATCCAAGGTGATTACTGCAGCCTGGACTGCTGATTACTGTTCTTAATTTACTTCTGGCTTCGAGCAGTTCAAACGGTTGGAAACAAGACTAATAATCGGTCTGGTTATTTGCGCAGGTTTAGTTTGTCGATCAGTTTCTTATAGCGATCGGCTTCTGTTTTGCTCAAATAATCGAGCAGACTCCGGCGTTGCGCGACCATCTTGAGGAGGCCGCGGCGCGAAGAATGATCTTTCCGGTTGGTCTTAAGGTGCTCGGTCAAATGCTCGATCCGGCGGGTGAGAAGTGCGACCTGCACATCCGCGCTGCCGGTATCTTTGTCATGCAATTGGAACTCCTTGAAACTCAACGTTTCGCTGCTCTCTGCCATAACGAAGGGGCTACTTTAGACGAAGAACCCATTTTGGCAACCGCACATCATGCCAGTCCTGCCGGATCCGTCATGCTTCCGCTGCACGCTTTTCGCGTTTGCCGTCGTACCACAAACGCAGCTTCGCGCGCGAACGCGCCCCACGGGGACCGGCAACGACCACTCGGAGGAAGTTGCAAAGAAATTGTTTAGCTGGGTACATGCGCAATTTGCGGCCGGATGTGACGATCGGTTCACGCAGAACCTTGAATCGCCCAAGCTTTTTCAATGCGAGGCTGAAGTAAACTTCTTCGCCCACAAAGTATTGCTCATCGAACCCTCCCACCGCCTCGTAATTGCGCCGCATGGTGAAAAGAAATGCGCCGGCACCAAGATTGAGGCCAAAATAAAGTACGGTGAACACGCGCAACAGAACGCGACCCCAAGGGGGAATGACTCCATCGATCGCCACTCGCGCGCTGCCGCCTGCGTAGCCCGCTTCGAGAGCAGCGATGGCTTGAGTAACGTGCGACGCGCTGATCCGCGTATCAGCGTCCACGAAAAAAAGATACTCGCCCAGCCCTGCGCGCGCACCTGCATTACGCGCGGCCGCGATTTGGCGTCGATTGATTCGAACGACTTTCGCGCCAGCCTGCGCGGCGATCTCTGGCGTCGCGTCCGTCGATGCATCGTCGACTACGACGATCTCGTACTGCTGGGCCGCGCTGGAAGCCGCAAGGTGAATCGCGGCGAGCGTGGATGACAGCTCAAATTCTTCGTTATGGGCCGGAACAATTAAGGAAATCATGTGAACCGAGCGCTACATCTATTTTGTTCTCGCGTAAAGAAGTGAATCGAGAAGCTCTCCGTCTTTGACGACGTTGTTCCTGAGGCGTCCTTCGAAGGTAAAGCCGGCTTTCTCCAGCACGCGCGCGGACGCCGGATTGTTAGCAAACACCTCCGCAGAGACTCGGCGAAGGGTGAAATTTTCGAAGCAGAAATCTGTGAATGCAGCGACTGTCTCAGTCATGATGCCGCGTCCCCAGAAGTCCTCGCCCAGCCAGTAACCCACTGCTGCAGTATACCGACGCTCGTCCTGACCAAGACGAACGCCGACCCCACCAACAGCCGCGCCGTCAACTTCAATGCAAAAATTTATCGTCGGTTGCGCAGCTATCGTCTTCCCCAAAAATGCACGCGCGTCATCTGTCGTGTACGGATGTGGAAAGATGTCGCGCAGACCGAGCCAGACCTTGCGATTGTTTGCGTGCCTTGCGAGTGACTCCGCGTCATCCATTCGCCACGGCCGAACAGTGCATCGCTCTAGCGCGACCTGCATCGATTACTTCGTGTCGAATTTAATGCCGACCTTTTGCACCTCGGCATAAGGCAAAAGCCAGACGAGCGATTCGTCGTGAAGATCGACCACCTGGATGCGATTGCCCCAAGGATCGTGAAAATCGCAGCGGAACGGCGGCTCCAGCTTCAGTTTATATTTCTTCGTGAGTTTCTCTCGAACGTGCTCTAACTGCGCTTCATCGCGAACCATGATCCCGAAATGCCGCATATTCGCTCGTTGCGCTTTTTCCACTTCGAAAATTGCGAGGAACTGATGCTCGCCCAGTTTGAAGAAGGCGTCGCCCTCGCCTCCGCGCATCTGTTCCAGATTGAAAACGTCTTTGTAAAACGCCACCGCCTTCTCGACGTCGTCCACTTCAATCGCGACATGATTGCATCCATAAACTTGCACGCTCATATCTCAGCTTAGCCGAAAAAGAAACTCTGCGCGCGGCAGTTTTTCCGCCGGATGCTGTGCCTCAATGCCTACGTCAATCGCGAACGGTATTTATCCCTTGCCGGACGATCCGCTCGATCAATTGCGGATAGGGCAGGCCGGCTTTGCCCGCTGCAAGCGCGAAATCCTCGTCGTTTGCGAGAATCGGATTTGGGTTTGCCTCGATGAAATAAAGTTTGTTTTCGGATGTCAGGCGCAGATCGATTCGCGCATAGCCGTCGATTGTCAGCAAGCGGTAGATGTCTTTGCATGTTTCCTGGATGTTGGTGACAAGCGCCGGATCGAGGTCTTCGGCGAACTGGTTCTCCAAGCCCCAGCGTTTGCGATATTCTTCGTCCCACTTTGCGTTGTAAGTGGCGATCTTCGGTTCGTTCGGCGGCACTTCACGAAAGACCAGCTCGCGAATCGGAAAAACGGTCAACCGCACATTGCCCATGATACTCACGTAAAGCTCGCGGCCTTCGATGTATTCTTCGGCGATGGCGTCGCTATTGTACTTCTCGTGAACGAAAGTCACCCGTTCTCGAAATTGCTCTTCATTCTGGACGAATGACGCCTGCGAAATCCCATAGGACGCTTCTTCCTTCACGGGCTTCACCAAGACTGGCAACTTGAGCTGCTTCGGCCGGCCAATGCGTTGGCCACGCGGAATAACCACGAAATGCGGGACGTGGATCCCGTGATAATGCAGAATTTTCTTTGAAATGCCCTTGTGCTTGCAAAGGGTCAGGCCAGTCGAACCGCACCCGGTGAAAGGCAAATCCTGCATTTCGAAAAACGAAACAATGTTCTGATCGAAACCGGGCCTGTTTTTGAATTGTTCGACGAGGTTGAAAAGAATGTCGGGGGCGCAGGTCTCCAGTTTTTGCCGCACCAGATCGACATCGTCGTAGATGGCGAGATGCTCCGCGGTATGACCGAGCTTGCCCAGCGCAGCCATCACGTCCGCCTCCGTCTTCCAGTCTTTCGTCTTCAGCTCCTTCGTGAAGTCCTGATCGAGTTTCGTGGGGCTTGTGCCGTCAAACAGCACGAGCAGTCTCAGTTTCTTTTTCACGACTTTTCTGTTTCTGTCATACCGACCGAAGTGGAGAATGGAGTGGCTAGGGAAGCCGCGACATGGACGGGAAGGCCGAAGGCTGAGCGAACGGGAAGTGAGCGAATCAAATCTCTCATCGTAGTTAGCCTCGCAAATCCAGAGATGTCTCCAGACCTTCGCACGGGGCTACGGCTTGGCAGGCGACTTCGCTCGACATGACAAACATGAGCGTCATTTGGTGCGTTTGAATTTGCCGGTGAAAAGATAATTCATCACCAGCGTAGTGATGAAGGCGGTGACGCGAAAGTCCTGTTGCGGATCGTCATTGAGCACATGCAACCCAAGCTGATCACAGCGGCGGGTGAGCCTCGCAAGGAGGTGGTTCACCGGAAATTTCTTTTCGTTCGTCCATTGGCAAACTGCGTTGAGCAATCGCCGCCTTCGCCGTCGCAGATATGCGCTTGCCTTGATGCCAGCCGGCGCGGCGAAAAGCTGTCGCAGATCGGCGTCGTAAAAATCTGGATACGCATCTTCGTTGAGCTTGCGTTTGCGCGCGTAGTAAGTTTTGAGCTTAACATTGAGACAATCGTAATCGGCGACGCGATACTCCGGCGTATGCAACGGCGGCCTACCCGCCAGTGAGCGCATGAGCTCATCTATATATTCCAGTTTTCGTAGTACCGGCCACCCAGCATACTCTTTGCGCCAATCGAGACCGGGCGTAAGCCAGACCGCGAACGTCTCAGCGAAATCTTCGTCAGGATGGCTCTGCGCGTACCAATCTTCCAGATGCATCACATAACTGCGACTGAACGGGCGCGGCCGGTAAGTGTCCGGTGTTTCTTCACGCGATGTTTGCCCGAAACACTCCTTCCATTTTTTCCGCCGCGTCAGTTGATAGGCATACATGTAAGCGTGACCCGCCTCGTGCCGCATCAATTTCATGAACCACTCCGGCGTCCCGCCTTCGACTTCGAGCATCATCGTGCGCTCCAGCGTGCGCAGCCGGTCGTGCACGAGAAAGAACGGAATGAAAATCGCCGGGATGCCGATGGGAACAAACCATTCATCGCCGATGTGACACGGCGGATGAAACACCAAGCCCTTTGCCGAGAGCTCGTCATTAAGCTGCCGGATCAACGGTTCGAGCGCCGTCCCCTCAAGCCGCAGGCCGAGCGTAGAGATACGTCTTTCGAGCAGCTCCTGGTCGCTGAGCGATGCCCAATCAGCGGCTTCCATCTGGCGCACGTTATCAGTCCGCACTGGCGTGGCAAATTTGCCACGCCAGAGTCGCCACTCCTCCGGTACGCCGATTATCTAACGCGATGTCATCAGCGCCTCGCAAATGTTGCGACGGCCGCCTCAAGACAATCACCACGTCGCGCTGCAAGCTTCAGCCACGCGCGTTTCTCATCCTTCGAAAGAATCTGAGCCGAATACAATACTGCGCGTTTATCCCATGGTCCAAGTGTGTCGACACCATTCTTATAATCCTTCACCCAAGTGCGATCTTCTCGGCGAGTGGCAATTAGCGCTCGATCATGAATTGTCAGAACGCGATCATAATTTGGAGGCAGTTCTATTGTGTTGAATGCTGGATGCCGTAACAATGCGGCGATCCAAGTGTTGACGAATGGCAGTTGGGTTCGCGGACTATCGATAATCCGCTGAAATTCCTCCTTGTACGATATCGCGACATCTTTTGTAAGCACCTTGAGCAGATATAAAACTGCTTCCCTTAAAAGTGGCACAACCTTATCGAAGTATTTGAATAGTAACGGAAGAATTGATCGGATTCGATAACGACCGGCGTTGCGGAAGATCCTTCGTAGGACAGCGAAACCTGGATATGGCTTCTTTAATTCAGCGGACAACAGCTCTCGGTAGACTTCCGATAAGATTTCATAACGGCCATCCTTTTGTATCGTTTTGAGCACCTCTTGAAACCTTTCCTCATCGAAAGCTTCGAATATGTCATAGGTAGGAATTTCTTCGATTAGCTCTTTCCAATAGGCGTCCATCGCTCGTTCTTTGGCACGTGCTTTCACGAGTTTCTGTTCTTCTTCTTCCTCGTCTCGCATGTTGCGAACAAAGCGCTCTACTGTAAGCACACGAGTTTTCTCGCCGGAAAAGACGAGCCTATGGTTCGAATGTACAAATGCTGTAAGTTCATGAAGCACTCGCTCCGCTTCGTCTTTGGTTGCGAAAAAGATCGAAATATCGTCGACCCAACGAACGAAATTATCGGTGTAACTGAGTATCTTCTTATCAATGTCAGCAGCAATTAGTTCGGCGATTATGATGCTTGGTGCGGGGCCAACCGGAATCCCTCGTGATGTCAGCGTGTTGAGCCCGAGCAAGAAATTTTCCATCGCCTTGCCATGAGCCGCGTAAGCAAGGCCGCACGCTTCCTCAATCAAGTTCTCGATGCGATGGAGGTATATCTGGTTATAAAAGTCGACGATGTCGCAAGTCACGACATATCCATCTTTGAATTCAGCCGCAAGCTCCCTCGTTCTGCGGTTGTATTCGCGCCACGTATTATCTTCCGGATCAAAAAATGAACCTTTAACGCTCGGTTTGATTCGGTATGACCAAACGATGCATTTCTCGCGAGGTATCCGATATTGCTCGAGTTTCGCCGCAATTTCGTAGGTTAACGCCGCGTAGATAATCGAATCGAGCGGATCCAATTGGTGTACGACACGAAAGGTTCCATTCGGTTTCAGCGCCAATCCGACAACTGGCGTTTTTGGGGCATAGACGTGCAAATCCAGTCCTAACAGGTGCTTTTTTACTTCGCCCCACTGGTCGGCGATGGCCTTGAATTCAAACGGTTGGGGGAAAAAGTCATTTGCCGAGAAGCGCGTCACGTGATTGAGCGCCCACTCGAGTGACGATTCTTTTAACTGGAACATTCAGGGGAAACTATCGCAATTGCCTAGCTTGTGTATCTGCCACCCGGATTAACGCAACAAACTTTGTATTTCCGCACCGCGGATCTTCAACAAATTCAGATGATCGTTTGACAAGTCTGCCAACTCCTTTATAGGGAGGGCCGGCTCGCCGCGGCGAGTCTTTGTCAGAAGTCCGCGCGTCCCCTTGAGGGCTAGCGCGCCGGGGCTGTTCCGAATCCGAAGTAAAAGCTGCATTCCTGCGGCTTTCGGCATCGAGGATGGCTTGCTCCACCCGAGACTCGACAACATCGGAGCAACCCCAAAACACCATGAAGCTATTTCGCACAGTCATGTTTTTCTCATTGCTGGCATCGGCCGCATTCGCGCGCGAGGAGTCGGTCCTGGCGCGCGTTACCAGTTACTGGGCAGGTGAGGGCTCTACATTTGCCAGTACCGGCCGAAGATTGCGCGCCGGACATTGCGCCGTCGATCCCAAGCGAATTCCGTACGGCAGTAAAGTGGTCTTCCCGGATCGCGCCTGCACCGCGGTCGACACCGGTCCGGCGGTCATTAGTCGCAAAGCGGCTCGTCTATGCGGACGGACTGCCAGCCAACTCAAGGCCATCGTGGTCGACCGATTTTTTGAAACAAAGAGAGAGGCAATGGCGTGGACGAACGCGCATCCGCACTTTATGACCCTTCAAATTGTCCGGCCCGGATCTCACTCAGAGCCGCCCGAGCTATGATTAAGCGGAAGATATTCGTAATCGCTTCTCCCACGACGATAGAGACTTACAGCGGAGATCGCAGGCCACCACTGGACAAACACGGAAACGGCTGTACATGAAGAGCCGATGAAATTGATCAACGCGCCGATTCGCGCTGCCCGCAGGGGCGGGCGGGCGGCATAAAGGCTCGTTAGATTTCGCCAAGTTGGAGCCCGCACTTCGCGGCACCCCAGTGGTCGAATCGCAACCACGCGCGGGTTTTTGCGCCGGTATCCCGAACCGACTTCGGCAATTACACTTAACAACTTAGAAATTTATGAAACCAATACTTCAAGTTAACCCCAAACAGCGCGGCTCACGTCGCGACAACCGCTTAAGGCGTAGTCACCAGAATTTTCCGTTAACGGATTACAACTATCGTCCAACAGCGGAAAGCCAGGTGAATTCCTCCGCCGGCTGGCGGGCCACTAAGGCGCCCGCCTTCTACAAATTAAGCAGTGAATTCTTCGAAGAAGGAAGCCGGGATTATGTCGCCGAGCTTTTGTTTTTCCTTCTGATCACTGGGATCGCGGCCTGGCCAGTCGTGTCGATGCTCATCGCAGTGACTCGCATGATCAGGAATTACTAGGAGCGAGAAAAGATGGTTTAAGAAGGCAGGCAAAAGGCCTGCCCGCCGGGCCAGGCCGGAAGCCTAACTTCCAATTGATGAAAAATTACAACTTCGCGTAAACGCCGAGCAGTGGGCGGCGCGATGGCGTTTTCGAACGAAAATCGCTCACGAAACCGTCTCTGGTGCGAAACTCGACATGACCGACGCTGCGCGAAGTCCCGTACACGAGTACCGAGCCGACCGGCGCGGAGAATGGATCATTCACCGATAGCTTTTTGAATCCGTAATTGCTGACGAGCTCTGACGCAGCGTCTCTTGCGAGTTCAGTCTTCGGGCGTGAATCGATGACGCCGGAGGCTAGCAACGCTTCCTTGACGTAATGCCAGCACTGTGAGCGCGAGTGCGCGTGTGCGCGTTCCTCCGCGATGCTCGCTGCTTGCATCAGTCTGGTGTCGATGTGGCGATCAACCCTGCCAAAGGGATAAACCATCTGCTTGGGATAATATTGCGTGATGACGGGGACAGATTCTTTTTTCCCCTCCGGGCTCTTGAAGCTGAAAAGGCTACCGCGCTTTGTCGTCTTGCCTACGGTTTGTTGATCCATTGGTCGCACCGGCTCGGCCACGAAAGCTCGCGCAGAATCGGCGGCGATTGCCGACGCGGGCTCTTTCTTAACCGGTGGCGCCAGCTTTTTGACGATCACCGGGCCGCGCGGTTTGGTGACCGCATGCACCGGTCTATCTGCGGTTTCCTGCACCGACTTGCTGGTGATGATTTGCACCATGTCGTCCGCAGCTTTTTGATCGTGGCTCGCAAGATTCAACGTTGCCGGAGCCAATCCCTGCGCGCGCAGAGCTCCGCTGGAAATGACGAGAAGCGAAATGGTTGTGAAGGCCAAAAAGGCCGGTCGTTTCTCCATGAACGCGAGGTTATGCCGGGAACCGTGGCGTTAGACAAGCTTTTTTTTCAAAAAAATGCGGGGCCACAAAAAGCGTCGCTCGGCCCCGGAATTCTACCGCAGTGTATGCCGGTTGCTTGCTAGTCGTCGGGGGAATAATCCGGCGCAAATCGAGGCGGCGGAACGAATGTGTCTTCGTCGCGCTCAATCAAAACGCGCCGGCGACCCCGTGGCACGAATTGGTCTTCAGAATCCGGCGCCACAATCCTGGTGCGGCCCGAGGACAAACGATAAATGAGCCTTCCGTCAGAGGTAATACCAACCATGTGACCGCGCATCGAACCGACATGACGTTGGGGCCAGTCTTCGGACAAATCCTGAGCCCCGCGGGCCCGCTTCGAAATCGAGGCAGAAGATTTCTTTTTGCCTTGCGAACTTGGCTGAATGGCAGTGCTCGGCTGCGCTGCGTCGTTACCTTTTGAGGTGGATGCTGTTTCGCCGCCCGTAGATGAAGAGATGTCCGGCTTCGCACCTGGCGAACTCACTCCGGGAGCATTTGCAGTGGCGACCTGCGATTGGGCATTTGATGTTTGAGTTTGCTGAACATCCGGTGAAGAAATTTGAGGCGAAATCGAAACCGTAGCGGTGTTCATCGTTGGTTGGTTCAAAACTGCGTTGTCCGCTTGCGATGATACAGCCGCGCGAGCGATTGGAGTGGAACGATTTTGGGCCGCGGGCGGTGGCGAGGATTCAGGGACGCCAATCACAACGCCGATCGGTTTTGTCTCGCGAGCGCGAGATATAATTTTGCCAATCGGCTCTGGCAACAAGACGGCGGCGATCGCCGAACCTCGGTTCGCCGCGGCATTGTTGTCCTGTACGGAATGCCATACTTGTCGGCGAGTGCTCGGCGACGTTCGATCTTCAGCAGGCACTCGCGGATCATTTCCGCGAGGACGACCAAATCCCTTGGACGTTGATTCGAATCAGGATGCAACATCCGGCCAAGCATGCCTCGTAACGGTTTTGGAAACTTTGATAACTTTGGAGGCCGCTGGAGCGCTTCAGACGAAAGTGCAACGCCTGTCAGAAGAAAATAAAGCGTCGCACCGAGCAAAAAAATCTCTGACTGGATGTCTTTCGCTCCATGTGCGCTTTCCTCGGGCCTGGCCGCTTGTTCCGCAGAGGAAGTTTGCTCGCGCGTCTGTGAATCTTCAGACCCTAGCCCGGCGCCGGACCTAAGTGCGGGCAACCCGAAGTTAATCAGTTTCACCAGCGGCCAAGTGCCTTCGGGAGTCTGTCCCGGGACGACGATGATGTCGGAGAGCTGAATTGGCGGATATGGAAGCCTGTGAAAATTCACGGATGAGAGCACGCTTACGATTTGCTCGGCCACTCGCAATGCGGCGTCAGCCGGCATCGGGCCGTGAGCGACCACCCACGCTGCAAGCGTTTCACCTGGCAGGTGCTCTGAGATGCAAACAAAATCTCCGCCTTCCCGTCCAAAATCGTAAACTTTCGCAATATTCACGTGACGCAGCATCTGCGCGGCGCGTGCCTGCTCGTCTAATTTCTCCCGGACACCCGAGTCGATGCTTTTAAGCGGAATGAGTTTTAGATCAACTTGCTCGCGAGTTCTTTCGTCCAGCGCTTCGTAGGTAATTGCTGCACCGTCCCGGCTGATTTCACGCGGAGCGCCGTCCGATGTGAGGCAGACGCGGTAATGCTGAAGGTAGATTGTGCGCTCCATAACCGGGCTCCGTGGCTGCGGCGAAGCCATCATACTCGTCCCGCTGCCACTGATTCAACCTCGATTTTGACAGCGAGTTGCTTCGCGCAAACCCGATCACGCTCTAATTTGGGAATTGCGCTCGAACCGAAAATCGCCAATCTAAAATCGCCAATCCGTTTACCCCGTGGTGTAACGGTAACACAGCGCCCTTTGGAGGCGTTATTCTTGGTTCGAATCCAAGCGGGGTAGCCACGTAAAAGCGCCTTGGGCGCTCACGTGGCTGCGCCCGCGGGTGCCGCGTGAGGCGAAGCCTTTTACGCGGTTCGCAAATCTCTGGAACCGGCGTATATTTTGCATTCACCTTTATGAAGGACTTGAACGTAGAAAACCTGCATATCGCCGTGAACGGTCAGGGGATAGTTCGTGGATTGACGCTCCGCGTGCCGCGGGGCGAGGTGCACGCGCTTATGGGCCCAAACGGCTCAGGCAAAAGCACGCTGGCAAAAGTGCTCGCTGGTCACCCCGATTATCAGGTGACCGCTGGCAGGGTTTTAATGGATGGAGAGAATCTTCTTGAACTTGAACCAGACGAACGGGCACGGCGCGGCTTGTTCCTGGCCTTTCAGTACCCGAGCGAAATCCCGGGAGTAACGATTGCTAATTTCCTGCGCGCAGCGTTGCAATCGCGTCTGCCGGAAGGCGAAGAACTTGAGGCCACCGATTATTACGCAAAGCTTTATGAAAAAATGGAACTGCTCGGCATGGATCGCTCGTTTACGTCCCGGGCAGTTAATGAGGGTTTCTCCGGTGGCGAAAAAAAGCGCACCGAAATTCTGCAACTGGCCGTGCTCGAACCGAAATATGCCGTTCTCGATGAGACTGATAGCGGCCTTGACATCGACGCGCTCAAGACCGTTGCGCACGGAGTGAATTCGTTGCGCGGCCCCAATCTTGGCATATTGTTAATCACGCATTATCAGCGGCTCCTGAACTACATCGTCCCCGATTACGTCCATGTGATGGTAGGTGGGCGAATCGTTAGAAGCGGGCGAAAAGAACTTGCTCTAGAGCTTGAAGAGAGAG
>QHRD01000111.1 GCA_003220005.1 Verrucomicrobiota bacterium | reverse complement strand
GAGCTTTTCCTGTGCGCCGCTGCCGATGGCGATGATGACATGCGCCGGACGCTGTTGTTCAACGAGCTCAAGAAGATTGCAATCTTCGACATCCGAATCGTACCGCGGCGCGACATAACAATTCTCACTCTTGATTGAAAAGGCTTCGCGGCCCGACCAGTCGAGCAGTTTTTGTCGCGCGCTTTCGCTCGGGAGCACCCAAAAAACTGTTGTGTTCCCCTCGCCCTTGAGCTTTCTCAGCAAATGTTTCAAATATTTGAGACCGGAAATGCGCGCGACGTTTTCGCCTCGCAACACGCGCCACAGGACGACCATCAAACCGCTGTCGGCAATCGCCAGATCAGCGGCAAGCACGGCGCGCTGGTAGCGTTCGTCCTCGCGCAGTCGAACGAAACACGTGCCCGACGGCGCGACGAGAAATCCGCCATGGCGAAACATCGCGGCAACGGCTTCATCGACATCGCCGCTGAAAAAACGAATGCCGAGAATCTGCACGGTCGAGTCGAGTTGTGCCGGCGCAGTTCGCATTCGCATTAGTCATCCATCAGATGTCGTGAAAGTTGATCATGAGACTGTCACGGCCTCGATCAGTTCAACAGCGGAAAATAAACGCGAAACCGCTCGAATTCCATTGATCTCATCCTGCGTTTCTGGCAATCTCAGGCATGAAGCGACTGTTGGCTGAAATCGTGATTATTGTGGCCGTGATTTTTTTTGGCTGGGACAAGCCTTACAAAGACTGGACGGACCAGGCGTACGCGAAAATCACATCTACATTGGACCAGATGGGGGGGAATTTACAAAAGAACCAGGACGAATCGGTGCGCCGGTACCAACCTGGCCGTCAGGGGAAGACGCCGTAGCGAACCAGGAACAAGGCCGGCGTGCTTTTCGCTTTGAGCGATTACTTAGCGCCAACGGCGCTCTGCTCAGGTCAGCCTGGGGCAACACCCCAGGAAATCGGGGTGGAAATTACCGGGGGAGCGCTGAAGGCGCGATTCATCACTTCCATGAACACGCGCTTTCAGCGCTGAGGTCCTCTTGGCCCACAATCTCCTGGGGCGATGCGCCAGGTTCGCCACGGCGAATCCGTCCTGTGGCGGACTCACACATGAAATCGCGCCTTTAAGGCGGAGCAAATTATCCAGTTGTAGAGGCGTTTGTGTCAAACGCCTGGTTCGGTGCTTGGCACAAGCACCGCTACAACGCAGCCGGTGCGCGGCTGCCTGTACAGCTACTCAGTTACTTCCTCAAGCTGCTGACCGACTATCGAGCCGTCGAAGCGATCGATGGCAACGTGAAGCCAATAACGTTTTTCGCCTTCTACCACGAACTGATCGTCAAGACAGTTATGGACGCTGCAATATGCGCGGGATCGGCATTGGGTTTGTAGTGGCCCGTCCGCGCCTCCCCATCGATCAAGAGGCTCGGCTCCCGTAACAACTCGGGCATTGACGTTTGGAGACAAAGAAGAGAAACTATTCTCCGAGAGCGAATATGAGTGTCCACGAGATCATCGCAGAATTGCCGAAGCTATCCGAAGAGGAGCGCGAGTTACTTTTGCATAAACTGGTCAACCTGGAGGAACCCTTTGAACCGACGCCCGCCATGGAAGACGCCATACGCGAAGGTCTGCGCTCAGTGCGTGAAGAGAAGACTTATTCCGCAGCAGAAGTACGCTCCCGGATCGCCGCATGGACTGCGCGGTAAACTATTCAGAGACAGCTTTAGCCGATTTGGAGCAAATCACCGCTTTCATCGCTACCGATAATGCCGAGGTCGCGGAAAGATTTGCGAACCGGCTGGTCGATCTGGCTGAATCGCTACGCTCGATGCCGGAGCGCGGGCGACCGGTGAAAAGGTGGCCCGGCGTTCGCGTGGTTGTGCTGGCCCCGTATCTGATTTTCTATCGCTTCGACAAACCAGCCAACACCGTGGAGATACTGCGTTTCTGGCACGGAGCGAGAGATCCACTTAGCTTGGAGTTACGGCCATAGCTCGCTGAAGTCCGTCGTGGCGCTTGCCATGCCGCAGGCTACGACCAAAGGCGGAGCAAATTATCCAGTTGTAGAGGCGTTTGTGTCAAACGCCTGGTTCGGTGCTTGGCACAAGCACCGCTACAACGCAGCCGGTGCGCGGCTGCCTCTACAGCTACTCAGTCACTTCTTCTAGCTGCTGACC
>QHRD01000019.1 GCA_003220005.1 Verrucomicrobiota bacterium | reverse complement strand
GGAATCGCGCGAGCTTTCTCCGCTGGAAGTCCGCAAGAAATGCGAAGAGTTCGCCCGCAAATACATCAACATCCAGCGCGAGCAGTTCAAACGGCTGGGCGTATTCGGCGACTGGGAGAGTCCCTACCTGACGATGGATCCCAAATACGAAGCGGAGATCCTTCGCGCGTTTGCCGTGTTCGTAAAGGAAGGTCTGGTTTACCAGGCTCAGAAGCCGGTTTTTTGGAGCACCGGCGCTCAGACTGCGCTGGCTGAAGCCGAAGTGGAATACCAGGAACGCGACGACACCGCGGTTTACGTGAAGTTTCCCATCACTGGTAGGGCGCGACCGCCGGGCGCGCCGGATGGAACAAGCATCGCGATCTGGACGACGACGCCGTGGACATTGCCGGCCAATCTGGCGATCGCCGTTGATCCGAAGGAAAATTATGTTGTGCAGGAATTTTCGCGCGATGGCGCCTCTGAGACTTTGCTTTTGGCCGAGAAGCTCGTTTCGCAGTTTCATGCGAACACAAAGTTCAATCCGGTTGGTAAACCGCTTGCATTATTTCCAGGAGCGAAGCTTGAGAAGATCAAAGCGCGACATCCCTTTCTCGACCGCGAAGTCCCAGTCTTCACCGCCGGCTTCGTCACGATGGATTCCGGAACTGGCGCCGTGCACATCGCACCTGGCCATGGCGCTGATGATTACGCTTTAGGGATCGCGAAGAACTTAGCGATCTTATCGCCTGTCGATGATCACGGCCGTTTTACGGAAGAAGCCGGTTTGCCAAATCTGACTGGCAAATACGTCTTCGATGCGAATGCCGACATTGTGAACTTGCTGCGCGAACATGGCATGCTGCTCGGCGAACAAACCTTTCATCACTCCTATCCGTATTGCTGGCGCTCGAAGACTCCGATCATCTTTCGTAATGTTGAGCAATTCTTTATTCGCATCGACGAACTGCGCGGCGAAGCGCTGAATGCGATTCACAAATCAGTGAAATGGATTCCCGCGTGGGGCGAGAATCGGATCGCAGGCACAGTCGAATCGCGTCCGGACTGGGTGATCTCGCGTCAGCGCAGCTGGGGCGTCCCATTGCCGGTTTTTTACTCTGCCGACGGCAAGACAATTTTGGATGCGAAAATTATCCGCAATCTCGCTGATATCGTTGCCGAGCGCGGCTCGAACATTTGGTTTGAATTGGATGATGCCGCTCTGGCGAAAGAGCTTGGGCTTCCGGCTGGGACGACGAAGGGCAATGACACTATTGACGTCTGGATCGACAGCGGCGTTTCGCACAAAGCAGTTTGCGCGCTGCATCCCGAGCTACGCGATCCCGCCGACATGTATCTCGAAGCGACCGATCAACATCGCGGCTGGTTTCAATCGTCGCTGATGACTAGCATCGCGCTGAATAATCGCGCGCCGTACAAAATTTGCGTCACTCACGGTTTTGTTGTCGATCTCGACGGAAAGAAAATTTCGAAATCGGGAACGTACGCGAAACCAACGGCCGCCGATCACTTCGTCGGCCGGTACGGCGCCGATCTGTTGCGGTTGTGGGCCAGCAGCATCGATTACACCGCGGACGTTCCGTTTTCCGAAGAGATGTTCACGCGTCTGGGCGATACCTATCGCCGCATTCGCAACACGCTGCGGATTTTACTGGGGAATCTTTACGATTTTGACAACGCGCCGTCATCCCGAGGGCAGCGAAGTGGAGTCGAGGGAGCCCGCGATGAAACCTTAACGATAATGCAACGGGATTCCTCGACTTCGTTCGGAATGACATTGATTGATCGCTGGATCCTTGAACGCTTGGATGAAGTGATTCACGATTGTCGCGCAGCTTACGAAGCGTCCGAGTTCCACAAGGTCTATCACACGCTCAATCAATTTTGCGCCGTCGATCTGAGCAGCCTCTACATCGACATCACCAAGGATCGCATGTATTGCGACGCCGCAGACTCCCCGCGGCGGCGCGCGACGCAGAGAGTCATGCATGAGATTTTCGGCGCGCTCTGCCGGTTGCTCGCGCCCGTTCTTGTATTCACTGCCGAGGAGGCCTGGCGGTATTCAAAGTCAGTCGGTTCAGTCCATGTGCAGGAATTTCCTCAACCACAGGATCGACATGGTAGGGTGCGACCGCCGGGCGCGCCGGGTGCTCAAGTTGCGGAGCTTTTAAGATTACGCAGCATCATCGGGCAAGCGGTCGAGCGTGCGCGCCAGGAAAAACTGATCGGCAACACGCTGGAAGCCAGAGTTGTTTTGCACACGGATTCCGATGTGACGAAGAAAGTCAGCCAGGAAGAACTGGAAGAATTCTTCATCGTGAGTGACCTGACGATCCATCAGGCGAAAGAAGAGAGCGCTTTGATCACTAAGACGCCGTACGCAAAGTGCGCGCGTTGCTGGCGTCATCGGTCAACAGTCGGCGCGAGCAAGATGCATCCCGATTTGTGCGATCGGTGCGAAAGCGTGATTGCAGGATAATCAACGCCGACCCCGGATCGACGTGAAATTCATTCTCTGCCTCTCACTGCCACTCTACGCATTGGATCAACTGACAAAAAAGTTGGTCCTGCGATTGATCAGCCCTCTTGAAGCGCGCATTATCGTACCGGATTTCTTCAGCCTGGTTAACGTTACGAATACCGGGGCGGCGTTTGGATCTTTCAGGGGCAACAATACTTTCTTCGTCATAATTTCCGTCGTTGCGCTGGTCATCGTGACGGTTCTGCTTGTCAGACACAGCCAACCCGATCTGTGGCGCGACCTCTCGCTCGCGCTACTGCTTGCCGGGATTCTGGGGAACCTGACTGATCGCCTCCTGTACGGACACGTGATCGATTTTCTCCTTTTCAATCTCCATATTCGGTTCGCCGACCCATGGCCTGCATTTAATGTGGCGGACTCCTGCATCTCGATTGCAGTGGTGCTTTTCATCATCCACTCCTTTCGAAAACAGAAAAGCGAAGGGTAGGGACGCCGCGCCGCGGCGTCCGGTCGGCACCGCGCGCCGATCCTACCATCGCGCCATTGCGCTTCGCGCAGCGAAGCGGCTACAATGATGCTGTGAAATCCTCACCCATGGAAAAAGCTGCGCGCGAAGTGACTGCGCGTCTGCGCGAGCAGGGTCACGTCGCGTACTTCGCGGGTGGCTGTGTGCGCGACATGGTGCGTGGTTTAACGCCTAAAGACTATGACATTGTTACCGACACCCGACCGGAAGCCGTGCAGGCGCTTTTTCCACGGACATTCGCAGTCGGCGCGCACTTTGGCGTGATCGTTGTGCTGGAGAACAGCTTCCAATTCGAGGTGGCAACTTTTCGTTCCGACGACGCTTACATCGACGGAAGGCATCCCAGTGCCGTGCATTTTTCTTCGCCCGAGGAAGACGCAAAGCGGCGCGATTTCACTATCAACGGAATGTTTTACGATCCCGTCGCGGAGGAAGTGATTGATCTTGTCGGCGGGCAGGCCGATATCGCCGCAAAATTGGTGCGGGCCATCGGCGAGCCGGCGAAAAGATTTGCGGAGGATCGTTTGCGAATGCTCCGAGCGGTCCGCTTCGCCACGGTGCTGGATTACCAGATCGACAACCACACGTGGGAAGCGCTCGTGGCGAACGCGCCTTCAATCAACCAGATCAGTGCCGAGCGAATTCGCGACGAGTTGGTGCGCATTTTTCTGTCACCGAATCGTGTGCGCGGCTGGGACCTACTGGATTCGAGCGGTTTGATGCGCGCGATTCTGCCCGAGCTGGAAGCGATGAAAGGTGTGTTGCAACCGGAACAGTTTCATCCCGAAGGCGACGTGTTCGTGCACACCCGGCTGATGTTGCGGTTGGTTCCGGAGCAGGTCTCTGTTCCGCTCGTTTTCGCCGTGTTGTTTCACGATGTTGCCAAGCCGGTGACAGCGCGCGTGGACAAAACGGGCCGCATTCGTTTCAACGAACATGACCGCATCGGTGCGGAGATGACCGAGGCGATCATGCGGCGGTTGCGATTTTCCGGTGCTGAAATCGAGGCGACGGTCGAGATGGTGCGCCAGCACATGGTTTTTAAGGATGTTCCTAACATGCGAGTGGCGAAGCTGAAACGTTTCATGGCGCGGCCAACTTTTGAGGAGGAGTTGGAATTGCATCGGGTCGATTGCGAAAGCAGCCATCGCATGCTCGACAATTACGAATTTCTCCTGCGCAAACGCGAAGAGTTCTCGAACGAACCGATCATTCCGCCACCGCTGGTGCGCGGCGACGATCTGATCGCGCTGGGCTTGCAGCCCGGGCCGAAGTTTGGCGAAATCCTCGAAGCAGTCGAGACACGACAACTGGAAGGGACGCTGCGAACAACAGAGGAAGCGGTTGAGTGGGTGAAGCGCGAATACCTATCGGGCAAAAGCGATTAAGAAACGCCCAACGCCCAACATCGAACGTCCAATAACGAATGAGAATCTTAATGATCAGCGCCGAGGGACCGCCTTTGCAGCGAGCGGGCGCGCTCGTGGATGTGATGGATGCGCTGCCGAGCGCGCTGCGTACTCGAGGATACGAGGTAAGCGTGGTTCTGCCGTTCTACCGTGAGATCAAGGAGAACCGCGCGTTTAAGAAAAAGAACACCGGCATAACCGTCGATGTGCAGATAGGTGACAAAATTCACGTTGCCCGGTACCTCGAGGGACGCAGCGCCAGCGGCGTGCAGTTGTTTCTAATTCGGTGCGATGAATTCTTTGATCGCGCTGGAATTTACGGCGAGCGAGGTAAGGCGTACGAAGACAACGCCGCGCGATTTATTTTCCTCTGCAAAGCTGCCGTGGAACTAGCTCGGCGGTTGACGCCGCAATTGCAAATTTTGCACGCGCACGATTGGGCCGCGGCGCTAGTGCCGGTGTTCGTGTATGCGCATGGGCTTCCATTCAAAACTGTGCTTACCATCCATCATGTGGCCGACCAAGGCAGCTTTTGGGGACTCGATTTTGCGCTCACAAATTTGCCGGAGCGCTTTTTCACGCTGAACGGAGTTGAGTTTTGTGGGCGCCTGAATTTTCTGAAAGGCGGAATCCTCTATACCGATAAGATCACAACCGTAAGCGAACATTATCGGCGCGAAATCCTGACGCCGGCCGGCGGCCATGGCCTGGATGGTGTGCTGCGCGAAAATGCGCACCGGCTGAGCGCCACTTTAGACGGCGTAGATTACACGCGCTGGAATCCGGCGTCGGATCATTTGATTCCCGCGCGCTATGAGGCAAGGCGGCTTCGGGGAAAACAGGTTTGCCGCGAGGCGCTCCTGAAGGAAATGAAGCTCGAGTCTGCGCCACGCGGCCCGGTCTTTGGGATGGTGACTCGCGTCGTTCAGGAGAAAGGCTTCGAAATTCTCGTGCCGCTTCTGGATCGACTTCTTTGGGATGATGTGCGCCTGATCATTCTCGGAGAGGGTGATCCCGCGTATGAAACTGCGCTAGCGGTCGCAGCCAGAAAATTTCCAACGAGGTTTGCTTACCAAAAAAAATACGACGAAAAGCTGGCGCACCTCATCGAAGCCGGGATGGATATCAGCCTGATTCCATCGCGTTTCGAGCCAGCAGGTTTAATTGCGATGTACAACTTGAAATATGGGGCTCTCCCTGTGGCGCGCGTGACCGGAGGAATCCAGGAGATCATCGAAGATTACGATCCGACAACAGATAGCGGTTACGGATTTCTTTGTTACGAATATTCCAGCGAAGCCTTTTGGGACGCGATCAAACGCGCGCGGTCCGTCTTCGGAGACCGCCGCCTCTGGGCTAAGCTGATGAAACGCGCAATGACGTGCAATTTTTCGTGGGACGCGTCTGCGGAACGCTACGAGGCTTTGTATGCAGAACTCGTCGGCGCAACGGGCGAAGTCACTGCGTAGCTCAAGCAGCTGGTCCTCATCGGCTCTCCCCTTGGCAAGAAAGGACGACGATTAAAGTCAGGGGTTTGGACCGCGGGGCTGTCGCTTACCGCAATCCACCCTCACCTCTCTCCTCTCCTTTGCGAAGGGAGAGGCGACCGTTTGCATACCGACGTGAAGCTTTGCGTTTGCCAAACCCGCCGGTCTGTGGGATTTTGGGCGGCTTTTTCTCCCCGGAAAATCGCTTATGACTTACGCAATTATCAAGACTGGCGGCAGGCAGTTTCGCGTCGCGGAAGGCGACACAATCGATGTGGATCTTCTCGATGTCGATCCGGGTAAGACCGCGACTTTCGGTGACGTGCTAACGTTTGCCGATGGCAAAGATGTGACGCACGGCAATCCGCTCATCTCCGGAGCAAAGGTAACTGCCGAAGTCGTCGAGCAACGGAAGGATAAAAAGGTTATCGCGTTCAAGTACAAACGGCGGAAAGGTTATCACCGCACAGTTGGGCATCGCCGCAAATTGACGCGAGTGAAAATTAAAAGCATCAGTGTAGAAGCGAAAAAGACTGCGTCAAAGAAGAGCGAGGACTAAACGCCCTGCTCTCAACTAACTACTCTCACCAATGGCTCACAAAAAAGGACAAGGCAGCGTTAAGAATGGCCGCGACAGCGTCAGCAAGCGGCTCGGTGTCAAAAAATTCGGCAGCGAAATGGTCGTAGCCGGCAACATCATCGTCCGCCAGCGCGGGACAAAGTTTTTGCCTGGAAAAAATGTCGGACTTGGGCGGGACTATACAATTTTTGCGCTGCTGGATGGCAACGTGCGGTTCGATCGCGGCGGGCGACGGGTAAATGTCGATCCGCTGTCGAGCGGGGAGTAGGCGCTCGGTTTCTGCTTCCCCATTCGGGCCGGCTTGCAGTATAAGCGGGTTTCGCACATGAAATACCAGACGTTCATTCTTTTTGGCGCACCTGGCAGCGGCAAAGGCACACAAGGCAAAACGCTCGGCACGATCCCACGGCTTTATCATTGCGCCTGCGGCGATGTGTTCCGTTCCATTGACACGCGCACGAAGGTCGGGAAGGCCTTCCTTGAATACTCAAGCAAAGGGCAGCTCGTGCCAGATGACATCACAGTAGAGCTTTGGCGGCAGGCAATCGATGCGGCCGTGGAAGCACACAAGTTCAAGCCGGACATCGATACGCTCGTGCTCGACGGGATTCCACGAAACCTCGGCCAGGCCAGAATCATGGATGAAATGATCGACGTAAAAAAGCTGTTTCATCTGGCGTGCCCTGATCGCGAGACTCTCTTTTACCGGCTCAAGAAGCGGGCTTTAAAGGAAAACCGTCTCGACGACGCGAACGAACAAGTCATCCAGCGGCGTCTCGATATTTACGAGAAGGAGTCGAGGCCGGTGCTTTCATATTACTCGCGAGATCTGGTTACCGTGGTTGACGCAACTCAGCCGCCCGCCAAAGTTCTGCTCGAGATTCTACAGAGCGTGAACGACGGCGTGTATGAACCAGCAGCAGTTTGAAAATTTCACCGCATCCAGCCTGTACTGCGAGAAATGCAAAGCCGCGATGCCGGTGCGCGAGCGGCTGCTGTTAGTTCTCCCTGACCGGGAAATTTTCGATTATCTCTGTACCGAGTGCGGATCGTCGGTAGGCCGGCGCGAGATCACGGCCGGAGAAAAAATTCTCACGCAAGCGATGGCACGGCGCCGTCCGCGTCGCGAGGCTGCGCATTAAGTGACGCAGTAGTTCATCATGCGCGTCGTTTTCATCGGCACCGGCGAGATCGGCGTGCCGACGCTGGAAGCTTTGTTGAAATCAGAACACGAGGTCGTCGCAATTGCGACGCAGCCCGACAAGCCGGTCGGGCGCGCCCAATCGGTCGAGCCACCGCCTATCAAAAAAGCGTTTATAGGTAGGGCGCGACCGCCGGGCGCACCGATCTTGCAACCACCGCGAATCAAAGATCCCCACGCAATCGAACAGGTCCGCGCGCTAACACCTGATGTGATTGTTGTGATGGCTTACGGGCAAATCTTGCCCCGCGCCGTTCTCGAGATTCCCAAAATCGCCTGCTTAAATCTACATGCATCTCTTCTGCCAAGATGGCGCGGTGCAGCGCCGATCCAGGCAGCCATCGCCGCGGGGGATCAGCAAACCGGCATCACCGTGATGTACATGGATGAAGGACTCGACACCGGCGATATTCTGTTGCAGCGCAAACTCGATATTTTATCGACTGACACCGGTGGCTCATTGCACAGATGCCTGGCGCAGATTGCACCTGAAGCATTGGTGGAATCCCTGCGATTGCTCACGGCTAAGAGCGCGCCGCGGATTCCGCAGGATAAATCGCAGGCTACTTACGCTCCGAAGCTAAAGCGCGCCGATGGCAAAATCGATTGGTCGGAACCGGCGGAAGTAATTCAGCGAAAAATCCGCGCGTTCAATCCGTGGCCGGGTGCGTTCATGAAAATCGACGAGCGAAACCTGAAAATTTTTTCTGCATCTGTGGTCGAACTTAGCGGCAAGCCAGGAGAGATTTTGCGCAGTGAAAAAGAGCTGGTTGTTGGCGCAGGCAGTGACGCGCTCGCGCTGAAAGAAGTTCAGTTGGAAGGGAAAAAGAGCATGACCGCTCAAGAATTCTTGCGCGGGCACGCTTCACTCGTTCGCACCGCAGGTTGATTCCGGGGCGCACCCCGGAAAGCTTGGCGGTAGCTGACGGCGGCTTTGCCGGCAACATTCGAGCAACGCCCAGCGCCAACTGCTACCAGCATCTCGGCAAGCTGCCGAGATGGACAGGCTGGCAGCCTGTGCTCCCCGAACGACAGAATAGCTGCGCATTCTCTATTCAAGCATTTTGCTTTCCAAACGCGGCCATCTTCTGTTTGATGTTGCTCTGAGCCCATGCAAACCGACACGCCAGTCTATGAACGCATCGTGCTCAAATTGAGTGGCGAGGCGATGCAGGAGCGCGGCGGACGCGAAAACATCTCGACCACAGTGGTGCGCGAGATTGCTGAGCGCATTAAGGAAGTTCGCGATCTGGATGTTCAAGTGTCGGTCGTGATTGGGGGCGGAAATATCTGGCGCGGTTTGTCGGCGTCGCAGCGCGGCATGGACCGCACCACCGCCGATTACATGGGCATGCTCGCCACCGTCATTAACGCGCTGGCTTTAAGAAGCGTGCTCAAGCAGATGGACGTTGAGACCCGCGTCCAGAGCGCGATCGACATGAGAAATGTGGCCGAGCCTTTCATCCTGGGCCGCGCCATTCGCCATCTGGAATTGGGCCGCGTCGTGATTTTCGCCGCTGGCACCGGCAACCCTTACTTTTCCACAGATACAACCGCAGCTCTGCGGGCAAGCGAGATTCGCGCTGATGTCATCTTGAAAGCTACCAAGGTTGACGGCGTTTATGATCGTGACCCAAACAAGTATCCAGACGCGCGCCGCTTCGACCGGCTCACCTTCAGCGAAGCGCTGGCGAAACGTTTGCAGATAATGGACTCAACCGCGTTCAGCCTTTGCATGGATAACAAAATCCCGATTGTGGTTTTCGACATGAACAAGCCCAGCAACATTCGCGATGCCGTGCTCGGACGGAAAATCGGAACGCTGGTTTGCGATGAACTTCCATCAGACGTAAAAATTCAGACGCCATGAGCAAAGATGACATTCTTCTCGAAGCCGAAATGTCGATGGAAAAAAGCGTCGATTACATGACGCACGAGTTTGCCGCCGTGCGCACCGGCAAAGCGTCGCCTGGGCTTGTGGAAAACGTCGACGTTCATGCTTACGGATCGAGCATGAAATTAAAGCAGCTGGCTTTGATCACCACCCCCGAGCCGCGTTTGCTTGTGGTTCAACCGTTCGACGCCGGGACGGTGCCGGACATCGAGAGAGCGCTGAAGGAATCGAAGATCGGCATTACACCTGCGGTTGATGGCAAGATCATTCGATTGCCAATCCCGGAGCTGTCAGAAGAGCGCCGAAAAGAACTCGTCCGCTCCCTGGGTAAAATGGCCGAGGAAGCCCGTGTGCGTGTGCGCGCGAATCGGCACGCGGCGCTCGACGAAGGAAAAAAGCTGAAGGCCGCCGGTGAACTAACCGAGGACGGCTTGCACGATGTTCAGAATGAAGTGCAAAAGCTCACCGATCGCTTCGTCAAATCTATCGACGATCATCTCAAGCACAAAGAAGCCGAGATCATGAAGGTATAGTTCTTACCTTTGATTCATCGGTCCAAAGTCAGCAATTACAATCGAATGGCTGGAAGTTTAAGCTTTTACGTCGCAAACCGACTCATTATCTTGGCTGCCTATGACTAAACGAACTCTGATGGTTGTCGCTTTTTCTTGTGCAGGTGCGTTTTCGGTAGTTGCGGCGGCGGATAATAATCCGCCTAGCGAAGCTTCCATTAAACAAATATTGGAGCTAGTCCAGGCTCACAAACTGATCGATTCGATGATTGCGCAAATGGACTCCTACATGAAACAAGCCGTCGCGCAGGCGACCCAGGGTCAGCACATCACTCCGGAAATACAAAAAGACATCGAAAG
>QHRD01000109.1:507-19108 GCA_003220005.1 Verrucomicrobiota bacterium | reverse complement strand
ATCGGCACGTTTCTTGGGGCCACGTCGAAGGACACGGCGCACATCGTGGTGGGAGGCGCCGATTATTATTGCAACGTCGATCCACGCATTTCGCTTGCGAAATTGAAAAAAGGGACGCGCGTGCTCGTTAATGAAGCTTTCGTGATTGTTGGCGATCTCGGTTTTGAGACAGCCGGCCCGGTAACAAAAATTACCGAAGTTCTCGGCAAGGACCGATTGCGCGTCGGCTCGGAGCACGGATTGCAATCGATGGTGTTACAACGTTCCGCCGATTTAACTCACTCTACATTAAAATCGGGCGACGAAGTCCGCGTTGATTCGAATTACCGCATGGCGTTGGAGATGCTCTCCAGCACAAAATCCCACGAGCATTATCTCGACACTGTGCCGGAGCTGCCGTGGGAAAAGGTCGGTGGCCAGGAGGCGGCGCTCGAAGCCATCAAAGACGCGATCGAGCTGCCGCTGTTGCATGCTGACCTTTTCCAAAAATTTCAGCACGCCACGCCGAAAGGTTTTCTGCTCTACGGTCCGCCGGGTTGCGGAAAGACGCTCATTGGCAAGGCGACCGCCTACAATCTGACCAGGCAGCTTCGGGAAAAAGCCGGCACCGAGATGCGGGAATATTTCATGCACGTCAAAGGCCCCGAAATTCTAAACATGTGGGTGGGCGAATCGGAGCGAATGGTGCGCGAAATTTTTGCCACCGCTCGCGAGAAAAAAAGCGAAGGCTATATGCCGTTTCTGTTTATCGACGAGGCTGAATCGATCCTAGGCACGCGCCGGGCATCGCGTTACTCGAACATTCTTTCCACGCTCGTGCCGATGTTTTGCTCGGAGATGGATGGCATCGATTCGCTCAACGATGTGGTAATTATCCTGGCTTCTAATCGCGCCGATTTGATCGATCCGGCAATTCTGCGCCCGGGCCGCATCGATCGGAAAATCAAGGTCAATCGACCGGACAAACAGGGTACGCGCGAGATCTATCGGATCTATGTGACCGACGATTTGCCGTACGACGGTGTGCTCGCCAAAGAAGCTGATGGAATCACAGCATCCATTGACCGTCTGATCGAGCGCTTCGTGGACTGGCAATTTACGCGCCGCGACGAAAACAAATTTTTGGAGGTAACGTTGCGCAGCGGGCGCAAGGAAACGCTTTACCGCAGCGATCTCATCAGTGGCGCGATTATTGCCTCGATTGTGGAGCGCGCGAAAGCGATAGCGATCAAAAGGGCCATCGCCACGCAACAGGAGGAAGGAATTAGGGAAACGGATTTGCAGCTCGCCTTCAATGCCGAGTACATTGAGAACGACATTTTCCCGACCACGGACATCACCGAAGACTGGCTCAAGCTAATCGATTACGATCCGGAAAACGTCGTGAAAATTTCGCCTGTCAAACCCGTCTCCGATGCGCGCGCACGGACAGCGTTTGGCGTAATCTAAACCGAAAACAGCAGGATTTGATGAAACGCGTCTTTGGGCTGGAGACGGAGTACGGCATCACTCTAAGCGGTGCGGAGTCTGTCGATGTCGTGGCCGAATCGATCGAGCTGGTGCGGCATTACACCGATCACGGGGCACTGATGAAATGGGACTATGAGTTGGAAGATCCGCACCTGGATGCGCGCGGATTTCGGGCGCGCGAATTACTTCAAGACACCGACGAATCCGCCTACTACGAGATCGATAAACGTCGCCCACTCAGTTTCGAGGAAATAAAGAGCGACCTCGTCCTTTCAAACGGCGCGCGCTTTTATAACGATCACGCGCATCCCGAATATTCCACGCCGGAGTGCACAACCCTTCGCCAGATCGTAGCACAGGACAAAGCTGGCGAGCGCATTCTTGCGGAGTGCGCCCGGCGTCGAAATCAGAAGTTGCCGGCCGGCTACGAAGTCCGGCTTTACAAAAACAATACGGACTTTTCCGGCCACAGTTACGGCTGTCACGACAATTATCTGATGAGCCGTGACATCGCGTGGGATCGAATTGTTGCCGGCATTCTGCCGTTTCTTGTCACTCGTCAGATTTTCGCGGGCGCCGGAAAGATGGGTGTCGAAGCGGAGAGCGGCCAAAGCGACCCTGGGATTTATCAAATTTCGCAGCGGTCCGATTTTTTCAGTGTGGTGGTGAGCATCGACACGATGAATCGACGGCCGCTAATTAACACGCGCGACGAGCCCCACGTGGACGCGAGCCGCTATCGCCGGTTTCACGTTATCCTCGGCGATTCGAACATGAGCGAATGGGCAACGGCCATGAAAATCGGAACCACGGCACTGGTTCTTGACTTGATTGAGCGCGGAGAAGCGCCTCAGCTCGAAATTGCGCAACCGGTTGATGCCAACAAATCAATCAGCCGCGATCAAACTTACGATTGGATCATTGAACTCAAAGATGGCCGCAAGATTTCTGCGATCGAAGTGCAACGGATTTATTTGCGCGCCGCGAGCAAACTATGGCGCAATCCGCCGGATCACGAGCACGCATGGATTTTGGGCGAATGGGAGAATGTGCTGAACGATCTCGAGCGCGATGTGATGTCAACGCGAGATCGTGTCGATTGGTCCGCCAAAAAATTCCTGTTGGATGCTCTGCAGCAGGAGGAAAAACTTTCCTGGAGCGATCCCTGGCTGCAATCGATCGATCTGGAATATCACAATCTCGATCTGGACCGCGGATTATACTACGAACTGTTGCGCAAAGATTTAATGCGCCGTGTCACGAACGAGGATGAAATCAAGGGCGCGATCTTCAACCCACCGGAAACCACGCGCGCGTTTTTCCGCGGTCGCGCGGTCGCGCGTTTCAACGACGAGATTTCTTCCATCCAGTGGGACGAAATCGTTTTTGCGAATCCTGCCGCAGCGGGACACTCCTATCGCGTCGCGCTGCCCGAGGCGGCAATGAATGCGCGCCTGGACGCGCTGAATCACGCCGCGCGTAACGGGAAAGATTTCTCCGGATTCATGAGCGCAGTTGCGCAAGTTGATTGATAGCGGCGGATACGTCTCGTCAGTCCCATTTGTTCCATGAGACTGATGCGACACGTGGGACAACTGAGTGTTCACTGATCGCTGTTCGCAGATCACGTTCCTCTCATTCCCACTCGATTGTGCTTGGCGGTTTGCTGGAGATATCGAGCACGACGCGGTTGACGCCTTTGACTTCGTTGCAGATGCGGTTTGAGATGCGGGCAAGCAGTTCGTAGGGGATGCGCACCCAATCAGCAGTCATGCCATCCTGGCTCTCCACGATGCGCAACGCGACCGTGTTCTCGTAAGTGCGCTGGTCGCCCATGACGCCGACCGATTGCACAGGAAGCAAAATAGCAAATGATTGCCAGACTTTGTAATACCAGCCGGCCGCCTCCATTTCACTTTGAACGATCATGTCCGCTTCGCGCAGGATCGACAATCGCTTCGGCGTAACTTCGCCAAGAGTGCGAACCGCGAGACCCGGCCCGGGAAAAGGCTGTCGATAGACAATCTCCTTTGGCAACCCGAGATGTAACCCTGCCTGGCGCACTTCGTCTTTGAACAATTGGCGCACCGGTTCGACGAGTTCGAAGTGCATTTTCTCAGGCAAGCCGCCGACGTTGTGATGGCTCTTGATCACCTGCGCGGGATTGCCTCCGATTGATACGCTCTCAATCACGTCAGGGTAAAGCGTGCCCTGCGCGAGAAACTTGTAACCGCCGTGTTTGCGATCGCCGTTTCTCCGGTCCTCCTCCAGCAATTCCTCCGTCGCCTGCTGAAATACCTTGATGAACTCGTTGCCGATCCGTTTTCGCTTGGTTTCGGGATCGGTTACCCCTTTGAGCAGCGAAAGAAAGCGCTCACTGGCATCCACGTATTTCAAACGCACATGGAAATTCTCGCCGAAAACACGCTGCACGATTTCTTCCTCGCGCGCGCGAAGCAGTCCATTGTTCACAAAAATACAGGTGAGCTGGTCGCCGATCGCTTTGTGCAGAAGTGCTGCCGTCACCGAGGAATCAACGCCGCCGCTCAAACCGAGCACCACCTTTTGATCGCCGACCTGTTTCCTGACGCGCGCGCAGGCTTCTTCAATGAAAGAGCCCATCGTCCAGTCCATTGCGCAGTGGCAGATGTGATAGATGAAATTTTGCAGGATCTCCTTGCCACGCGGCGTGTGCGCGACCTCGGGATGAAATTGCAACCCGTAAAGTTTGCGTTGCCGATCTTCCACTGCGGCGAAGTTGCAGCCCTCTGTGGTCCCGACGACGCGAAAACCCTTCGGCAACGCCGTCACTTCGTCGCCATGGCTGTTCCAAACGTCGAGCTGGTTGCCTAATCCATCGAAGAGTTCGGAGCCATTCTTAAGGTGCAACATGCCCGCGCCATACTCGCGTCGTCCTGTGAACACGACTTTCCCGCCAAGGTCATGCGCCATTAGCATCAACCCGTAACAGATTCCCAACACAGGAATGCCGAGCAAAAAAATCTCCGGGTCCATTTGCGGGGCCCCTTTGTCGTAAACGCTCGCCGGTCCGCCGGAGAGGATTAGCCCATGGGGTTTTGCTGCGGCGATTTCAGCGGCCGGCATGTCGAAGCGAACAATTTCCGAATACACCTGGCATTCGCGGATTCGTCGCGCTATGACCTGCGTGTACTGCGAACCGAAATCGAGGATGAGAATTTTCGAGTGTGTGGATGAAGCTGGAGTCTTCACACGCTACGGATGAGTTTGCGGGACACTATGCTGCGCAGCCGGATCGTCGGGAGATCGTTCCATCGGACCAAGTGTTCCCTGACCAGTCACGCCTCGCTGCAACTGCTCTTTCACTTCTTGCGTGCTGCGCTGTTCGAGCGGGTCCGCGCAGCCGCCCAACAAGAGCCACGCGAGTGCTGCAATTGCGGATTGCGGATTGCGGAATGCGGATTGCGGATTTAGAGGCACGTTGAAAACGCGGGGGGGCAATTTTCAATTCGCGCTCCGAAATCCGCAATGATATGATCGATCCGGATCTTTTGCTCCAGGGCTATCGGCTTGGTGTTTTCCCCATGGCCATGGAAGACGACTCGATCGAATGGTTTTCGCCCGATCCGCGCGCGATCCTGCCACTGGAAGAGTTTCACGTCCCTCACTCGTTGCGACGTCTCCTGCGCCGAAGAGTTTTTGAAACGACGATCGACAAGGCGTTTTCCGAAGTGATCGCTGCATGCGCGAAACGAGAAGACACCTGGATTAATCGCGAAATTATTGGAAGCTACACCCGATTGCATGTCCTCGGACACGCGCACTCTGTCGAAGCCTGGAAGGCAGGCAGGTTGGCCGGCGGACTTTACGGCATCGCGGTAGGTGGCGCTTTCTTTGGTGAATCGATGTTTCATACCGTTACCGACGCTTCCAAGATTGCGCTCGTGGCGCTGGTGGAGCATTTGCGGGCTCGCAAATTCGCATTGTTGGACACGCAATGGCTGACCCCGCATCTGCAACAATTTGGCGGTATCGAAATTTCGCGGAACCATTATTTGCGCCTATTGCGAAGAGCAGTCGAGTTGCCACGAAAGTTTCTCTAGGCAGTTGCGCTGTAGCTACGGGCCTGTGGCCGGTCTTACGTCGGAGTTGTCCGCCGTCTGGAACACGGCCCACAGGGCCGTGGCTACAGATTAGCTGAAAACTTGGCCAGCGACGCGCCGCCACCAGATTGATAGTGCGGGAATCTGATTGATATTAGGAGTTCAAATGGTTGCTTGGATTTTAAAGAAAATTCTCGGGTCGAAGAATCAGCGCGAGCTCAAGCGGCTGACGCCGATTGTTCGCCGGATCAACGAGCTGGATGAGCAGTTCAAGAGCTTGTCGGACGACGAGTTGCGCGCAAAGACCGCGGCTTGGAAGCAAGAATTTTCTAAAATTCCGGCGCTGGAGGAACAATGGGGGAAACTAGGTGAGATTTTGCCGGAAGCATTTGCCGTGGTGAAGAACGCGGCGCGCCGGCTAAAAGAGCGAAATCACAGTTTCACCGTGTGCGATCAGCCCATGGTCTGGGACATGGTGCATTTCGATGTGCAACTGCTCGGCGGGATCGTTCTGCATCGGGGCAGGATTGCCGAAATGGCGACAGGCGAAGGCAAGACCTTGGTCGCGACGCTGCCGCTTTACCTGAACGCTCTCACAGGTCGCGGCGCGCACCTGGTGACAGTGAATGATTATCTGGCGCGACGCGACGCGGAATGGATGGGGCAGCTTTACGATTTCCTCGGGCTCACTGTTGGCTGTATCCAACACGATCAGGAGCCAGATGTGCGTCGCGAACAATACGCGATGGACATCACTTACGGGACGAACAGCGAGTTCGGTTTCGATTACCTGCGCGACAACGGCATGGCAACGACACGCGACCAACAGGTCCAGCGCGGCTATCATTACGCCATCGTCGATGAAGTCGATTCCATTCTCATCGATGAAGCGCGAACGCCTCTCATCATCAGCGGGCCGGCGACGATTTCCACCCATCAATACGACAAATGGAAACCGCTCATTGAGCAGTTGGTGCGGAAGCAAAACATGCTTTGCAACCGAACGGCCAGCGAAGCCGTCGAAAAATTTGAGCAGGGCGATGTGGAAATCGGCGGGCGCCTCATGTTCAAAGTAAAACTCGGTCAACCGCGCAACAAACAGCTATTGCGAATGATGGAAGACCCGGACAAGCGCCGGGCCGTCGACAAAGCCGAGCTCTCGTTTTACCAGGACACGCGCAAGGAAGAGCTGTTCGCGCTCAAGGAAGAGCTTTTCTTCACCATCGACGAAAAATCCAACGAAGCCGATCTCTCCGAACAGGGACGCACCTTTCTAAATCCAGATGACCCGAACGCGTTTGTGCTGCCGGATTTGATTAACGAATTCACCGAGATCGATCTCGATCCAAGTCTGTCGCAAGAAGAAAAGGACAAGAAAAAAGCGGAGCGCCAGCAACATTGCGACGCCCAGGCGGAGCGCATTCACAACATCTCACAGTTGCTCCGCGCCTACTGCCTGTTTGAGAAAGATGTCCAGTACGTGATCGAGGATAACAAAGTCGTAATCGTCGATGAGTTCACCGGCCGCAAGATGCCGGGCCGACGGTGGAGCGATGGTTTGCACCAGGCGGTGGAAGCCAAAGAAGGCGTCCAGATCGATCGCGAGACGCAAACTTTGGCGACTATCACGATCCAAAATTATTTCAGGCTTTATCAAAAATTGGCAGGCATGACAGGCACGGCTGAGACGGAAGCCGCCGAGTTTCACGATATTTACAAACTCGACGTGAACATGATTCCGACCAATCGGCCGGTGCGGCGCACAGATCACAACGATCGCATCTACAAGACGCGTCGCGAAAAATACAACGCCGTCATCAAGGAAATCAGAGAAGCTCACGCGAAAACCCAGCCTGTGCTGGTTGGCAGCGTCAGTGTGGAAGCGTCCGAACTGCTCAGTCGAATGCTGAAGCGCGAGAAAATTCCGCACAACGTGTTGAACGCGAAATTTCATATGCAGGAAGCCGAGATCGTGGCTCGCGCCGGCCAACCAGGCACGGTGACGATTTCAACAAACATGGCAGGGCGCGGCACCGATATTAAACTCGGCCCCGGCGTGACCGACATGGGCGGGTTGATGGTGATTGGAACTGAGCGCCACGAAGCTCGCAGAATCGATCGACAGTTACGCGGACGCTGCGCTCGCCAAGGCGACCCGGGCGCATCGCGATTCTACGTGAGTTTCGAAGACGATTTGATGCGAAATTTCGGCGCTGCCGATCGAATGACGAAAATCATGGAGCGCTTCGGGCTCGAGGAAGGTCAGGAACTTGAACATCGATGGCTCAATAAATCGGTCGAGACAGCGCAGAAACGCGTGGAGCAGCGCAACTATTTGGTCCGGAAACGCACACTCGATTTCGATGACGTGATGAACATGCAGCGCGAGGTGGTTTATACCTATCGTAACGAAGTCATCGATTCGGAGGAACCGCGGAAACTCATCTTCGAAGTGATCGACGAGGCCTTGCCGGCAAAAGTGAAAGAATATCTAGATGTCGATGAACCGAATTACACCGGTCTCGTCCATTGGGTGAACACGACATTCCCGCTCGGCCTGACTAAAGAGAAAGCGCAATTCGAAACGCGCAGCGTCGATGAGAACGCACAGTTCCTGGTCGCAAAGATCAAGAACGCTTACGAGCGCAAATCGGCCTACGAAGAGCCCACCGCCGTAAAAAGCCTGGAGCGCTACATCATTCTCAACGCGATTGACCGGCTCTGGCAGGAGCATCTCTACGCCATGGACGCATTGCGCGAGGGCGTGTATCTGCGCGGCTACGCGCAAAAAGATCCGCTCATCGAGTACAAGACCGAAGCCTACGACATGTTTGTCGAACTGATGGCAAACATTAAAAACGAAGTCTTAAATAATCTTTTCCGCAGTACCTCCAATTTGCAGGCGTTCGAGAATTTCCTTGCGACGTTGCCGCAATTTTTGTTGCGCGAGCACGCGCCAACCGCGCCCACGGCCGGTGCTCCGTCGCGTGTGCGTCAGCCTCAACCCGTCGGCGCAATGGCGGGAGTGGCCGGAGACGGCGATGGGGCAGGGGAAGTATCGATCGATCTACCTATCCGACGTTCACTGCCGAAAGTCGGCCGAAACGAGCCATGTCCCTGCGGCAGCGGAAAAAAATATAAGAATTGCTGCGGCCGCGTGGCCTAACCTGTAGCCGTTCGCTCCGTTAGTTTGTCATTCCGAGCGAAGTCGAGGAATCTCTAACTGCTTCGGAACAATCGCGCTGCCGCATCGGTTGCAGGCAAGCGGGGCGCTTACCCTACAAGCTCTGAGATCCCGACGCAGGGGCGTATGGACTGCGTAGAAAAGTGCTTGACATACGCACGCACGCACTTAAACCTACCGACATGACACCAGAGAAAATTCAAGAACTGATCGATGCCACCCTGCGGGAGATCCAAAAGGCGGCGAAGGAAGGAAACTTAACGGCCGTGATGACGTTGACGAAAAAGGCCGCCGAGTACGAAGACGTGAAAAAAACACTGCTGCACTTGCAGGAGAGACTGAAGGGGGTGCATGCGATGCGGATGGAGTCGACGACGAGCGTGTCGGGAAATACTCAATTGCGCGAACTCCCAATCGAGGTGACGGCAGGCGATATCCGACAAAATCTTCTGAAGTTCACTCCGCATGTGAGACGAGGCAAAATCAGAATTGGCGAGGAGCTCACAATCGAGGTGCAGCCGAGCGGCGAACGGTTCCGCACGCACTTGGTGGAAAAAAGTAACAAGCTTCGCGAGCGTGGCGCGGTAGCGCGCTTTTATCGCGACGCAGGCGTTCGCCCTGGAGACTTCGTCGTTCTTACTGAGACTGTACCGAACCGGTGGACGCTCAAGAAGGCGCCTCCGGGACGGTATCAGAGCAGGCGTAGCATACTCGACTCGCTGTGAGGTCCAACGAGAACCAGACCTAATCATCGCGTCTTAGACGCATCTTCTAGCCTCGTCCTTCGAGTTCGTACGTCGTGAGCTCGAGCACGTGGCCGTCGGGATCACGAAAATAAATGGAATGCGCGATTTCGTGATCTTGGAATTCGAATTTGATTCCGCGCTTTTCCAGTTCGCGCTGTGCCGCGAGAAAGTTTTCCCGGTTCGCGCGAAAAGCCATGTGAAGCATTCGAATCTCGCGCCCACCTGAGGATTTCGCCTCAAAACTCGCAGGGAATAAGGCGACGCCCGTATTACCTTTGCCGATGAAAGTCGGCACTCCGCTCCACATTCCTTCATGTAGTCGCTCGAAGCCGAGAACTTCGATGTACCACTTCGTCGATCGTTCGACGTCTCGCACACCGAGAGCTACATGATCGATCCCTTCAAGCTGCATGGGCCGGGCGGATATTGAGCTTGGGTGCCTGCACCACTTAGGCCGCCCATTCCACGGCGTGCGCGCGAACCGGGCGACCGAAACCTTTCAAGGCAACTTCGCCGAGGTCTTCGAACTTGAGCCCCTTGCCAATACAAAGTTCGGCAATCGCGTTGGACACCAGGATCTGTTCTGGAGCGGCATGCTCGCACAGCCGGCACGCCAGTTGAACCGTCGATCCAAAGAGATCGTTATGTTGCTCGACAGGCTCACCTGCTGCGGCGCCGACTCGAATCTTGAGCGGACGCTCGGGATTCGTTTGCCCATGTTTGTCCAACTCGCGTTGAATTTGAATTGCGCAGCGAACCGCGCCCGCTGTCGAAACGAACGAGGCCATGATGCCGTCGCCGGTGTGCTTAACCTCGCGCCCGCCTAAAGCGGACAACGCGTCGCGCACAATCGTGTCGTGCACGCCGAGCATTGCCAGCGCCGCCTCGTCGCCGAGCGATTGAGTCAACGTCGTGGAATCCACAATGTCGGTGAACAGCACCGTTCGGATTCCCGGATCTCTTTCATTGGTTACGCCAGGAACTAAGGCTGCTCCCGCTTCGTTCACTTCGACGCCGCCAAGAAATCCTTCCGCGAGCTCGGGCTGTATCTCAATGACCTTGTCCGCGACCAAGCCGTGCGCTTCGCGATGGACTTGGATGGCGGCTTCCGCGTTTGGCGCGTGGCAAAGACAGAAAATCTTCCCCGCCTTTTCGTTCACCCAATATTTGTGATAATGAACGCCGTACTTGCCCTCGATTTTAACATCCTCGGCGTGAGCTTTGGCGACATCCTCCGCGCTAATGCCTCCGGAAACCTCATGGATGTCCATGTATAACGGCATAGTCAGTGAATTTACTGCGATATGGAGCGATGCAAGACGCTGATGCTGGGTGGATGACTGAGCGTTTGATAAACGACGCAATACCGTTCGGTCAACCGAAGTAACGTAGCGACTTGCTCTTCACTCCCGTCGCTGTCCAGATCGAAATGCAATCGAATTTGCTTGAAACCGACAGGCACACCTTTGGAAATGGCGAGTGTACCACGAAAATCAAGCTCGCCCTCCGCGCGAATTGTCGCGCCGCGTAGTGGAATGTTCAGAGCGGTAGCGACTGCGCGTAGCGTGACACCTGCGCATCCCACCAGTGCCTCGAGTAGCATATCCGCCGAGCACGCGCTGGCGCCATCACCGCCTGTGGCCGGGTGAAGCCCGGCTTCGACGCACGCTTTTCTGGTTTCGATTTTGCAAGTGATATTCCCGCCGACTCGTCCCTCTGCGTGCAAGGTAACGAGCGCACTTTCAGGCCGCTCTCGATACTGCTTTTTCAGCGGCGCTTGTAATGCTCTCAATTCGTCAGCGTTCATCAGCTATCCTTCAAATGAAGTTATTGGCCAAAAGGATCTCCTAGTTGTTCTTATTAACACCGGGCTTCAGCCCGGTGCAACCGACTCAAGAAAGAACAAACCGTTTTAACGGTTTTTTACGCGAGGGGAGCCGTTGAAACGGCTGGTGCGCCTTTTTGCATTTCACACCCGGCTGAAGCCGTGTGTTAATAAGAGGAGGAACCCGATGAAGTTTTTGCCGAGTCTCAATGCTTGCCCGGTTTAATGTTTTGGTTCACGCGAAAGAAATTATCGGGATCGTATTTGGTTTTGATTTGGACGAGCCGCTGGTAATTGTCGCCGTAGGTTTTTTTCACGCGCTCTTCGCCTTCGTCGCCCATCAAAAAATTCACGTATGCCCCGCCGGCAGAGTAGGGATGCAAAGCATCGTAGTAACTCTTCGTCCACGAAACGATCTTGTCCTTGTTCGCCGGGTCAGGATCGACGCCCACCATCACCATTGCCCAGTTGGAGTCGCGATAATTCCAGGCAGTCTCGTTCTTGCCGACGCGTGCTCCGGCACCATTGATTGGATACATGTGCATGCCGGAATGCATCGTGGGAAGCGCTTCACCGAAGCGAACGTGCTGCGCAATCGCGTCATTGCTTATCTCGTTTACAAAATCGGCACGCCAGTACCATTGCAAGCCCGGAGGATACAGAGCGTCGAACATGGTTTGTAATGCTGGCTGCGGAAGCGGGCCCACAAAATCCAGAGCAGGTTTTTTGAAAGCGCGAATGGGCTCGAACGTTTTTTCCGCTTTCTCCTGCGGGCCAGCGTATGCCCAGACAACGCCGCACATTTTTTTCATGTGCAGATGTTCGGGGAAAGGCGGTGCAGGCGGCACGGTGAGAAAAGCAAAGAAGCCGTTCAGATCGTCAGGCGCCGCGGGGATGAAGTCGCGATACCACTTCATTACGTCGGCCGTTTCGCTCAGTTCATAGAGTATCGGCCCGGCATAGAGCGTGTCGATCGGATGCAGTCTAAATGTGAACGAAGTGACGACACCGAAATTGCCACCGCCACCGCGAAGCGCCCAGAACAGATCGGAATTTTCATCGGCATTCGCTTTTACAAATTTGCCGTTTGCCAGTACCACGTCGGCCGAGAGGAGATTATCAATGCTTAGTCCGCATTTGCGCGTGAGATGGCCGACGCCGCCGCCCAACGTCAATCCGCCAACGCCGGTGGTGGAGATGATCCCGCTGGGTGTCGCCATGCCGAAGACATGGGTGGCATGATCGACATCGCCCCAGGTGCAACCGCCACCGACAGTGACAGTGCGTGCTGTCGGATCAACTCGCGCATATTTTATCGGGCTTAGATCGACGACCAAACCGTCATCACAAATTCCCAAGCCTCCCGCGTTATGGCCCCCGCCACGGATCGAGACCAAAACATTATTCTCTCTCGCAAAATTGACCGAGCGGATTACGTCCGCTACGTCTGCGCAACGCGCGATGAGCCGCGGCTTCTTGTGGATCATCCCGTTGTACACTTTGCGAGCTTCGTCGTAATCCTTGTCCCACGGCTGTATCAGGCGGCCGCGCAGGGTGGTTTTGAAATCGGCGATGGAATTTTCAGTGAGCATGACGCAGTGTCACTGAAACAATCTTGGGGTCAAGACGCCCAGTTTGGGCATTTTCGTTGAGAAAAGGACTCGCCCGGCGGTATTATGCCGGCGCATTAGCGATGTTTGACGCGGAGAGATCCTGGACCAGGCGAGAGTTCTTGAAACTCGCCGGGCGTGCGGGACTTCTAAGCGGAGTGCCAACTCTGGCGAGCGCTGCAACGGCGTTCAATTCCGACACGGTTTGCATTTCAATCCTGCACACAACGGACATCCACGGTCATATTTTGCCGACCTTCGATTACGACGGAAATTCCGATCGCGGCGGGCTCGCGCGTTGCGTTACGCAGATTCGACGGTGGCGACGACAGAATCCAAACTCGATTTTGATCGACGTCGGCGACGTGTATCAAGGCACAGAAGTCAGTTTGCGGAATAAAGGTGAGCTGATGATCGATCTGTTTAATCATCTCGGTTACGATGCCTGGGTCGTTGGCAATCACGAGTTCGATTGGGGGATCGAACCGTTTCACCAAGCGCTGCAAAGATCGGTGATGCCCGTGCTGGCTGCGAACACGCTGTTGGAGGGAAAGCCGGTCGCCGAATTTCCGGATGCGAAACACCCGCTGGCAAAAATTCAGCCGTTCATTTTGAAAGAAGTCGCGGGGATTAAGCTTGCGATTATCGGGATCACAACGCCCGGGATGTCGTTTTGGCTTCCGCGCGAATTTACCAGGGACATGGATTTTCAGCATCCGATCGAGCCGGTTCGTCGCGCGATAGCGAGAGTCAAGAGTGAAGGCGCAGATGCAATTGTGCTGACAGGCCACATGGGACTGAAGCCGCGCACCGGCGGTGATGATTTTGCGAACAGCGTCACTGCATTAACTTCAGAATTCCCCGATGTCGCGGTCTTCATCGCGGGTCACACTCATCAGTCGATTCCGAGCCGCCTCACGAACAGCGTGCTTTTCACGCAGGCGGATCGCTTCGGCATTCACGTGGGCCGCGTTGATCTTCTATTTGATCGGAATTCGAAAAAGTTGCTCGGTCGAGAAGCGATCTGCGAACTGATGGACAACCGTCTCCATCTCGACGACGTGGTGATTTCCCGAGCAAAACCGCAACTGACAGAGTCCGACGCCGCGCTTATGCAGCCGATCGGCGAATTAGCGCAAACGTTGCGTGCGAACAGCCGTCCCGGCAACCCGAGCGACATCGAGAGGCTGATCGGCGCAGCAATCAGGGACGCGTTGCTGGATCGAAACGTCGCCGTTAATGGCGTGATGCATGGTGTGTTCGATGAAAACGCAGACCTCTTCGCCGGCCCGAAAACGGTCAACGACATCTGGAATGTGATTCCTTACGAAAATTTTATTGTTACTGCAGCGCTTTCGCCGGACGAACTCAAAGCTGTGATGGAAGAAGTCTATGCCAGCCACGAACGGAGAAATTTGCTTGGCTTCGATGTGAAACTGAAAGGCCGCGGTTGGGATTGCAAAATCACCTCGATGACAATGCAAGACGGACGCCCACTTGATCGCGGCAAAAAATATCTCATTGCGTTCAACAGCTTTGACTCGCGCAGCGCCGGCCATCACTTCATGAAACTGCGAGCACTGCTCGAAACGTCGTCTGCGAAGTCTCTCATGCACCCTGTGCAAACACGCGACGCGCTGATCGATTATTTCCGGCGTCACAAAATCGTGCACAGAATTGCGACTGCCGGAGAGCTGGCTGCGGTGGCTTAAGTCTTCGCTAGCTTCGGGCTTGCTTAACCGGCCACGCTTTGCTTGTAATTTGGCCGATGCGCGCTCTCCCATTTTCGGTGCTCTTATTGCTGTCGATTGCCAATCCGGCCGGCGTGCAGGCCGCTGGCCCGCGGGTTCGGCCCGCCTTGATCGGCAATGGCCCCAAGGCGCTGATCAATCTCATCGATACAAAGAAGCTGGTGGAGAAAGGGTCGGGGAGCGGCCTGTTGAACTTTCAGTGCCATGTGGGCCCTTCAGGTGAGCCGATAAACCCTGTGACATTTCGTGCGACACCTGGGTCGGAGGCTTTAGAACGCGAGGTGATCTCCGCGCTGTGGCGCTGCCGCTTCATTCCCGCAATTGACAATGGCAAGCCTGTTACGGTGGTTTTGATCGGGACTGTGGTTTTTGTCGTGGCAGACGGTAAGCCGCATTTGCGCACTTACGCGAATCAAAACCACGACGACATCGCAAAAGGGAATGATTTCATCGCGCCGCAGTTGATTCCAGCAACCATAAATAAGGTGCCACTCAACGACGAACTCGCAAAGGGTAGAATTTACCGTCTGAAAGGTGGCATCGTCGAACTGGCAATCACAGTCGATGCAAACGGGAATCAAAAACAAATTAGAGTCGTTTCCGAGGATCCGCCGGGCTTCAATTTCGGCAAGGCTGAGGTGGAATTGTTATGGGGTGCGAAATACATCCCCGGTTTTCGTAACGGGCGCCCAGTTGAGTGTACTTTTAACCAGTTCGGTTGGTTCCGGCCGGTGTATAGGAGGTAAATCTCATTGCCGCATAAATCTTCGCGGATTTGCGCTTGAAAAAACGGCGCGCTCCGCTTGCGTATCTGGCCATGCGCGTATTCGCATTTTCTCTGATAGCATTGATCTCGGTTGTCGATCTCGCCTTGTCGCAGGGAAGCGCCACGCCGTCGGGACGCGCAAGCAGCGCGCCATCGGCGACGGCGGCTGGGCTGCCGATGGTTCGCCCGGTGTTGATTGGGCAAGGGCCAAGTACGCTGATCAATCGCATCGACGAGCAGGAGTTGGTCAGGAAAGGCCAGAAGGATGCGCTGGTCATGTTCCTGTGCGCGGTAAAAAAAGATGGCGAAGTAGAGTGGAGCGCTACGTACGGCGGCACGCCTGATTCGGATTTTCTCAAGCAAGAATTGCAGAAGAGGATTTCGCCGGCATCCAATCCCAAATTTATTCCGGCGGTTCATGATCATCAGCTGGTGGATGCAATTTATTACGGCACGGTGACTTTCCGGCTCGTCAATGGAAAACCGCGGCTACGAATTTTCTCTAACCAGGAAGTCGGCGAGCTGGAGAAGGAACACGACTTCATTGGGCCACAACCTTTTTTTGGGGATGGCTCAGGGTTTACGGGATTCCATTATCCGGAAATGGAAAGTGGGCGGGTTCAAGTGGATGGCAAGGTGGAGCTCAAGATGAAGGTAGATGCCACAGGCAATTTGCAGGGGATAAATGTCGTTTCGGAGAACCCACCGCTTTTGGGCTTTGGCGATGCGGCCCTGAAGGATTTCAGAGACGCGAAATTCATTCCCGCGTTTCGGGACGGCAAACCGGTCGAATCCGAAGTGACATTGTCGGTCTTTTACAAAGCGGCAGGCCTTTAAGGCGTATGTGAAGACTGCGGCCTCGTTCAGAAAAAAACAACTTGTTCGCCGCTCATTTTTTCAGCGCGATCCGCTCAGTTGCGCGCGCGACCTCATCGGCGCCGAATTGATCTGGGGCGATTGCGCCGGGATCGTCGTCGAAGTGGAAGCCTATGCGGCGATTGATGACGAAGCCGCGCACACTTTTACGCGGCCGAGCGCGCGCAGCTTCATTGAGCGAAACAAAGCCGGCGCGGCCTACGTCTATTTCAGTTACGGCAACCATTGGATGTTAAATGTGCTGGTGAAGGGGAAAGCGAATGGTTTCGTTTTGTTCCGCGCGATTGAGCCGCTGCGTGGCATCGAGTTGATGAAGAAACGCCGCGGCGTTGATGATCTTCGTCAACTTTGCTCTGGGCCGGGAAAACTCACGCAAGCACTTGATATCACCGATCAACATCACGAAATGGATTTGTGCGCCGATCCGCGCCACTGCTTTGTGTCTGACGCAAAGGGGACTTTCGATGTTGTCGCGGACAAACGGATCGGCATCAGCCGCTCCGCGCATTTGCTGTGGCGATTTACCTTACGCGGGAGCACATTCGTCAGCCGAGCAGTAAAACGGTAGGTGGAACGCGTTGTCCTCAACGTGTTGGCATGCGGCTTTGCCGCCTGATTTTTGTCGAGCGCCTTCCGCGACTCACCGTTGCATCGCCTTCGGAGAAGCCGATCCACCTCGTTGACTCACGCGTGCCTTGATCGAGATTCCTCGCTTCAATGAACGCAACAAAACAGCGCGTTTTGCTCGGCATGAGCGGTGGAGTGGACTCCAGCGTCGCCGGCTATCTTTTGCGCGAGCAAGGCCACGACGTCGTCGGCGTCACCATGAAGGTCTGGCCTCAGGATTGCATCTCGCGCGCGGAAGACAAGTGTTGCGGGCCGCAGGCGGTCGCGGACGCCCGCAGCGTGGCGCACGCGCTGGGCATTCCGCATTACGTGGTTGATGAAGCGGACCAGTTCGAGCGACTCGTGATCGATTATTTCGCCAGCGAATACCAAGCCGGTCGGACGCCGAATCCGTGTGTGATGTGCAATGAAAAGGTCAAGTTCGGTAATCTCTGGAGCAAAGCGAAGGCGCTCGGCTGCGATTACATTGCCACAGGGCACTACGCGATCATTGAGAATCACGCCGATCGTACGATTCTTCGCAAAGGCGTCGATCCGCGCAAGGATCAGTCCTATTTTTTATTTAGCCTGCACCAGTCGCAGTTGCGTCGTGCGCTCACGCCGCTGGGCAGAATGACCAAACCGCAAATCCGCGAGATCGCGCACTCGTTAGGCTTGAAAGTGGCGGACAAGATCGACAGCCAGGAGATTTGTTTTGTTCCTGGCAACGATTACAAAGCTTTCCTGCGCTCGCATCTTGGCGACTCGGGATTTCATCACGGAGAGATTTACGATGTCGATGGAAACTTCATCGCTGAGCACGATGGCATTGAGCTGTTTACGATTGGCCAGCGCAAAGGTCTTCCCGGTGGCTCACTGCGTCCGCGCTACGTGGTCGATATCGATCCGGAAACCAATCGCGTGATCGTGGGCGATGCTGACGATCTGATCGTGGACGAATTCGAAATTGATCGGGTGAACTGGCACCCTGTAGCCGGGATCGGCGATCCCGGCTCATCGTTCGAGGCGACAGTAAAGATTCGCTATAATCACCCCGGCACGCCTGCTCGCATCACGCCGTTGGAAAATCATCGTGCTCACATTCGTTTAAACGAGCCGCAGCGCGCGGTGACGCCTGGGCAGGCCGCAGTGATTTACGATGGCGACGTTGTCCTCGGTGGTGGCTGGATCTGTAGACGAGAAGCGACGGTGCCAGCCTAACAAGCCACGCAGAAGAAAACTAGGATAACGAAGTTTGTTCCTGTTTTTGTAAACAGTCTTTGTTAGCTTCGTTGTCTTCTGTTGCATTCCTCTTATGTCTCAAGAAATTTTGCTGGCCCTCAGCACGTTTCCCGACGCCGAAACGGCGAGAAAAATTTCAAATCAACTGGTCACAGAAAAATTCGCCGCGTGCGCGAACATTCTGCCCGGCGTGGAATCGGTCTATCGTTGGAAAGAAAAAATCGAAACGGGTAATGAGACGCTCGTCTTCTTTAAGCTGAGCGAGGACCGACAAGCCGCATTTCAAGAAAGGTTGCGCTTGCTTCATCCATACGAAGTCCCGGAAATAATCTTCGTTTCAGTTGCGAACGGTTTACCGGATTATTTGCGTTGGGTTGCGGAGAGCTGCGCTAGCTGACCGCAGCTCGTCGTCTTTTCCGTCCGAGCGTGAAAATTGCTACGCC
>QHRD01000109.1:0-497 GCA_003220005.1 Verrucomicrobiota bacterium | reverse complement strand
CGGGCTCGGCACATCAATGATTGGGTAAATGGTGAAAAAAATTGCGGCCAGCGACACTGCTGCGCCGCAGATCGCCGCAATGCGCAACCAGATCGGAGCGCCCGAGCGAATCGCACCCGCGCCAAAGATCGGTATGGCGAACAGCGTGAGGTAAACGATCCCGTAGAAAACATTCGCTGCGTTATCGACCAGTTGAAACGCTTCCTGGATTCCGGCGCCGATCTGGCTCGAGATCGCGATGAGGAGTGTGGTGGCGCCGACGAAGATAATTGAATTGACCGGCGTTTTATATCGCGGATGCAAACGCGAGAACCAACCCGGCAGCAAGTGATCCCAGCCCGCGACCATTGGCAATCGCGAGCTGCCGGTTACGTGAACACTGGTCGAAGCAATTGTTCGCGTCGCCATCAACAAAATGCCGAAGGAAGCAACCGCGCCGGCTATTGGAAACGACTGCAGCCCGAGTCGCAGCGTTTGCGGCACCGGACCAATGAGAT
>QHRD01000108.1 GCA_003220005.1 Verrucomicrobiota bacterium | reverse complement strand
GCGCCCCGGATTTGGCAGCTGCGGACAAATCACCGGCAGTCTGCCGCTCGATAGTGAGCCGCTGAATCGGTCGGCTCGAGTATTGGTTAACGACGTCATAATTCGGGCCGTAATTATAGACCACATTGTTTTGAACGTAGATGTTGGTCACGTTCACCGTGTTCGTGATGTAGGTAACGTTCTGCGTGGCTGGAAATATCCGGTCCCGCAAGACCGGCTCACCGATAAAACGAACGTCGCAGAAGTTGTAATATTCCGGGCAGATATCGTATTCGACGTCCACGCTGGCGCCGATCGGCTGTCCTTCATAAACAACTTCCGGACCGCGCGGAGGCAAAGGCGCCCAGCCAATGTAATCGCCACCGGTTCGCCACGACACCCAGGCCGGTCCCCAATCCAAGTCAGTTCCCGGAAACCACGTCCAGCCGTAGTCGGCCAGGCTCGCCCAGCGACCATAATGATAGGTCGCCCAACCGAAATCCTCATAACTGATCCAGGTCCATCCGTAATCTGTGTATGCCCAATATCCGTCCGAATAAGGACGCCAGTTCGGATCGCTCACGGCGATGTCCGGCTCCCAGCCGTACCCGTAGCCTTCAACGTCAACCCAATTTCCGCCGGAAAGATTGTTGTAAAAGAAATCGACCGATACATCGTCTCCCCTCGCCTGCGGAAGAGCAGACACAACAAAAGCAAGCATGGTTAATGCAAAAAGAATTTTTTTCATAATTGTTAGAAAGTTATGAGGCGTTCGACTTTACAGCCCCGCGATTTATTCAAGCTATCATTCGAAAACCGCGTCGTGACCGCGCGTGTTCATCGGGCGGCAGACGAACATGTGGAGAAAACAAACCACGAATCGACACGAATGAGGGACAGCAACAACAAAGGTCAGCCCCGACACAAACGAAATTAGTGTGCATTCGTGGGTATTCGTGGTTAACTCAATTAAGCGAAATTCTCTTTTAATTATCAGGAATTCGACCAAATATATCTGACCCCCCAATGCACAGCGACTCTCCCTCATCAATATCGCCCAAGCAAGGAACCGGCTCAATGCCGAGCTTCGAATCTTGGTGTAAGGGAAATGTGGGGAACAAAAAAATGAGACGTCTGTTTCTAAGTGGAATGTTGCTTGGCGTAATCATCGCGGCGGTGTTCACCTATGTGTTCGCAATTCCGGCCAACGACTATTACTGGCAATCGCAAATCTGGAAACGCGGTGGCGGAGCCTTTACCATGGATATGAAAAGCGGTCGTCAGGGCTGGAAGTGGATGGTTCAACCGATCCCCGATACTCCGCCGAAAAAACCAGCAAAGCCAGCTATCGTACCGTCATCTCAAAGGAAAGTTACTACCGAGCAGCTGTAGATTAATGCAAAGCAGCGCGGTCGTGGTGGATCGACTTCTCCGATCGAAGATTCGCCGTGGCGAAAGACGATGACTAACCGCCGAAGGTGCCATTTCTGCGTCTTAGTAGATTAACGCCCCGGCGAAATCGCCACGTGGCGGTGCCCGGATTATCGCCGGCCTTCAAGCCCACCGCAGCCCAATGTCCCCTCCAAAAAAGATATTCGCGTCAATTCGCATGATGCGCGGGCAGAAAAACTTCTGGGGACAATCGGCATTGTCAGAGCGCTTGACTCTCATTGCCGCTTGATGATTCTTGGCGGCGGACTACTCATGACGCGTCTTCGACTCTTCGTCCAGGCAACCCCGGTTCTCCATTATTCCAATTGGATCGCTGCCGCTCTGGTAACATTGTTCGCAGCGTATTTGCATGTGCTTTTTTTCCTGAACGCCGGAGGGCTGTGGCGGGACGAAGTCGATCTTGTGCATTTGTCGCTGATGCCATCCTTTTCGGAAGTATGGCAAAACCTGCCACATGATTCCTGCCCGATCCTGATGCACCTCGTTGTGCGCGCATGGTCGGAGGCCGGCTTCGGAAACACGGACCCCAGTTTGCGTGTCCTTGGTTTGTACGTCGGGTTGTTTCTGCTGCTGGCGTTTTGGTTTGCCAGTTGGACACTGCGCAGCGGCGCGCCACTGGTGGCCGTAACACTCGCCGCGTTGAATGTGACGATCATCTGCGTGGGAGATTCGCTTCGCGGGTACGGTCTGGGTTCAGCCCTGGCGGTGCTCACCCTGGCGGTTATCTGGCGTCTAAGCTGCCGTCCCAGCCTTGCAGCGTTTTCCTGGGCCGTGGCAGTAGCTATCCTGAGTGTTCACTCTCTTTACCAAAATGCTTTTCTATTATTCGCGGCGTGCTGCGGCGGATTTGTGCTGTGCGCCGTGGAACGGCGGTGGCGTGACACGCTTCCAATTTTCGCTGTAGGAGCCGCTGCAGCGCTCTCATTGCTGCCTTACGTTCCGCTGATCGCTGGTGCACATTGGTACGTAATTTACAAGGCTGGCTATGGTTTTTCGTACGGATGGAAGCAGCTCGCTGCGGCGGCTGGTTCCCCGCTGACGATTTTCACGTGGGTTTGGGTTGCAGTCTGGATAGGCTTAAGCGCAGCGGCGATTTCTGTCTTCTTGTGGCGCCGCGATCGTGTTCCAGAGCATGTCCGGGGCCTGATTTTTTTTGCGGGCACCAGCCTCCTTCTCGGGGCGGCAGGTTACGCTCTGTTTCTAAAGCTGGCGCAGTATCCCACCCACCCGTGGCATTACGTGCCGCTAATGGTTTTTTCGGCGGTCTGCCTCGACGCCATGTTTTTCACAGCGTGTCGCTGGGCGCGACCTGCCGCGATAATCCTGGCGGCGTTAACGATTTCTTCAGCCGTTGTGTTTGACCCGCCCGCGCTGAAATGCCGCCAGACGAACGTGGATCTCGTCGCGGCCCGTATTTCCAGCGAGGTGGCTCCAAATGACTACGTCATCGTCCATCCATTCTATTGTGGCACGACGTTTAACCGCTATTACAAAGGAGCCGCGCCGTGGACAACGCTTCCGCCATTGGAAGATTACACACTACAGCGTTGGGACCTGTTTAATGCAAAGATGCAAACAAAGGACCCCTTCGCACCGGTAATCGAACGGATTACTTCGACGCTTCAATCGGGAAATCGTGTCTGGTTTGTAGGGAACCCGCTCGTTGAGCGTTCCTGGCTCCCTGTGGGTGACCAGGTAACCCAATTCCTTTCAGCTCATTCCAACCTCGCCGCTGTGGTGATCGATCCTTCCACTAATTGCGTTAATCCCTTTGAGAACCTGCCGGTTTTCGTTGCGACAGGATGGAAGCCATAACACGATGTTCTGGCGCGGGCGCGAACCGGCTCAGCGGAGCGACTCGTGTCCTGCACCCGTTCGCATTGCTCTCCAACAGATAACTAAAGCGGTCTAAAGAATGTAGCCACCGGTTCGCCGCGGGACGAATCCGTCCGTGTGCGGACCTGTGGCCGGTTTCCCCCAGCGTTGCTTTTCACACTAGGAAGACGGCCCACAGGGCAGTGGCCACAGCGGCTACGCTTTTATCTAAAACGCTCTAGTTCGTCCTTGAAATCTGGATCGTAGAAATATGGATCTCCATTTTGTTAGCCGCACCGCGGGCGAAAAAAATCTTGCAAGATCGCAGCGAATTCTTTTCGCTCAGCTATCTTTGCGGGCTTAGTTGCGCCTGCGCCTGTTGGAGACCGTCGGCCGCAGCTTTCAAGTC
>QHRD01000107.1 GCA_003220005.1 Verrucomicrobiota bacterium | reverse complement strand
GTCGCTACAAGTACGACGATGCAGGCCGCATCCTTGAGGAAACCCAAAGCGTGCCAGATGGCACTCTTCAGCACAAGATCGTTTACAACTACGACTCATCCGGAAAGCAGACCGGTTATTCCATTTTCGACGCATCCGGGAAAATAGTTGGCGGCAAAGGCGCCGCTGCAGTCCGCGCCTCTCCCTCGCCAAAACCGCGCGAGAAAACCCGACGATAAGCAGGCACGGTGGGTAGCAGGCAGCAGAATCCCACTCGCTCTCCTCGCTTGTCCTCGTCCGCTTGTGTGACCCCTATTTTCGTTCAGTGTCTTTTAAATCTTTGGCGTGATTCAGCAAGGAGACAATTTTGTCGTACTTGTTTTTTCTCGCATAATCAGCGGCCGTGTGTCCTAAAGCATCCCTGAAGTCCGGGTTAGCGCCTGAAAAAATGAGTGCGCTAACGATCGTCTCATCTCCTGCGACAGCCGCACCGATGAGAGGAGTACCACCGAGTCGGTCCCGGACATTCACCTTTGGCCGATGACTAAGCAGCAAGAGAGCTACTTTTTCCTCCCCCCGCTCAGCGGCCGAGTGAAGCGCGGTTGATCCGGTAATATCCTGGTGGTTTATGTTCGCTCCGGCGGCCAGCAAGGCGCTAACTACTCCCAAGTGGCCGCCAGCTGCGGCAAGTATCAAAGGTGTACGTCCGTCTCCCCCAGCGATGTCCACTCGTACACCCGATGAGATTAGACGCCGCACAGTGACGAGATCACCTTGGAACGCAGCCTTGCCCAGCTCGGGCACGTCTGGAGAAAGCACGGGCTCAAGATTGGCCACATGCGGGTTTCTTCTGGCGGCGTTCTCATCGGGACACTCAGCCGACGCGGACGACGGAGCTGCACCAGCTAGCGTACCGGGAAGTGGTGAAATGCCTATGGGGACGGCCCCGCTGGGAACCTAACGAGAGGGCCGTTTGGGGCCTGTAATGGGGTCTGTAGGAGTGCCATTGAGTCGAACATAGTTTTGACCGCGTATCCGTTAGCATATGGAAACGTGGTACCAACGGTCGCCTGGACCATATGCCCATCTGGGAATATGACATATACATTGCCAAGCATGTCTATGACCGTCACCGTATTATTCGGAGTCGGCGTCGATGTTGCACTCGCCACTCGCCAGGAAATAGGGTCAGGTCTCAACATTTAACATTTTCTTTTCTAAATCGGATGCTGGGGCGCTTGCTATTCGACAAGCCTAGCGCTCGGTTCCTTACCCGATCAGGCGGCGCAAGTAAAGATTGCTCAGCAAATCGACTGACAAACAATATCGGCCGCAGCGAATAGCTTGTCACGGCATCTCCCCGGTAGGCTTGCAACAGCAGAGAAAGAGCGTTACAAAAACCTAGCGTGATCGATTACATCCAAAAAGGCGGATTGTTAATGTGGCCGATCCTGGGCTGCAGCATCATCTCGATCGCTGTTTTTGCCGAGCGCCTCTTTTATTTGCATCGCGCTACGATACATGTCGGTGAATTCCTGAAGGGACTGTCGAATTTGATTCGGCGCCGCAATTTCGCTGAGGCGCTGCATGAATCAGCAGGGACGCCGGGGCCGGTGGCGCGCGTGGTTCACGCCGCGATTATCCGGCATGATGCGCCCCGAGCGGAATTGCGCGATATCGTGCAGGAAGCCGCCCAGCTCGAAGTACCAAAACTCGAACGGTTTCTTGCCGTGCTTGCGACCATCGCTTTCCTGACACCTTTGCTCGGATTGCTTGGGACCGTCGCAGGAATGATCGATGCCTTCGGCACGATCGCTTCGAGCGGCGGTTATGCGACAGTGACTGAGCTTTCCGGCGGCGTGTATAAAAGTCTGCTGACCACCGCAGCCGGCCTGGTCGTAGCGACCCCCACTTTTGTTGCCTACAGCTATCTCTCTTCACGCGTAAACACGATGCTTCATGATATGGAACGCGCAGGGATTGAGATCGTCCACCTATTAACTGAAAGCCGTCCGATCAGCGGCATCATTAGCTTTCAACAACCCGAAGAGATGGCGCGTGAGGTTGAAGCGCGCCAGGACCTCTGACAATGACGAAGCTCGAAAGAGGTGAAGGCTACTATCCGTTTTTCGTCATTCGAGCTTCGTCATTCTTTCGTCATTCGTCATTCGGATTTCGGCATTCATAATCGTTGGTGGTTCAGAACTCTTTAGAGCACGAATGAAACTCAGCCGCACAGTAAATTATAATTTCGGGTGGCTTGTGTTTATCGGGTTGGTGGACGTCGCCTTCCTGCTCGTTTTCTTTCTGTTGCTCAGCTCGAATTTCATCCTGCAGCAAGGCATCTCAGTTTCGATGCCGTTCTCGCGCTTTACGCTCGGTCCGCAGACCAGCCGGCAGATCATCAGCATTACCGGCGGCGCCATTCCGGCCATTTATTTCCAGGACCAACGCGTGACTCTGGAGGAACTCAGGCCATTACTGGATGCGGCCAAGCGCAGGGACGAATCAATTATCATCAAGGCGGATCGTTCGACGTCCTACGAAACGGTTGCCGAAGTGGCAAACGCTGCGCTTGAGCACGGCATCACTTCCGTCGCGTTGGCCGCGACTCCGCCGCGATGAACAGCCTGGTCTCGGAGAGCGCCGCCGAACCGCTTCTATTTAGGTGGGATTCGCCTCGTGGCGAAAAACTAGCCATCGCGATCTTTCTGGCGCTGTCTCTGGCCGCGCACGCCTTCTGTTTTTACATTTTCCAAATTGTTTATCCGCCAACGGTGGCGCTGATACCACCGCCAGCGCGCGTTGCGTTGATCACGCCGGCCTCCGAAGAAGGTCGCACGCTGCTTCGCTGGATCGATGCAGAAGATCCGGCGCTTGCTTTCACAACTCGTCGTCCACAGGAAACAAAGCTCCGTGCACTGCCAAAAGCTGAGCATGTGCCATCCTATTCTGCGATGGAACCGACTTTGAAGAATATTCCACCCCTGGAACGTGATCTGCGAATCCCGAGTTGCCAGCCACCGGGCGCGGTACCGCTTGCGCGGCAGAAAACCAATCCCCCGCCAAGAGTTGTCAAAAGGTCAGTTTCGTTTTCAAATGAGCTTCAGGCTTTTGGCGCTCCGATCTTGCCAGCGCAAGCTTTCGTCGCATCCAACGAAGAAATGCCTGGGAGGATTCAATTCCGGGTGGCCGTGAGCAAGCTTGGCGAAGTTCGCTATTGTTTTCCAATTAACTCGTCAGGTGACCCCGCGCTGGACGAGCAAGCCCGCTTGTACATTGCGCGTTGTCGTTTTCCTCAAAACACCGCAAACGCTGGTAAAGCGGACTCGTTTCTGACCTGGGGAACCGCAACGATCGCATGGGGCAATGACATCGCCCGCACACAATCGACACCGGCAGCCCGTGTTACCCCGTGATTCGCGTTAGTCTTGCCACTTTGGTCACGATTTATCTGCTGCTTTTTCTTGCGGTGGTTTTCCTGTTCTGGATAGTTGGGGAATGGAATCGGCGGCGGCGAGAGCGACGGGCTCTCGAGTACCGATTGCGCTGCGTGATTTGCGCGTTCGAATTTGAAGATCGGACCGATGCGCTGCTTCCCCGCTGCCCGCACTGTGGAAGTTTAAACGAACGATTCAAAATGGAGCAGATTTAAAATGGGAATGTGGATAGGCCGAAATCGCAAGGCGCGTGTGACCTACGGGTTCGATGAAATCGCGCTCGTGCCCGGGCGCGTGACGATCAACCCCAATGAAGTCGATATCAGGTTCCGTTTGCCGCGCAAAGAGGCAGAGCCACTGGAGTTGAAAATTCCCATCCTCGCCAGCGCCATGGATGGAGTCGTCGATGTGCGCTTCGCCATTGCCATGAACAAGCTGGGCGGCCTGGCAGTTCTGAATCTTGAAGGAGTGCAAACGCGCTACAAAAACCCGCAGGAAGTGCTGCAAAAAATCGTCGACGCAAATAAATCCGATATCACTGCGTTGCTGCAACGGATCTACCAGGAACCGATTCAGGAGGATCTCATCGCAGCGCGTGTTCGTCAGATCAAAGACGGCGGCGTATTGGCTGCGGTCAGTTCCATTCCTCAGCGTGCAGCGGAATTTGGCAGGCTCGCGCAAGAAGCGGGCGCGGATGTTTTCGTCGTACAAAGCACAGTTTCAACCGTGCGGCATATTTCGTCGGAGTACAAGTCGCTCGATCTTGAAAAATTTTGCCGCGACATGCGCATTCCGGTCATCGTTGGAAACACCGTCGGTTACGATGTGACTCTCGAGATCATGGAGTGCGGCCCAGCCGCCGTTTTGGTCGGCGTCGGGCCGGGAGCGGCTTGCACTTCACGCGGCGTGCTTGGGCTCGGTGTTCCCCAAGTCACAGCGACGGTCGATTGCGCCGCCGCGCGCGACGCTTACTTCAAAAAATCATATCGCTACGTACCGATCATCACTGATGGCGGGATGAGCAGAGGCGGCGACGTGTGCAAGGCGTTGGCGTGCGGCGCGGACGCCGTCATGGTGGGCAGCGCATTCGCCAAAGCGCACGAAGCGCCTGGGCGCGGCTATCATTGGGGCATGGCCACTCCGCACGCAAATCTCCCGCGAGGCACGCGCATCAGGGTGGGCGCTACCGGGTCGCTAAAACAAATCCTGTTTGGTCCGGCAGAAGTGGACGACGGCAGCCAAAATCTGGTCGGCGCCATCACCACCTGCATGGGGAACGTCGGCGCTCGCAATATTCCTGAATTTCAGCAAACGGAGATTATCATCGCGCCATCTATCAAGACCGAAGGCAAACTTTTCCAGACCGTGCAAAGCGTCGGAATGGGAACGAGCTAATTTATTTAGCGATTCAGTGATTCAGTGATTTAGCGATTGACGTTGCACTACATCGTTGAACCGTTCCACGCTTGAATCGCTGAATCACTAAATCGTTAAATGAACAACGATCGCAGAGTCGTTATCACTGGTCTCGGTGCCGTTACGCCTATAGGCAGTGACGTCGAGACGTTTTGGGCCAATCTTAAAAACGGCGTAAGCGGCATTCGTGCAATCGATGCATTCGATACGACCGCTTACGATTGCAAAATCGGTGGGCAAGTTCGCGATTTCGATCCGAAGCCGTTCTTCAAAAATCCAAAGGACCTCCGCCGCACTGATCGATTTACGCAGCTTGCAATGGCCGCAGCAAAAATGGCCGTCGCGGATAGCGCGATTGATATCGACAAACTCGAACGCCGAGACCGTTTTGGTGTGATCGTTAGCACAGGGATCGGCGGACTGAAAACGCTCCAGGATCAGCTGACGATCCTACTGACGAAAGGACCCTCGCGAAATTCGCCATTCACGATCCCGATGCTGATCAGCAACATGGCAAGCGGCGTCATCTCGATGGAGTTTAACCTGCACGGCCCGAATTTGTGTATCGTCACCGCGTGCGCCACATCGAATAACGCGATCGGTGAATCCTGGCGGATCATCAAATTTGGCGATGCCGACGTCTTCCTCGCCGGCGGCTCGGAGGCGTCCATCGTCGAAATCGGTCTTGCGGGATTTTCAGCTATGAAAGCGCTCAGCACCCACAACGACGAACCCGAGCGCGCCTCCAGACCATTCGATCGCGATCGCGATGGTTTTGTGATGAGCGAAGGCGCAGGCGTGGTGGTGGTGGAGGAATTGGAACACGCCAAGGCGCGCGGCGCGAAGATTTACTGTGAACTAACGGGATACGGCCTCTCTGCTGATGCCTATCACATGACCGCGCCCCCGCCCGATGCTGAAGGCGCAGCACGCGCCATGCAACTGGCACTGGAGCACGCCCGTATCTCTCCCGACGCAGTCGATTATATCAACGCGCATGCGACCTCCACGGACATCGGCGATGTTTCCGAGACCCGCGCGATCAAACACGTGTTCGGCGAGCATGCGCACAAAGTACCCATTAGCTCAACGAAATCGATGACTGGCCACTTGTTAGGCGGCGCCGGCGCAGTGGAAATGGCGGCATGCGCGCTGGCTATCCGGGACGGTGTCATTCCACCGACGATCAATCTGGAAAATCCCGGCGAAGAATGCGACCTCGATTACACGCCAAACGTCGCCCGGGAAAAGAAAGTGCGCGTCGTTCTCAACAACTCCTTTGGATTCGGCGGGCACAACGCCACGCTGGTCGCCACCGCATTTGAAAAGTAACGCGCGCCTTTGACTATTCACCAGCCACAGTCACAATTTACTCCCGAACGCTTTCGGAGTTCACTACGCGCGGGCATAGCTTAATGGTAAAGTTCCAGCCTTCCAAGCTGGCCATGCGGGTTCGATTCCCGTTGCCCGCTCATTTTCTTTCCCCGGTTCTGCCGTGCCAGTCGAAGCAGGGCAACTAAATATTCGGCTTCGTCACGATGCAGATTTCTGAAATTAAATCCGCGCGACTTCCCGATCTTTTGTGCGCGGCGCTTCTGCTTGCATTCGCTCTCGCCATAGCCTATCCGCGCTGGCGCGCCGGAATCGATTGGCGCGATGAAGGTCTTCTCGCCTGCGGCGCAATGCGTGTGATGCATGGAGAGGTTCCGCAGCGCGATTTTGTCAGCGTGCAGCCGCCGTTATCGTTTTACACGGCCGCTAGCATTTTCAAGCTCTGCGGAACCTCGCTTGTCTCGCTCCGCGGTTTCGGTTTGTCGATCTTCCTTCTTTTGCCGCTGCTCATCTACGGCGTTAGCCGTAACTTCATGGGTCCCGTTTTCTCTTTGGTGGGAGCCGCACCTGCCTGCATCCTGGGTCTTCCGTATTGCAATTTTGTACCGCTCGCCGTTTGGCAAGGGATCGTCGCTTCGCTGGCCGCAGTGTTCTTCTTCCTTCCAGCAGTATTTTCAACGCGCCAGTGGCTTGCGCTTCCCGCTGGAGCGCTCAGTGCGGCTTCGCTCTTTCTGCGGCACGATCAGGCTGTGTATACAATGGTGTCGATTGTCGCGCTCACGATTGCGCTGGCTTTAGCACGAGGCGATTCCGTTTCCAAAGCGAACTTGAAACGCGCGTTGCTTCTGTGGCTAGGAGGCATCGCCATCATTTTGATTCCAGCGATCTTGATTTGGTGGAGGATTGGGGCTCTGCCGGAAATGTTTCGGCAGTTGATTCTCTTTCCAATCACGACTTATCGGAAGACGAGTTCACTGCCGTTCCCGAGATTGACCGTGCTGCGCTCCGCTTGGGAGACTGCCGTGGTGCTCCTGTTTTACCTTCCGCCATTTGTTCAGGCGATCGCCTCACTTTATCTTGTGCGATCCATCGTTAGCCGCCGGTTTAGTGGGCGTGAAGCGCTGCTCACCTTTTTCGTCATCTGGTCGGCGCTGTTCTATCTTCAGGTTACTATCCGATCAGACTTCACCCACCTCGTCATAGCGCTGCCACCGTTTTTTCTCCTGCTGGCGTTCGGTTGGTCAATCGTGCGCCAAACATTTGCCAACCATCATAAGATCAACCTGGCCTTGTCCGCGGTGTTTGCCATCCTGGTCGCATCGTTTTTATGGACGCTTCGTTCATTCGCATTGCCGGATGTAACGCGGGCAAAAGAGTTACTGGCGTTGGAGCGCGGCGGTATACGGATTGAGCACGCGCACGTCATTGCCGACTTTGTTCAACAGCTGCGGGCCAGTGTTCCCCCGGACCGCTCGATCCTGGCGCTGCCTTACCAGCCGATGTTTTATTTTCTTTGCGACCGGCGAAACCCGACCCGCTGGAACTATTTGTGGCCGGGCGATCAGACTGCGCAAGATCACGAACGCCTGATCGAAGAAGCAGAACGCGATCCCCCCGCGGTAGTGTTGCTCGCACAGCAACGGGAGGTCGCCGCATTCGCGCCTGCGATTGTCGAGTACCTACGTGAGCGCTACCTATGGAGCAGCGATGTCGGCGATATTGCCATCTACGTTCGTTTTTAGATTCACGACGTCTTTGATTATTCCAATTCTGACGGCCACCATTTCCGCCTGATGGACAGCCGTCGTTCCACGATCGTTTCGCTGATCCTATTGCTAGGCTTGGCGCTGGCCATGTTTGGCGATCTTTTGTTCGCCAGCGGCACGCGCGTGCTCGGACATCCGGGCAGCGATATGTTCTTGCAATATTTCGCATGGCGCGATTTCGGTTTCCGCGAATTGGCGAAGGGAAATCTCGCGCTGTGGAACTCGCATATCTTTAGCGGCGCGCCCTATTTCGGCGGGATGCAAGGAGCGCTGCTTTATCCGCCGAATTGCCTCTTCCTGGTTTTGCCCACACCGGTCGCGATCAACTGGTCAGTCGCACTGCATGTTTTTGCCATCGGCGCGTTCATGTTTTTTTGGATGAAACAACGCAGTCTTTGCGCTCCGGCCAGTTTCTTTGCTGGAATGGTCGTCATGTTTTGCGGCGCTTTTTTCCCGCATGTTTTTGCCGGGCATTTGCCTCAGCTGAGTGCAATGACGTGGTCGCCTCTGATTTTTTGTTCGGTCGACTCACTTTTTCGTACTCAGCGCGTTCGTTGGTCGTTCCTGGGGATGTTTGCTATCGCCATGCAGACGTTGGCGGGATTTCCGCAGTACGTCTTTTACACCGCAATCATTGCCGGCCTTTACGCTGCATTGCGATTGATCGGCCAGTGGAATTGGCAGGTCGCAGCGTCCTTGCTGAGCATCTATCCATGCGGTGCTCTTCTTGCAGCCGTGCAATTGCTGCCCGCTATCCAAACAACAAGGGAAACCACGCGCGGATTCAGGCTGCCTTTTCAATTTGGCTCCATGCTGTCGCTCCCGCCGGAGAACTTCGTGACGTTGGTCTCGCCGGATTTCTTGGGCCATATAGCGCGATACTGGGGACGCTGGTATTTGTGGGAAACATCACTTTTCATCGGAGTAGCCGGTTTGGTGTTGGCGATCTACGCGGCAATTCGATGCGAACGCGCAACGAAATGGCGTCCATTGATAGTCATTTGCGTTGCTTCTTTATTGGCCCTCGGGGCCTATACACCGTTGTTTGGTTTTCTTTATGCGTGGGCACCGGGCTTCGATCGTTTCCGCAGTATTTCGAAGTTTAGTTTTCCAGCGTCGTTGTTTGTTTGCCTGCTCGCGGCGAGCGGACTCGACCGGTTGTTCCGACAAAGAAGAATCGAGACTCCATTTATCGCTGCCGTTTTCGCGGGGGCCGCGGCCCTGGGCGTCGCCGGGTGGTGGACTGCAAGCACTGGGTCCTGGTCGGAACTAATGAACGCGAGCCGCGCCAGTGGCCAATCGTACTTGTTCCCGCAACTGTACACGGACACGGAATTTATTGGCCAATCGCAGCATCTCGCGGCGAGATCGCTGCTTGTTGCCGCTGGAGTTTGCGCGCTTCTTGGTATCATCCTGGCCTTTGCCACGCGCGAGCCGCGTGCGCTCTTTGGTCTGATCGCTTTGGGCGCGGTGGAAATGTTTTTCTTTGCGCACGCGGTGCGTGCCACGTTTGACTGCGCCACAATCGTGAATCCGGATGAAAAGCGCTTTCTCGAGGAACACACCGGCGATTACCGGATCATCAATGTCGCGAACCCGAACAGCGCGATGTTGATCGGCGCGCAAGACATCTGGGGCTACGAGGCGACCGTGGTGCAGCGCTACGCCGAGTTCATGACTTGGAGCCAGGGCGGTGATCCCGACCAGACGATGTCGTACGTGAAGTTCGTCCGCTACGATCCGCTCTTTGCCATGCTGCGTTTGCGATATGCCGTCGGGCAACACGGAAAAGAAGTGGAAATCGGCGATGCGCCAGAGCCTGCCATGTCTCACCTCCAACTTGTTTCCAACTACCGTGTCCTGCCTGACCGCAATGCAATCTTCGACGCCTTGCGCTCATCTACATTTGATCCCGCGCGCGAAGTAATTTTGGAATCGGAACCTGAGCCAGCGCCCTCGCCCTCCGAAAGCGCCGGCACGGCGCGAATTGTTGCCGGTTCAACCGATGCGCTGGAAATTGAAGCAGACGCCGAACAACCCACCATCTTGCTGATCACGGATGCCTTCACGCCATCGTGGCGAGCTGTCGCTTTGCCCGGGAGCGTTCAGACAAATTACAAATTGCTGCCGGCAAATTACATCTTGCGAGCGGTGCCGCTGCAGGCCGGTCATCATCATTTACGCGTCGAGTACGCGCGTGATGCGGTTGTGATTGGAAAGTGGATTTCAATTCTCGCCACGCTCGCATTTTTCGCGGCGTTAGGCTGGCTCTGGAAAAAGAGATTCGATTGACTGCGGGTTTGGTTCCGTTGCCCGCTCATCTCTTTTTCCCTCGTAAAGTCTTCTCTTTCCGATGAAACGTCCCAGTTATGGTGGCCTGGGTGCCGCCCCCGGGTAGAGCCACGAACGTAGTTTCTGTGAGAGTAGTTCCATCGGTTGACAGCGCTAGTTTGCAATGAGTCCGTCCACAGTAGGTCCCCGTGTTTCCGAACAAAGAAGGTCCTGAGCGTACTTCCAACTCTAAGGTGTTCTTTCCCCAAGACGGAGAGACTTCATAGCGGCCTTCGCCGAGTCCTTGTCCAACGGCAAAAATTGTCCCGGAATCACCAATTCCAATCTCGGCGGCCATTTTGACAGTTGGCCCAGCCCCCTGGATGTAGAACCGCCCTCCGTAAGTCTCAACTCCGACCCATACACCATAAAAGCGGGGATCTGGCTGACCAGCGGAAACGGCCGACAGACCAAGGCCGAGCAGAAGACTCGTTGCTAGTATGTTTGTTTTCACGTTGGGCCTTCGCTTCGCTATTGGTCGGGCGCGATCAGTTCGCGATTGCGCCAGGTGAAGCCGAACCCAGAGTAAATCGTCAGCGCCACGGTAATCCACACCAGCACGGGGCCGGCTTGGCTCCAAGCCCGCATCCACCATGTCGATGTTTCATTGGCGTAACGCAGTTCCGCAATCGAAAGAAGCGCCAGAAAGAAAATAATCGTGATCATTTGCCACGAAGTTTTCTGTTTACCCAGACTTTCCGCCGGAAGAATGCGGCCTTTGGCGCTGGCCATCAGGCGCAGGCCCGTAATAAGAAAATCTCGCGCCACGACTGTCGTGGCTGCCCATGCAGGCACTGCTTTAAGAGGCACGAGTGAAATGAACGCCGCTGCCACCATGATTTTGTCCACGAGCGGGTCCATTAATTTGCCAAAATTCGTGATCATCCCGTAGCGCCGGGCGATTTCTCCATCGACAAAATCGGTCAGGCCCGCGATCAGAAAAATCACCAGCGCTGCGGTGCGCGCGTACTGCCAGGAAGAATTGAGCGCCACCACGAAGAGAACCGTCAGCGCAAGGCGGCCCAAAGTAATTCGGTTC
>QHRD01000106.1 GCA_003220005.1 Verrucomicrobiota bacterium | reverse complement strand
ACCTTCTTCCACGCGAAGATCGACATTGTCCAACGCAACCGTGGTCCCGAAAACTTTGCGGAGCTTATGTGCTTCGATTACCGCCATCGCGTCACTTTCCTTTCACTGATTTGCCAAGACTCCGCTTTGCCGCGGCAATAAGTTCTTTCCGCGTCAGACCCAGCCGTTGAATCTTCGCCGCAACGCGCGGCCATTCTTCCGCCAAAAATTTTTGTCGTTCGCCTTTGAGCAACAGATCGCGCGCGCCGTCCTTGACGAACATTCCGAGGCCACGTCGCTTTTCGACCAGTTCCTCGTCCACCAACTCCTGATAAGCTTTGAGCACCGTGAGCGGATTCAACCGATAATCAGCGGCGACATTGCGCACCGACGGCAGCGCATCGCCTTCCTTCAGCACGCCGTCGAGAATCATATGCACGACGCGATCGCGAAGCTGGCGATAAATGGGCTGAGTATCATTCCACTCACGATTCATCAGGTGTTTCAAACATCCCTTCGGCAAAGTGACCGGGCGCGCGGATTCGGTCAGGGCCCTTCGTCATATAGTGTTATAGTTGACTATAACAGCATTGCGCATGCAAGCTTTTTTTTGAGAATTTTTTGCCGCCCCCTAAATCGCGGCTTTTTCCTCGGCTAACTTCACCAGCGTGAACAATGCGTGATTGATGGGAACGGGTACATCAAGGTCCGCTCCGAGGCGGGCAATGTAGCCGTTCAACGCCTCGATCTCTGTCGGCCGGCCGCGATTTAAATCCTGTGCGGTCGAAGAAAAGGCGGCGCCCATTTGTGTTGCGATCTCCATTGCCGCCGCCATTCCGGACTGGCAGTCGCGGATTCCCGGCAATGTGACGCCACTCGCCTTGGCGACCGCCAGTACTTCATCCACGACAGGTTCCATCAGCTTTTTTGCATCGGCGTTTTGCGCAATCTGGCCATAACGTGCATGGCCCAGTGCGGAGATCGCGTTCAGCGCGCAGTTGCACAGGAGCTTCACCCACAGTTCGCCTTCAATGTTTTTTGAGATTCGGCAGGAAACGCCTGCGCGGACGAAAACGTTTTTTAGTTCGGTTGTTCTCTGCGACGGCGAACCAATGATCAAGTCCCCACGCGCGAGATGCGTCACATGACCGGGCTGTGGCACCGAAACCGCGACGTAAACCGCAGCTGGCACCACGGCGACGTTTGTTGCCGCACCAACGCGCTCCGCATTGTCCACGCCGTTCTGCAAGCAAACCACGGTCGCATCCGGGCGAACAAATGGAGCTATTTGTATCGCGGTCGGCGTTGTATCGTTCGCTTTAACGCAAAATAGGATCAGCGAGCAATCGCGAACCGCGCTCATGTCGGTAGTCGCCTTTACCGGGATTTGCTCATGGCCCCGCGCAGTGTGCAGAACGAGACCGTTCGCATTGACCGCGTCAGCGAAATGCTTTCGCCCGATGAAGACAATCGGCGCGCCGGCGCGGGCGAACACGCCACCAAAGTAGCCACCGACCGCACCTGCGCCCACCAGCGCGATTCGTGGCCATTCCTGTGTCTGTGTCATCGGCTCACTCCTTTCTCCATACACTGTACCTGACATTACGCCCGCATCAGCACAGCCAGAAATTCGAAATCGAATTGCAGAATTCCGATGACGCAACAAATTCGGGAAGCCCAAACGGTGAGCTCGCAGGAGGCGGGCGAATCAAACGCTTTACAAAAAACGCAACAAAATCGTCGTTAAACGATGACTAGCGAACCAACTGGTCCAACTTTCGCGCATCCAAACCGGCCTCGCGGTAATGCTTGCGAGTCAGTTCGAGAAGGGTGAATCCGTCTTCGTAGGCTGCGAAACTTCCATCTCGTGCCTTGTCGAGATAGATAAGGCCGCCCTCGACCACGAAAATCGTAATCATCGGTTCTGGGGAGTCTTCGGTAATCACCAGAGTGTGAGCCTCGCCAGCTGGTTCATAAATGTATGTTCCGGGCTTTGCGATCCAGTCATGCTCCAGGTATCGCCAGTGACCGCGCATCGTATATCCATGAACGGTGCCAACGTGATAATGCGTCCCGACCATTTTCCCGGGCAGCCCTTTCAGCACGACGCTGAATCCGCCGCTCGTAACATTGAACAAACAAGGCTGGAACCAAATACCCTCGGCGTATGGCACCCACCACCGATCGTCATCCAGATCGATGTTCGTGATGAAGTGTTCGCGACTCCGCAGCCTCGGCTCGAGTCCATCGGTGTGACTGTTGAAGGTAGTGATGGGCATCTTCGTCAACGGCCAGCGCCGCTGGCACTATTTCTTTTCCGCCGCGCCGGGCGCCGGTGAAGTCGCAGGCTGCGCCGGCAGGTCGGAACTGAACATGTCGGTCCTAACTTTCCATTTTCCGCCGACCTTCTTTTCCCAAACCTCGCAATACTTGCCTTTGTCTTTGTTGCCGTCCTTCATCGTCATCTCATACGTGCCGATTAAGACGGCCATGTCGCCGGACTTCGCCAATTCCACGCGCGTGGTTTTCCAACTAATATCCTGGAGGCTGTCGAGAAATCCTTTCCAAAGATTTCGGATTCCATCTTTTGTCGTCACGGCCGCTTGGTTCGGCGGCATAACGATCGCGTCATCGGCATAAAACGCCACCGTCTTGTCCAGATCTTTGGCACCCGCCACTTTCGACCATTCCTCGTCCGCATCGCGGACCGCTTTCTCCTCGGCGCCTGCGGCGAACGCTAACGTCATCGGGACCAAAGCAACACAAACACTCATGATGATTTGTTTTGTCTTCATCCCATCATCGAGTCCAGATTTTCGATCGCCGTCAATGCTTTTTTCAGTAGCAATTTGCGTGATCACCGACAGACAAGGAAATTCCGGATTCGAATTGCGGAATCTCGATGACGGAACAAATTCAAGGTCGAAGTGGAACCGATCAAAGGCGCAAAACAGGTGGGGCGAAGTAATGACAAGTGTCCGCTTGATGGCACAACGCTGGACCGGTACTCAATATTTTCGATGGACTTCGAAGCTTGCCCTCACTGCCATGGCATGTGGCTCGTCAAGGATGAATTGCGAAAGCTGAAGAACAAGGCCCTGGAAGGAAGGCTGCATTGGCTAAACGATGAGATCGGCAACGTCGATAAAACTACAGCCATTCCGAGCGAGCGCGCTTGCCCGAAATCCCACGGCAAAATGCTTTCGGTCGCGTTCGGGAAATCGTCGATCGTCATTGACTGGTGCCCAAAATGTCACGGCATCTGGCTCGATCGGGCAGAATTCGATTCAATTCTTGAGTATTTAAATACGGAGGCTGCGAATGCCACGCGCAAGGACATTGAAAAAGAAATAGTTCAGGACCTCAAAAAACTTTGGAAAGGCGGTCCGGAAGGCCGGGCGACCGAAGTTGCGGATATAGCGGCAGCGATTATGGCGTTGGCCAATGTCACGGTCTTTGAACATCCGGCTTTGTTTAGATTTTTGACAAACACTGCGGCTGCGGGCCGAAGTGTGGGCATGGATTAAACGGCCGCTGCGTTGATTCTCCTTCCGGCGTAGCGAGCTCTGCACTATGTTCGGAGTTCCGCGTTTACGCGGTTGGGCGCCCGCAGCACGTATGGCCGCCTGTTTTTCAATCGCCTTCGGGTCGTAAACTTTTCCGCCTTTAATTACCGTCGTGATCTTGCTGAGGTCCCCGATGTTTTTTGTCGGGTCGCCGTCCACGAGAATCATGTCAGCTAGCTTCCCCGGGGCAATGACGCCACGCTCTTTGTCCACGCCCATTACCAACGCGGGCGTCCACGTTGCCATGCGTAGAACTTCAGCCGGAGCGATCCCGGCGCGTACATAAAGCTCGAGTTCGTGGTGGAGCGTGTATCCGGGGAGCGCATCGGTTCCTGGAATAATCGTGACGCCCGCGTCATAAATTGCCTTGAGCAAACGCAACATAGTCGGGAAAGCGTCGTGATAAGCCGTCTGTTTATCGGGAGGAACTTCGAGCGCGCCACTGCGCATCGCCCGCCGTACCTGCGGCGGAAAGCGCGGCACGATTTCTTCCAGGCCGGGCGTAGTCGCGCTTGGATCGCCGCAAAAGAGCGCTTCATACGCGTTCATTGTTGGATCGAGTACGGTGTGATGCTGCCGAAGAAAATCGATGAACTCGCGCACCTCGGGTTTGTCCGGAGTAAATTCCCTGGCGCGCTCGGCGACTTTGATAAACCGATCGCGATTGCGCGTTTCCTTCACTTCGGGAAATAGAAAATTGAGCACAATAAAATTGAGGTGCTGAATTTCATCAGCGCCACCTTCAACGAATTGGCGTGCTGACATAAATGCGGGGACGTGCCCACTTACGCGCAGTCCATGCGCATGCGCACGATCGGCGATGATCGGAACCAGCTCAGGCTTG
>QHRD01000103.1 GCA_003220005.1 Verrucomicrobiota bacterium | reverse complement strand
TTGAAGAGTGGCAAGCCGACAGCGATTGTTGCGGGCGCGCTGCATTTTGCCGGGCCGCGGGGTGTGATTGCGCTATTGCAAAAACGCGGCTATCAAATCGAACAACTGTAGGGTACGGCTTGGGTAGCGCGCGTGTCTCGCGTGCTGGTTTCGGCGTCGCGCCGAAAAAGTCTTTCCTTAGAACTCAGTTGCCGGGACGACGATGAAATGCCAGCAAAGTCCGCGATCGCCGAACGCGTGGGCTACCCGGACTCTCTCGTTGCTTCAACGGAAGCGCGTCTGGTAGGTCTAATTCGGATCAATGACAAGTCGCAGTAATCGTTTCGTCTTCAAACTCATGAAATCATTTCTCATCCTTATCCCATTCATTTGCGCAACCGGCCTGTGCGCTGCAACAGAGCAGCAAGTCCAACAAAGTCCGCCGCCGATCGATCCGAAGAACATGGATACGTCGGTCAAGCCTAGCGATGATTTTTTCCGCTATGCCAATGGTGCGTGGATCAAGCGCACCGAGATCCCGCCGGAGTATTCCCGATGGGGTGCGTTCAATGAATTGATCGAGCGCAACAACGACGCGCTGCACGCGATCGCGGAGAAGGCCTCGACAACGCAGGTCGATCCAAAGCTCGCGCCAGAACCACAAAAGGTGGGCGATTACTACGCCAGCGGCATGGACGAGAAAACAATCGAGGCCATGCGAACCAAACCGCTCGAAGAAGAGTTCCAGCGCATCGACGCCATTAAAGACCGCGCTGATCTGCTCAAGGAAATCGCGCATCTGCACACAATTGGCATTGGCTCATTTTTCGGGTTTGGCGCAGGTCAGGATGCGAAGGACAGCTCGCGCGACATCGCGCAGGCGGTACAGGGCGGGCTCGGCATGCCCGATCGCGATTACTACACCAAGCAGGACGCCGACATGAAAGAGAAGCGCCAGAAGTATGTCGCGCATGTGGCGAAGATGCTGACGCTCTTAGGCGAGCCTGCGGACAAAGCGGCCGAAGACGCGAAAAAGATTTTGGCGCTGGAAACAAAACTGGCTGAGGCGTCGCGCACCCGCGTGCAATTGCGGGACCCGATCAAGAACTACAACAAGATGGGTGTGCGGCAGCTGCAGGACCTGACGCCAGACTGGAACTGGAGCGATTACTTCAAGACGATCGATCTGGTCGCGCCGGGCGATATCAACGTGCATCAGCCGGAATTTTTCAAAGCGGCTAACGCCTTGTTTAAATCCGCATCGATAGAGGATTGGAAGGCATACCTGCGCTGGCACTTGATCGATGCGACCGCGCCGGATCTTTCGAAGGATTTTGTCGACGAAGATTTCGATTTTAAAGATCGGGTCCTGCGCGGCACAGAGCAGATCAAGCCGCGTTGGAAACGGGTGATCCTGTCCGAGGACGACGAGATCGGTGAAGCGCTCGGAAAATTGTACGTCGCTTTTTATTTTCCACCCGAGGCGAAAGAGCGTGCGCTCGAACTGGTGAACAATCTGAAGGAAGCACTGGCCGATCGAATCAAAACGCTCGAGTGGATGGACGAACCGACCAAACAGGAAGCCCTCAAGAAACTCGCTGCGTTCACGGTAAAGATCGGTTACCCCGACAAGTGGCTCGATTACTCACTGCTCCAGATCGACCGCGGCCCGTACGTCTTGAACGCGCTGCGAGCTGAACAGTTCGAGGCTGATCGTGACATTAAGAAGATCGGCAAACCAGTCGATCGCACCGACTGGGGGATGACGCCGCCAACGGTGAACGCTTATTATAACTCGAACATGAACGAAATCGTGTTTCCAGCCGGCATTCTGCAGCCGCCGTTCTTCTATCCGAACGCCGACCAGGCAGTGAATTACGGCGGGATTGGCGCCGTCATCGGCCATGAGATGACGCACGGCTTCGATGATCAGGGACGGCAGTTCGACGCCAAAGGCAACTTGCGCGATTGGTGGACACCGAAGTCCGCCGAGGAATTTAAGAAACGCTCGGGTGCGATCGTGCAGCAATACAACGAATATCAACCGTTGCCTGGCTTGCATGTAAACGGCGAGTTGACGCAGGGCGAAAACATCGCGGATATCGGCGGAGTGAAACTCGCTTACGCTGCGTTGCAGAAGGCGCTCGACAAACATCCCGAGGAACGGAACAAAAAGATCGACGGCTTCACGCCGGAGCAACGCTTCTTTCTGTCTTTCGCTGCGATCTGGCGACAGAAAATCCGGGATGAGGACCAGAAACTCCGCCTGACCACCGATCCACATTCGCCAGCGCAATTTCGCGTGAACGGCCCGCTCTCGGACCTGCCGGAGTTTCAGAAGGCGTTTAACATCCCCGACGGATCGCCGATGGTTCGCGCGGGTGATAAGCGCGTAAACATTTGGTAGGGCGCGCCGCGGCGGGCTCGGCGAGCCCGCCCTACCCAATTTTGCCGCCCCAGCTCAGTATCTTTGCCTTTGCCCCGGCGGCCTCGGCTTCCTTGACGTTGCCAGCCCGATTGTAAAACAGCGAGAGACTTGTCCAACCGATTTGATCGTTGGGACGAAGCTCCACGGCTTTTTTGCCTGCTTCGATCGCCTCCGCAAAGCGGCCGAGTTTCATTAGCGCCATTCCGAACGCGTGCCAGCCGTCGAAAAAATCAGGATCAAGCTCGACGCAACGACGGTATTTCTCGACCGCAGCCTCCAAGTCGCCGATCGCTAAGTCACCGCTGGCATCGTCAAAGATCTCGTTAACTGTGGCCATTTGGCATTCGTTCTCGTACTCCTCCTCGTCCTCGATTCAGCGTTTCCTTCCGATTACGAGGACGACGACGAGAGCGAGGAGGATTCTGTTACGATACCGCCCGACATCCGTTCTTCCTCAGCCTTTGCTGAATTGTAAACCGGCTGCTTGCTGCCGGTCGCGTAACCATTCGTACAAAACAATGCGCTCCTTGTTGTCGAGAAGCCTTTTTTCAAACGCTGCCTTCTTCTCGCCAGCATCAGCATCAGCGGCTGGCTCACGTTTCTCCAAAATAGCGATAAACCCATCAGTACCCGACGGAGAAAAATCGCTGATCTCGCCGGGGCTCAGGAATGCCACGGCCTGTTTGATAGCGAGAAGATCAGACGGCTTGTTGGTCGGTTCCTTGCTTTGAGATGGCGGCTCGTTCTTTGGTTCCTTGCCTTGCGCCAGCGGCTCGCTCTTCGGTTCTTTGCCTTGAGATGGCGGTTCGTTCTTTGATTTCTTGCCTTGCGAAGCGGGCTTGTTCTTCGCTTCCGTGCCCTGGGAAGCCGGTTCGTTTTTCGGTCCCTTGCTTTGGGGGAGCGGTGCGTTGGTCGGTTCCTTGCTTTGTAAAGGCGCCTCGTTCTTTGGTTCCTCGCCCTGGTTCGTTTCCTTGCCTTCAGATTTTGGTTTCTCCTCCTCGAACAACGAAAACGGCGGGAGTTTCTCAGATTTTGCGCCCGCCTTTTGAATGGCCACATCGGGTGATTGTCCAGACTTCGTTGCTTCACGGAGTTGCTGCACCAGCTCCGGGCCTTTCGTTGACATGAGCTCGCGGGCCCGCGACTTCTTAAGCGCGTCCATAATTTTTGGTTTGGCTTCTTCAAGCGCAAGAGGCCGCGGCTCAGTTACCCCAACGAGATGTAGAATATAAAATCCGTCCGCCACCTGAATCGGATCACTGTTTGGTTCCTGCGCCGATAGTTTGAAACCCGCGGCGCCGAGCTGCACATCCACTTTCAACTGCGGGTCGGGCGCCGCTGCCGTAAATTCGCCGGTTTCATGCACTGGCAAGTTGAATTTTTCGGCCGCCTGCTTGAAATCCGCGCCTTTTTCCAATAGCGCTTGAGTGAAATCGGTCGCGCGATCAGCGAGCTTTTGCAAAACGTCGATTCTTTCTTTCCCCGTCAACTTCTTCTGGTCCTCGCTCAAGCCGAGATTCACAAATTGTACCTTGCGTTTCTCGTCGGTCTTGAGCTCGGTCTTGTGCGCGTCGTAATACTTCTGCACATCTTCATCGTTAATTTTGATCTCTTTATCGAAATCGGCGGAGTGAAATCGAATGACGTTTACGTAGAATTTGTCATAGGCGCGCTGAAAATTTTCGTCGAACTCGCCTTTGGAAATCGAAATGCCCGCCGCCAGGAGCCGCTTGATCTCATTGAGGCAAAGCTCATCGCGAACAAGCTGCTCGATATGCTCTTCGCCCAAGCCCATCGGGCCCAAGACGGTCCGAACAAACTCACTGAACTTGTTCATGTCGAAGCCCGATTCGCCCTGAAAACCCGGCAACTTGCGAACCACATCTGCGATTTCAGAACTGTCTGGACGAAGACCGAGCCGCTGTGCTTCGTGGCGCAGGACCAGCAAGTTAATAATGAACTGGACCGCGCCCTGGTTCTGGTTCGGCGTGGCCCCTCCCGCCAGTGTCTGGACGAACTCAGACATGCCGATCGCCTGCGCCAAGCTGAGTAGCCGGGCAATTTGCTGCGCTTCGAGCATCGAAATATTTCGGTCGTACACGCGAGCGAATTGATCGGAGCGCATCGCGCCGTAATCCGGCCTTTGCACAAAATAAAAAACGAACGGGACCGCCAGGATGGCGATGACGATCATCAGCCAGTCCTTGTGCCTGCGCAGTGCCTTCATCATAACGGATGAAAATTGTAACGGCGTCGAGGCTCAGTCGCAAATTTCGAAAATTTCCAATCCCAAACTCCAACATCCAATCAATGACCAAACTTCAAAATCCAAGACATATTGTCATCCTGAGCAAAGCGAAGGATCTCTGGTTATCTGGTTGCCGGTTCCGAGTGCAACAATCAGAGATGTTTCGCTTCGCTCAACATGACAGGTTGCGGATGATTTACTTGTTGGCGCGTCTCTGGAGTCCGCCAAAGGACGGATTCGCCGCCGCGAACTTGGAGTTTGGAAGGAGGAACCTATGCGGGTGACAGCGCGTCTGCCGTTTCCCGGATCAATTGCCACGCCTCGCGCAGATGTTCTTCCGTCGTGAGCACGTTGCCAAACCCAATTCGCATCACTGTACGGCCGCGCAATGTGGTTTGCGTAAGGTAAGCGCGTCCGGAGGCATTGATTCGCTCCACGAGTTCGCTGTTTAATTTATCGAGTTGTTCTTCATTGGTAGGGACACCGCGGCGCGCCGACCCTACCCAACGAAAGCAAACGACCCCCATGCTGACCGGAGCAGCGAGCTCGAACCGACTCCGAACGCTTTGGCGAGCCTCGATTGTTTCGGGGTTGTCGGTTTTGATCACGTGGGTGAGCAGGTTTGCAAGGCGGATTTGTTCACGCAGACGCGCCACAATTCCGGCACGGCCTAACGAGCGCCAGATCACCCACGCTTTGAGCGCACGGAATCTTCGGCCGAGTTGGATCCCGTAATCCATGTAGTTCTTTTCGGCTTCGACAGTGTCCCCGCGCAGGTATTCAGGCACCAGCGTAAACACGCGACGCAACCGCTCCAGGTCGCGCACGTAAAGCACGCTGAAATCCAGCGGCACAAAAAGCGTCTTGTGCGGATTGATGACGATGGAGTCAGCCATCCCCCACCCGCCACTTATCCATCGATATTCCGGCAACATGGCGAACCCGCCGCCGTAAGCGCCGTCGATGTGCAGCCATATTTTTTGTTCCCGGCAAATCTTCGCGATCTCAGGAATCGGATCGACGCTCGCGGCCGAAGTTGTGCCCACAGTCGCGACGACTGCCATCGGCTGAAAACCTCGCTGCTGATCTTGCGCAATGGTTTTGCCTAACGAACCCACGTCCATTCGAAATTCCTCGTCACTCTGAACGCGGATCACATTTTCCTCGCCAATCCCAAGGGCGATTGCTGTCTTTTCGGCAGAGCTATGCGCTTGATTGGAAGTGTAAATACGAAAGCGCGGCAGATCGCGATTAGTCAGCCCAAGTTTTCTCGTCGATGGCGCGATCTGTTCGCGCGCGACCGCCAGCGCATGCATGACTCCTACTGACGCCGTGTCGTAAACCACGCCGCCGAAATCGTCAGGCAAGCCGAGCCATTGCCGCAGCCAATCGATGACGACTGTTTCCAACTCGGTGGCAGCCGGGCAGGTGCGCCATGTCATTGCGTTGACGTTTAACGGCGCGCTGAGGATTTCACCGAGAATTCCCGGCGCGGTGATCGTCCAGCCGAAATAGCCGAGGAACATCGGATGACTCCAGTGCACCATGCCGGGAACGATCAGGCGATCGACGTCGCTGAGAATTTTTCCGAAAGGCTCGCCGTCTTCGGGCGGCTGCGTCGGAAGCTGTGCAAGAACTGGTCCGGTCTTCTCGTTAGGCGCAACGCGCAATGACTCGATATTTCCGCGAAAGTCCGCGATCCAGTCCGCAAGCTCATGCAACTGTTTGCGGAATTCCTCGGGCGGCGTGTCTCCGACATCCTGTGGATCCTTCATTAGTGAGTGAAAAAGTGCCCGCGATTCACGCGAAATCACACGAATTAATTTTAGAGCAGATGCCTAGCCGGCTTCGGCCCTACTTAGCCATTGCGTGCAACGACCTCTGGCGTGACGCTTTCGAACTCCTTGAATTATGAATCCCGACAAGCTTTTTGACTATCTCGAGGGCCGGCTATCGGCGACGGAACGGACCGCGCTGGAGGAGCAACTAATCTCGGATAAGCAATTGCAGCGCGAACTTGCCGTGGCGCTACGGATTCACGCGGGAATGCGCGGCGACTCTCGCGAGGTGCTGTTGCCACCGAGGCCCGATGTAACGGAGCAAGGGCGAAAAACGGCGCTTCGCGTAGGCACAGCGTTTATCGTTCTCATGGCTGTAAATGTGGGATTCGGTCTCTGGTTAATCGCCAGACACGAAACGAAAAATCAGAATCGGGCGCTGCTCGAAACGCAAATGCGCGCGCAGATCGCAAAGTCCATCGAGCGCGCGGCGGCGACCCTGACGCCAGCGCCGAACCCGTTAGGGGTAAGCGAAATCACCATCCCAGCCGCAACAGGGAAATTGGATGCTGTCGCAGATGAAGTTGTCACGATTACTTCGCATTTTGGCGGTTCCGCTACAAAGGGACTTCCTGACGGGGGCCGGCTCAGCGTCCTTGTCGATCTGCCATCGAATCGCGAACTGGAATTTCGCGCCGCGATTGCGTCAGGCATCGGCGAAAAACGGGAGGCACCCGCTTCCGCCGAGGCTACGGCGGGCAAGCCGACTCTGGCCACAGACACAACCCCGGCCACAGCAGAGAAGAAGAGCCTTGTTGTGCAGATCGTCGAGGCGTCGCAAAAACGTTAATGATCGCGGTCACGTTTGCTTTGCCGGAGGAAAGCTCGGAATTCCTGCGGCTTCTCCGCGATAGAACCGGCAGTGAGCGCAATGGCGTAAGAATCGTCCGGGGTACGGTGGAAGATCGAATGATCGAAGTCCTTCATACCGGCGTGGGGGAAAAGATTTGCGAGCAACGGATCGGAAAATTTCTCCAAGATCAGCAATTCGATCTTTTGATCAGCACCGGATTTGCAGGCGCGCTCAATGATGAATTGGAAGTCGGTGATCTTTTGCTGGCGAAGAATTTTTCGACGATTGACCTGAATGACCGGGCCTCACTCCTTTTAAGCTTTCCAATTCACATGGCCGAACTATTGACTGTGTCAGCGTTGATCGATTCCAGTGATGAGCGAAATAGAATCGCGCGCGTATCGGGCGCAGCCGCCGTGGATATGGAAACGGAATTCATTGCGCGCGCATGCGCTGAGCATGGAGTTCCTTTGCTTTCGCTTCGTGCAATCACTGATACACCGCGCCAAGCGTTCCCGGCACCGGCGAAAATCTTGTTCGATATGGAGCGACAACGAACCGACTACCGCCAGTTGTCTCTATATGTTCTAAAGAATCCAGCGTCGCTCTGGCGATTGGTCCGCTTTGGGATTCGAGTTGCGCATGCTCGCAAGGCCTTGACCGAAACAATCGTCCATCTCGTGCGCAATCTTTAGGGGACGCCGTTGGCGTCCCATGGAAAGCAGTCTGCTTCCCCTACAGCGTTCGCGGCTACATGCTTTCCCGAGGCTCGATGTGCACGAGCACGTCCGCGATGCGTTTGTCACATTCCTGCACCGCACGCTTCACTCGATGCGCGATGCGGTGGCCTTCGCGCACGGAAATATCGCCGTCCACGCCGACGTGAAGATCGACATAAAACTCCAGGCCCATTTTACGGATGCGTGGTTTTTCAATTGCCTTTACGCCATCGACGGAACACGCGGCCCTTTGTACCACATCGACAATTTTTCCGCGCGGCGCTGTGTCCATGATCTCTCGCAATGCAGGCCACAGCAGGCGTGCGCCATTAGCCGCGATTATCGCACAAGCAAACAGCGCAGCCCAATCATCTGCGCTACGCCATTTTGCGCCGCCGACAAGCGCGATGGTAATGCCGACGAATGCAGCTGCCGAAACGATTGCATCAATGCGATGATGCAAGGCGTCGGTTTTGATGGCGGTGCTATCGATATCGCGGCCGAAGCGATTCACGTAACGGAACCAGATTTCTTTCACTGCCACAGTGACAATCAGAACAACCAGCGTGAAGCCCGCAGGCGCGTGATGTGGCAGAAAAAGTCCGCGTACGCTGAGAACTGCAAGGCCAAGCGCAGCGACGAGAACGCCAACCGCGACTGCAATGGCCGCCAGTGGTTCGGCTTTGCCGTGACCGTATGGATGGGTGGCGTCAGGCGGGCGGGCAGCAACTTTTAGTCCAGCCCAGATCACAATCGACCCGCCAACATCGAGGGCGGATTCAATGCCGTCGGCGATCAACACGTATGCGTGCCCGAAAACGCCGGCGAGAATTTTTCCCGATGCCAGTATGACGTTGATCACGAGACCAAACAACGCGACGCGCGCGCCGGTTTGCAGATTCTCCTTAGACGCGTGAGCTTGCGCTGCCATCGATGAGTAAAAATATAACCGCAGCTGTGTACGATACGCACGGAAATCCGGCGGACGTCTTACGTGTGGAATCGCGGTCATGGCCGACGGCAGGCCCGGGCGAAGCGGTGGTGAAAATGCGCGCAGCACCGATCAATCCGGCTGACCTAAACCAGATCGAAGGAAAATATCCGGTGCGAGCGGAGTTGCCGGCGACGCCCGGATTTGAAGGCGCTGGAGTGGTTGCTGAAGTTGGCGCGAACGTGGCGAACGTCGCCGAGGGCGACCTGGTGATTTTGCCGCATAACGTCGGCACATGGCGGGACGCCGTTGCCATAAAAGCCGAAGACCTAGTCGTTGTGCCTGCGGGAATTGAGCCTGTGGATGCAGCCATGTTAAAAATCAATCCGATGACGGCGTGGCGGTTGCTGCGCGATTACGTCGATCTCAAAAAAGGAGATTGGCTCATACAAAACGCAGCAAACTCCGCTGCCGGCCGCGCGGTGATTCAAATCGCACACGAGTTGGACTACAAAACGGTGAACGTTGTCCGACGCGCGGAATTGATTGACGAACTACGTGCGGAAGGCGGCGACGTCGCGCTTGTCGATGGCGAAAATCTTCGCGAAGAAGTGAAGAACGCTACTGGCGGCGCACCGATCCGCTTGGGATTGAACGCCGTTGGCGGCCCGAGCGCCTTGCGTCTCGCAAATTGTCTCGCGCCTGGATCGACCCTGGTCACTTTCGGAGCAATGAGCCTGCAGCCGCTCAAAATTCCCAACGGCTTGCTGATTTTCAAAGACCTGCGTTTCCGCGGCATCTGGATCAACAAATGGTACGACCACGCTACCAAAGAGCAGCGCATGGAAGCGTTCCGGTCACTTTTTGAAATGGCAAAACGCGGCCTGTTAAAGACAAAGGTCGAAAAAGCTTACCCGCTAAGCGCAGCGAAAGTGGCAGTCGAGCATGCCGCGCAAAGCAAACGCAGCGGCAAAGTCATTTTTGAGTTCGGTGAGTGAATTAAGTGCCCTGCTACTGTCTTTCGCATGTTGCACTGAAATGAGGAGAAGAAAAGCGATGCGAGGATTCATCGCACTCCAAAAGCACTTCGTGCGAAATTCAGGAAAGTGGATTCCTGTTTCGCGAAGCTTTGGGAGTGCGCACGCGTCCTCGCGTCGTTTTCACCGCGGCTAATCATATAACATATAACGCAAACGTCAGTATCAGATGCCGTCGTTCGCCATCATTGCTTTGGTTCTCATTCTTGCACGCGCTATTGCTGAACTCTGGCTGAGCTGGTTGAACCAAAATCACGTGCGCGCGAATGCAAACGAAGTCCCGACTGCATTTCGCGGAATCGTTGACGAGACAACGTATCGCCGGTCGGTTGCTTATACCCTGGCCAAGGGCCGTTTCGGAAATCTTGCCAGCGTTTTCGACGCCCTGGTGCTCATCGCAGTGCTCTTCAGTGGCGTGTTGCCGTGGATATTTGAAAGATTGACCGCAAACTTCGGCATGTCGATTTGGGCGATAGCCGGTTTCCTGTTCGTCGTTGGCATTGCGCTGAGCATCCTCGGCTTGCCGTTCGCCTGGTACGCGCAGTTCAAACTGGAAGAGCGATTTGGTTTTAACACCACGGCAATGAGGACGTGGATCCTCGATCGCGTGAAAGGATTTCTGATCGCGGCGCTGCTTGGCTATCCGTTACTCGCGCTGATCTTAAAACTGATCGAGTGGACCGGCGCAAACTGGTGGCTTTGGGCAACAGCGGTTGTTATCGCGTTTCAACTGCTGCTGCTGCTCATCGCACCGGCAGTGATCATGCCGCTTTTCAATAGGTTCACGCCGCTGCCGGACGGAGTGTTGCGCGACCGCCTTTTTGCATTGGCACAGCGTACCAACTTCCCCACGCGTAGCATCGAGGTGATGGACGGCAGCAAACGCTCGCGCCACTCCAACGCCTTCTTCACTGGATTCGGGCGTTTTCGAAAAATCGTTCTGTTCGACACACTCATGGCGCAGCTTACCGAACCCGAACTGGAATCGGTACTCGCGCACGAAATCGGACATTATAAAAAGCGCCACGTAGTAAAATTACTCGGCGTTTCCATCGCTGGCGTCTTCGTGGCGTTCGCCGCGATCGCGTGGCTGGCACGTCAGCAATGGTTTTATCACGCGTTTGGTTTTGAGCATCGGACAGGCTTTGCTGCCGCAAATACCGTCCCTGCGTTGCTGCTCTTTGGCCTGCTGGCGGGAACGATAATTTTCTGGCTTGGGCCGTTCATTAACGGCTGGTCGCGCCGTTTCGAATATGAGGCGGACGCGTTCGCGCGTGCGGCGATGGGAGAGGCGCAGTCGATGGTACATGCACTGCGCAAACTGAGCGAAAAAAATCTAAGCAATCTCACTCCGCATCCGCTCTACAGCGGCTTTTATTACTCGCATCCTACCCTGCTCGAACGGGAACGCGCGCTGCGATAGGATCGGCGCTTGACACAAGCGCCCCTACAACCCCGAATGTTTCGGGGCTGTTGTAAAAATGTCAAAAGTCATCGTCGTTGGTGCGGGAATTAATGGGGTGACGGCCGCAATCGAATTAAAGAAACGCGGCCATAAGGTTGTGCTCGTTGATCCTGGGCCATTGCCACACCCGCTTGCGGCGTCCACTGATATCAGCAAGGCGGTGCGCCGGGCTTACGGCGCGGATGAGGATTATACCGCGCTGGCCGATCGCTCGATCAAACTCTGGCGCAAATGGAACGAGGAATTCGGTGTGGATTTGTATCACGAAGTCGGCGTGATGTTCGTGCGCCGCAGGGAAATGAAGCCGGGGGATTTCGAACGCGAAAGTTTCAAAATGCTACAGAAACGCGGGCACAAAATTGAGCGCATGAACTCGGCGCAATTATGGAAACGGTTTCCGGCGTGGAATCCGGAACTTTATCGAGATGGAGTGCTGGAGCTGGAGGCCGGATATGCGGAAAGCGGTCACGTTGTTGCAACGTTAATTGGGCGCGCTAAATCGCTCGGGATTGAACTGCGCCAAGGCGCACAGTTTGTCGCGCTGGATGAGGATGGCGGTGGCGTGCATGGAGTCGTCCTTGCAGATTCTGTAGGGGACGCTGTCAGCGTCCCGCGGGAAGCCAACGGCTTCCCCTACAGTCACAAAATCGCTGGTGATTTCGTCGTAATGGCTGTCGGCGCTTGGACGCCGTATCTACTGCCGTTCACGAAAAAATTCTTCCGTGTCAACGGCCAGCCGGTGTTCCACCTGAAGCCTCGACAGCCTGAGCTATTCGCAGCCGAGCGTTTTCCGGTTTTCGGCGCGGACATTACGACGACCGGCTACTACGGATTTCCAACTAATCGCGAAGGTGTGGTGAAGATCGCAAATCACGGTCCTGGTCGGGAGATGTCGCCCGAGTCTCCCAAACGCGCTGTTATTCCCGAAGATGAAAGTAACTTGCGCGAATTTTTAGCATCGACATTTCCTTCACTGGCTGATGCGCCAATCGTTTACTCTCGCGTCTGCATGTATTGCGATACGCACGATGGGCATTTCTGGATCGCACCCCACCCGGACCGCGAAGGATTAGTAATCGCCGCGGGGGATTGTGGACATGGATTTAAGTTTGCGCCCGTGCTTGGCGAAATTATTGCCGACGCTGTTGAGGAAAAGCCGAATCCGATTCTGCAAAAGTTTCGGTGGCGACCGGACGTGCGCGCCGGAAGCGGCACCGATGTCGCGCGCCTTCAGCGAAAACTGTAGCGGCGGTCTGTGACCGCTGAGGATCCCTGCGGCCGAACTCAAGCCCGGCGCTCATAGAGCGCCGCTACAGAAAATTCGACGACTAGGAAGCCGTCGCGCCTTGGGCTGTCTCCTTTTTCGGCCGGCGCTTTAGCAAGGTGATTTGCTTGATGCGCGCCGAGTCGGATGGGCTCCAGGTTGCGACCTCGGGGTCGTCCTTAAAAGCATTATGGATGAGACGCCGCTCGTAGGAATTCATCGGTTCAAGCTGAAGCGAACGGCCCGTGATGCGAACGCGGTCCGCCAATTCTCGCACGCGTTGCACAATCCGATCTTCGCGCATGGAACGGTAGTGTTCACAATCGACGATGACTTTTTCTGCGTCTTTGTCTTTGGCCTGCAACAGTCGGTTTAGCAAAAACTGAATTGCCTCGAGCGTCTCGCCGTTCCGCCCAATGAGGCGCCGGCTTTCTTCGGTATAAATCTGCAGCGTTGGGTTCCCGCCTTCGTTGGTGGTTTCCTCGATTTCCGCAACGAAGCCGAGATAACCGAGCATGGTGTCGAGCAGATCTTTCGGCGTCATCATCGTTTTCGTTTTCCAGCAGACGCAACTTTTTCGAGTGTGGGCGGGGGTTGTCGTTTATTCTGATAAAATTGCAGGATGCTGAAAAGATTTTGTGCAGTGTAATACAAAGCAAGAGCTGCGGCAAAATTGTAGCAGATAAACAGGAAGATCAGCGGCGTAAACATCATCACTCGGCGTTGCGTAGGATCGCCTGTCTTGGGTGTCATGGCCATGAGCCAAATCTGGGTCGCACCCATAAGGATCGGAAGAATATTGATAGGCAATCCGACGCTCGGAATCCCGAAGAACGGGATCCAACCCATTCCTGGAATGACCAACAAGATGTCGGGTTGTGAGAGGTCCTTTACCCAGAGAAATGTTGCATTGCGCAGTTCCACCGCGCGACCGAGCATCGTGAACAAGCCGAAAAAGATCGGAATTTGGATAACCATGGGCAAACAGCCGCCCACCGGGTTGATGCCGTATTGCTTGTACAGCTTCATCATCTCCTGGTTCATCCGGGTAGGGTCGTCTTTATACTTGTCCTTTAATTCCTGTACCTTCGGCGAGAGCGCAGCCATCTTGCGCATGGAACGGTTCGCTTGGTTTTGAAGCGGCCAGAGCGTCAGCTTGATGACAGTAGTAAGAGCGAGGATAGCAACACCGTAATTCCCGAGCCAATGGTGCAGCAGATTCAGAAAGTTGAGCAGAAGCTGGCATATCACCTTGAGTATTGTGAATGAGCTGAAGTCCATTACCTCGGCTTCATTGTGAGCAAGTTGCGCGAGACGATTGTAAATCTTGGGCCCAGCATAGATTTCAAAACGCGCGTCATATGTTTGCCCGGGTTGCAACTGGAACCCCGGCATGCCCAACGCTCCCTCAATTGCGTTCAATTTCTGATCCTGCCCGTGATCGATATCAAAACGCCGACCCCAGACGGCAGTTGCTTTGGCAGTGAGCGGCACCATTAATGTAGTAAAAAATTGATTGGTGACCGCGACCCATTCCGCCCCGGCAATGTTCTCCTGATAAAAGGGACGGGCAGCGCGCGGGTTCAGACCGAAAAAACCAGGACTGGCGGCAAACCAACCCACGTCTTTTCCGTTCAGACCTTTCCCAGCAGTATACCAGAGCAGCTTTGAGTAGTAGGGATAATCTCTCGGATGAATCGAGGCCGCGGAACCAAGCGCGACAAAGTAGCCTCCGCTTTGATACGGCTTATCGCCTCGATTCTCCAGATCGACGTCCATTTCGATCACGTAGTTGTCTTTGTTCTCGGGAGATTTCTCGAAAAAGAACTTTTTTCGGATCGCGATCCCCTCGGCCGCTGTGCGTTCAAATTGCACCGAATCCGATTGCGCAGAAACTGTAAACTCCGGGAGAATTGGCGTGGCCGGTTGCTCTAAAATTGCGCCGATAGGTGCGCTTTGATCCGAGTTCACGGCGACGCGCTGCCCTTTCTCGGCTATTTGCTTGAGCAGGAGCGCTTCCTTAATTCCACCGCCGCGATTTGTCAGATGCAGCTCGACGTCTGAATTGCGCAATGTCTCGATCTTTTCAGCGAAGCTCGGAGTTGGCCCAACGCCTGGAGAAGTTTCGGCAACGGGAGTCGGCGATGGTGAAGGCGCGAGAATTGCGGGAGTGGCCGTGGGGGAAAGGCGTCCCGGCGCAACGCTAACCGGAGCAGGTCTGGGACCCATCTGTTTTGCCAGATAGAATTCCCAAAGAACGAGCCCGATCACACAAAGGGCGACGACAATCCATGCAGTTCGATCCATAAATTAACGCGAACGGCTATTCAGCACTGGCTCCGATACCGGATACCGGATGCTCGATATTGCATTCTTCCCCTTCAGGAACAGGGTCATATCCGCACCCGCCCCAAGGCTGGCATCGAGCGAGACGCTTCAATCCCAGCCAGCTTCCGTCGCGGATCCCGTGCAGCTCGACTGCTTCCAAAAAATATGCTGAACAAGTCGGCGTAAATCGGCAGCCGGAGTCAGGACCGCAAAGCAAACGCAGCAACGGCGAGAGCATGCACTGATAAATGCAAATCAAAAAACGAACCAGCCAGACCATCAAAGCAGGATAGAAGCGCGACTTGCCAGACGCAACCACTCATCTTCCAGCGCGCGATAGTCCGCGGTGGCGGCATCTTTCCTTGCAACGAGCACGATCCAAATGCCTTCCCGCAAGTGATGCTGGTGCTGGCGCACAATTTCCCGCAGACGACGCCGAACACGATTGCGAACAGCCGCCCCCCCGACGTGACGCGACGTGACAAAGCCTACACGGCATAGGTCAGAATCCTGGACCGGTACTACGCCGAGCGTTAGCAGTTTGCCGGTTCGTACGGACCCTTCTCGTTTCACGCGCTGATATTCTGACGCGCGCGTCAGGCGCCGGAATTTTGGAAAAGAGAACGAACTTGGCGGCTGCATCCCGCGCGAGTGTACAGCAGAAATCTTCCCCCGACGGCAGCCTCGGGGGAAGACGCAAGAGGAAAGCCGGAATTTACGAACTGGGTGGCGACTGAGCCGGCGATTCAGCTGCTCCCGCGGGCGATTCACTTGTTGCGGCGGGAGACCCCGCTGCAGCGGGGCTGGCTCCTTCACTAACTGCTCCAGCCGCTGCTGGTAGTGTACTGGTAGGTGCCGGAGTAGTCACCGGCTGAGTTGTCTCGGTCTTTTGCTCACACGCCGCGAGGAGCGCGGTGCCGGCCAGAATACAGATATATTTTTTCATAGATGTTAACTTGAAACGGCACATTGCTGTAATCAGATAAATGGAGCAAGGCGGTTTTTGGGTAGGATGGAGAGTAACTTTTCAGCGCGAAGTCTTTGATCAGCGCTGGCTAGAGCGGAGGCTCGTATTTGAGTCCGTGCGCTTCCGCCACCGCTGAACAAGTAAGTCGCCCGTCGCGAGTGTTGATGCCTCCAATGAGAGCAGGCTGTTTTTTGCACGCGCCCTCAAGTCCAAAATCGGCCAATAATTCCACGTAACGATAGGTGACATTGGTGAGGGCTTGCGTGGCAGTGCGCGCGTATGCTGCGGGCATGTTTGCCACGCAATAGTGCGTAACGTTTTCCTCGACATAGACGGGATCGAGGTGCGTGGTTGGTCGCGATGTTTCCGCGCAGCCGCCTTGATCGATGGAAATATCCACCAGGACGCTGCCGCGCTTCATTTTCCGCAGCATCGCGCGCGTGACGAGCTTCGGTGCTTTCGCACCCGGCAAGAGCACAGCGCCAATGAGCAGATCACAATCCGGCATCAGATCGTTCAGGTTCGCTTCGTTCGAGTAAAGCGTGTGCAAATTGTCCATTGCCACATCGAGAAAGCGCAAACGCTCAACATCGATATCCAGAATAGTCACGTCCGCGCCGAGGCCCTTTGCCATGCGCAGGGCGTTCACGCCCGAAGTGCCGCCTCCGATAACCACTACTCGCCCGGGCAACACTCCCGGCACGCCGCCGAGCAACACTCCGCTGCCGCCATTGTATTTTGCCAGAAAATTCGCGCCCATCACTACCGACATGCGACCGGCGATCTCGCTCATCGGTTCCAACAGCGGCAAACGGTGATCGACTTGGATGGTCTCATAGGCCACTGCGGTTACGCCGGATTTCAGCAATGCCTCGGTGAGAGATTTACTCGCAGCCAGATGCAAATATGTGAAAAGGATCTGGCCCTTGCGCAGCAGCGGAAACTCAGCTTCCCGAGGCTCCTTCACTTTCACGATCATGTCCGCGCGCGCGAAAACGTCTTTCGCTTGATCGACAATTTCGCCGCCAGCTTTGACGTAATCTTCGTCCGGATAACCGGAGCCGATACCGGCATTCTGTTCCACCAGCACTGAATGGCCACGGCGGGTGAGCAGATTCACAGCCGACGGCAACAGCGCGACGCGTTGCTCCTGCTCTTTAATTTCTTTTGGGACGCCGATGATCATTCGAGAAAGTCAAGAGTGAAGAGTGACGAGTGGCAAGAGACAAGACAAAAACGCCTGCTCGTCACGCATCGTTTGTCATTTAGTTCAACGATGGATCGTCCGGAGCGGCGGACAACATTTTATACCACGGTCCCAGGCTGCACATGATATTAAACCAAAGATTTGGAAGGCGCTCAAGCTTGAGCAGCGAAGGATTAGCTTTTTGAACAAGCCACGCTTTCTGCTTCAGTTCGCTTTCAAGCTGGCCTGCTCCCCAGCCGGCGTAGCCTACAAACGCGCAAACTGTAACCAGGTTTTTCTCCCCGGCTGCGTCACTCGCCTGTTCAAGGGCGACGTTGTGATTCAGTTTCAGCCTTTCGCCTTTCTGCCATTCAAATGCAGCAAACATCAGTTGATTTTTTCCAACTGGCCCACCGAGGAACACGGGTACCTCGGCGAGGTTCGCCGGCGGTTCGTCGGTCACCAAATCGGCTACTTGCCTGTCGAGCGGCCGATTGATGATCACGCCTAAGGCGCCCTCGTTTGGGTCGTGTTCGGAAATAAAAAGCACGGTGCGCCGGAAATTTGGATCGAGCATATTGGGGTGAGCAACCAGCAACGAACCGGCAAAGCTGCGCGAGCAGGGGATGTCGTCACGCGACTTACGCATGTAAAACTAGAGACCGCGCCGCGCCCTCGTGCAACCCGATCTCGTCGCGATTTCGCACAGCGCCAACGGCTTGGGCGAGGCGGACTTTGTCGTTCATTTTTCCTGCTCCATATCTCTTTTGCCACGCCGCGGACGCCGCTCGAAGGATATGAAAATTTTCATATAAAAATTTGTTGCCACCAGCCAGAAGCTCGTTTACTAGCGTCAAAGGTTTTCAACAATTGTTCTGGGGGGAACAGCCGCCCTTCACGCTCTATCGGGCGTGGGGGGCGGTAATTTTTTTGGAGACCCGCCTTCGCGTGCTACTGCGTGGCAGGCGAAAAGCTGTCTTTTTCTTCTTGCTCGTGCTCGTGCTCTTGCTCGATTGCTGCCTGAGCAAGCAGAACGTCCAACGCTCAACATTCCTACGCTTGATGTTCAAATCACCTCTCTCTGGGCGGATGTCATGGCCGCTCGCGTTCACACTCATCGCGTTGATTCTCGCGATTACGGCCTTCATCATTTTTTTGCGCGTTGAGACATGGCCGGCGCGCACAGCGCGGCAAAGCACCGCTGAACTCGAGAAGCTGGGCAACGATTTGCGCGCTGCTTTCATCGACATCGCGCACCTGCAACCGCGCATCACGATCAACAACCGTGTTTACATGGAACAGACCACGCCGGTGACCGAGTTGGTCGTCTTATCAAGGCGCATCGAAGTCGAACATGAGTTTCTTCATACCTGGGTTGGCAGCTCGAAGCGCGTGAAACTGCATGGCACATTCATCGCCAAGGCTGGTTTCAATCTCGAGCAGAACCTCTCGATCGATATTCGCCCGGAGGAAATCGTTGTTCAGCTCCCAGAGGCTCAAATTCTTGGTGTCGAGCAGGAGCAGCTGGACGTTCTCGCGTTCGAAAATGGATTGTGGAACCGAATTTCCGGCGCCGATGTGCAAAGCGAATTGTCGATCTTGCCCCAACTCGCTCGCCAAAAAGCAGCGGCTAGCGGTTTGCCTAACGACGCGGAGCGCACGTTGCAGCGGCAACTCAAAGAACGGCTACACACACCACAGCCGCTACGCCTAATCTTCAAGGAGCAAGGTAAAGCGACAGGCAATCGATGATCCGTGATCGGTGAACAGAGTTTGATCTGGAGGCGTGCTTGCCGTTTGCTGATCATGGATCACTGGTCATCGATCACTTTTTTCATTTCCTGATGCCGCTCAAAAATCAATTATTTCTCATTGGCCTGCTGACGCTGCTTGCGGCGCTAATAGTGTTGTGGCTTTCGCCAGCTGCCGTTTCCAATGGCCTTCGCTTGTGGATCTGGTGGAGAAGCCGCCAGGAAGGACTCATCGCAAGTTTCGATAAGATCGACGCGCCGTTTCTTCAGCCTGTCGTGATTCGCAACCTTCATGTGAAAAGCGCCCGAGCGGATGCATTGCACATTGACCTCAATGCAACACAGGTGCAGCTGGATTTGAATTTCAGCCGCATTCTTTTGCGCCGGCGAGGCCACGCCATTCGGAACCTGTCGGTTGAAGATCTACATGGGGAAATCCGCCGCGAGAGCCCGAATGTCCGAGGCATAACCAAATCCGGTTGGGGAACACTCCAAAGGTTGCTCCCACAGAAATGCAGCGTGCACGGCTCAGAGATGCGGGTGCAGGACGGGGCGACCCTGATCTTGCTTCGCAGTGGAACTTTGTTCACCAGCGAGAGTGAAGCCGGCCGCTTCAGCGCGGGCGAGCTCATCATCGCGTCGCCGTGGTTGCGGCAAACATTTTCACAATTGCGAGGCGCGACTCGCTGGGATGCAAATCGACTGACACTTGCCGGACTCACCCTGGCGCGCGGCCTCGACCTTGAGTCCGTTTCGCTCGATTTCTCGCGTCTTGGTAGTCAACGAGTTGCATTAGAATTTGATGCCGACGTCTTCGGTGGAAAAATTCGCGGCAACATTGCGCATGAATGGCGTTCTTCGCGCTACAACTGGAAGGTCGCCGGCGCTGCCACCGATATTTCCCTCGCCCAAACTTCAGAAGCAATCGGATTGACTGATCGCATCGGAGGTTTGATTCACGCCTCCAATTTTACTTTTCGCGGAAACCTGGCACATCCGGCTGACGTAACCGCCTCGCTTTGGACTGAAGTGACCGGGCTCACCTGGCGCAACCGCACTGCCGAAGGGATCATGCTGGGCGCCTCGCTTTACAATCAGCAAATCCAGCTCCAGCAACTCTACATCAAGCAGAAAACTAATCAGCTGACCTTAAGCGGCCAGGCCTCGTTTTCCTCCAAATCATCCGATTGGCTGAGCCCGGATTTTCGCGGCGACGTTGCTGCGACAATTAACAACCTCGGCGATTTCACGACTCTCTTCGGCGCGAAGTCCGGCGATTTCGCCGGGGAACTCATCGTAGAAGGAACCTTGAACACGCGGGCGCGACAACTCGGCGGGAACCTGATGATTGAAGGCACAGCTCTAACTCTTTTCAAAACAGTAATCGACAGCTTGAGCGCGAAACTGAATTTGAAAGCGAGCGAGTTGGAGATTGAACAGATAGAGATGAAACGCAAGAACGATTCCCTCAACGGAACAGGCAAGATCGAAATGTCCGGCGAACACAGCTATTCCGGAACGCTCGAGGCAAGAGCTGATAATTTACTGGATTATCTTCCTGGTTTTCGTCGATCAAACGGAAAGAGCGCAAACACGATTCCGGTAGATGTTCAGGCTACCATCACCTCCAGTAACTGGGATGCGCGCGGCACGCTCCGTGTGTCCGGTTCGGGCCCGATCAGTTTCACTGCGAATTTTCCGTTGCACGTCGGAACAAATTGGAGCGCGTTCCAGTTATCTCCGCTCAACATTACACTCGATTTTCCGTCAATCTTTCTGTCAAAGACGCCCGAACTTTTTCATCCTGAAATTTTCCAGGACGGGATTCTAAGCGGAAGCATTTCCCTTTCGGAAACGTTGCACCATCCGCGCATTGTCGGCGACGTGCAGCTTGTGAACGGAAAGCTGTCGACCGGCAGCAGGGCCTGGTTCAATCTCACCGAAGCGAGTAGCCGCATTGTCTTTGAGGGCGATCGCGCTCGGCTGGAATTTTTCAATGCCGCAACCAAAGACGTGGATGTGCTGGTTCGTGGGGAAATTGATTTCAAGGACACAAGCGATATCACGATCAATATAACTGGAGCGACGCCGATTTTCGATCTCACGTCGCACCTGATTGATTGCGTGAACAAATTTGAAATTGCTCCCGCAGCATTGCCGCTCGCGCCTGCTGTCGGAGAGTTGGAGTTCCGCGGCAGTCTATTTCAATCCCCGTGGACTATCAGCGTGAAAGAAGACAGCAGCAGCCCGTTGCTCGGCGTTTCAAATCCGGCCGATCTGGCGCGTAACTTTCCACTCTGCCTGGGTACCGGGGCGGAGGAAAAAACGTTGTTGCTCGGTGCCCTCCCGCGAACCGAAGTGGCTCCCGAAGCGTCCCCGAAGCGACAAAACAAGCGACGATAGCCGGGTTATTGGAGTTTCGGCGGGACCAGCCAACGCGAAAGCTTCTGCTCCAACTCCTGCGTGAGGTTCACGCGAAGTTCCGCGCCTGCATCCAAGCGTAAAGAGCTGCCGTCACCGCGATCAAACAGCAATTGCACTGGCCGCCGGCCCGGTGAGCTGACCAGAATCTCACGCACCTGGCGCAGTTCATCACCGGTTGTGGCGGAAGAAAATTGCAGAAGAACAGTCGGCTGCTCGGATGAATCTCCTCCACTTTCTTTAGCCCCATTGGTTTTTCCGAGCGGAAGCGATCTGATTTCCAGCGCTGTGGCGCGAAGGACTTCTTCGCGTTTATCCACGGTTCCTTTGATTTCAACAACGCGTCCCGCTGCCAGCAGATCCGAAACTTTCAGGTAAACCTCGTTCCACACGACGACTTCCAGCGTGTCCGTCAAGTCTTCGATCCAAAGAACCGCAAAAGGTTTGCCCTCTTTTCGGGTAAACTTTTTTTCGACTTGCACAATTGCTCCGGCGATCTTGAAGGCAGCGCGATCGTCGAGATCGGCTAACGAAGCAATTGATCGATAATTTTTTGCTGCAAAAACATCCACGTACGCATCGAGTGGATGCCCGCTGACGTAAAAACCGAGAAGCTCTTTTTCGTACGAAAGTTTTTCATGTTCGCTCCATCGCGTAACTGGCCTCTTTCTTGCCGTTGTAGATGCAGTCGCTTCATCAAACAGTGAAACCTGACCAGCCAGCCGGTCCCGTTGCGCTGCAATAGATGCACCCATGGCATCGTCGATGCAGCCATAAACTTCGGCACGATCTCGGCCAAGAAAATCAAAGGCGCCGGCCTTGATTAAGCTTTCCAACATTTTCCGGTTGGCGACGCGCGAGTCCAACCGGGCACAGAAATCCTCCAATGAAGTGAAATCGCCGCGCTGTTCGCGCTCGCGAATTACGGCTTCCATGGCGGCTTCGCCGACGTGCTTGATCGCGGCAAGACCATAACGAATGGCGTTAAATGTGGGAGCGCCGTGACTGTCGGGACGCTGAGGTCCCTCCCACATTTCCGGCGTAAATTTCAAACCGCTCTTGTTGATGTCCGGGGCCAAGATGGAAATGCCCATGCGTTTGCATTCGCCAACAAAAACAGAAATCTTCTCCGTGTTATTGATCTCGTTGCTCAGCAAACCCGCCATGAATTCCACTGGGTAGTGCGCTTTGAGATACGCCGTCTGATAACTGATTACGCCATAGGCTGCGCTGTGGCTCTTGTTGAATCCGTAACCGGCAAACTTTTCCAGCAAATCGAAAATGGCATTGGCTTTTTTCTCCAGGATCTTGTTTGTGCGCGCACAGCCCTCGATGAAATTTTTTCTCTCCTTCGCCATCTTCTCCTTGTCTTTTTTGCCCATGGCACGCCGAAGAAGGTCTGCGTGCGCGAGGGAGTAGCCGGCAAGTTTGCTTGCAGCCGCCATCACCTGCTCCTGATAAATCATGACGCCGTAGGTGTCGGCGCAGATATCTTCCAGTAACGGATGCAGATATTTTATTGGCGTGATGCCCTTCTTCGCTCTCACATATTCGGGGATCAGCTCCATCGGCCCCGGCCGGTAAAGGGCGATCAACGCAATAATGTCGTCGAGCTTTTTTACATCGAATTGCTTCGACAAACTTGTCATCCCGCCTGATTCCATCTGGAAAAGGCCGATCGTTTCGCCGCGGTTGTAGAGAGCGAATGCAGGCGGATCGTCGAGTGGAATATTCTTAAGCGAAAAGTCTGGCTCTCGTTTTCGAATAAGCGTCAGCGTGTCTTCAATCACAGTGAGCGTTTTCAGCCCGAGGAAATCCATTTTTAGAAGCCCAAGGTCATTAAGCGGGCCCATCGGGTACTGGCTGATTACATCGTTGCCTTTGACGTCATGACATAGCGGGATGTAATCAGATAAGTCGCGATCAGCGATTACCACGCCCGCTGCGTGGACACCCATATTACGCGACAAGCCTTCCAGTGTTTTCGCATAATCAAAAAGCTGCCGGGTCGCCGGCTCGGTAGCCACCGCCCTTTTCAATTCCAGATTTTTTTCTACCGCTGAATCGAGCGTAATGTTCAGTTCGTTCGGAATCATCTTTGCGATGCGATCGGCATCGCGATAGCTCCAGCCCATTACTCGGCCGACATCGCGCACTACGCTTTTCGCCTTGAGCTTGCCGAACGTGACGATCTGCGCCACGCGGCGTTCACCATATTTTTGGCGCACGTATTCGAGCACTTCACCACGGCGCGCTTCGCAAAAGTCGACGTCGATATCTGGCGGAGAAACACGGTCCGGATTCAAAAACCGCTCAAAAATCAATCCGAACTGCAGCGGGTCGATGTCGGTAATTCCCAAAACGTAAGTGACCATCGAGCCTGCGGCGGAGCCGCGCCCAGGGCCAACTGGAATGCGCCGCTCCTTGGCGAAATGGATGAAATCCCAAACGATGAGTAGATAACTGACGAAGCCGGTCTTCTCGAGCACACCCAGTTCATAATCGAGCCGGTTAAGCAATTCAGCGTCGGCCGTTGCGCGCGCACCGTACCGTTCGCGCAGACCCTGATAACAAAGCTCGCGCAAATAACCCTCGCGTGTTTTTCCCGACGGAACTGGATACTCCGGATATTTGGAGCACCCAAATTCAAGCTGGAGATGACAACGCTCGCCGATTTCGAGAGTGTTCGAAATCGCCTCAGGAAAATCGCGGAATACTTCGCGCATTTCCACCGGCGATTTGAAATATAACTCCGGCACATATCGCATCCGGTTTTCGTCCTGGACCATTTTGCCGGTGCCGATGCACAGCATTACATCGTGCGCGTCATGTTCGCTTCGGCGCAAAAAATGAACGTCGTTCGCGGCAACAAGTCCGACACCGATGTCCCGGGCAATTTGCGGCAAGGCACGGTTGCACAAGCGTTGCGCTTCCATGCCGTGGTCGTGCATTTCCATGAAGAAATTCTCGGCGCCAAGAATGTCGCGGTATTGGCCGGCGCTCTGTTTCGCCTTCTCCAGATTGTTCGCCTGAATCGCGGTATTGATTTCGCCCGCGAGGCAACCACTCAGCCCGATCAACCCTGCGGCATGCGCCGACAAAAGCTCTTTATCGATCCTGGGCACATAATGAAAGCCATCCAAATGCGCCGCTGTTAGAAGTTTGAGAAGGTTTCGGTATCCTGTTTCGTTTTCGGCCAACAGAGTGAAGTGATACGCGGAATCGCGCCGCGATGGCGGTCGGTCTTTATGCGAACCGGGGGCGATATAAGCTTCGCAACCAATGATCGGTTTCACCCCGGCGCTCTGGGCTTCCTGGTAAAATTCGATCGCGCCAAACAAATTACCGTGATCCGTGATCGCGACGGCTGGCATCTTAAATTCGGCCGCCTTTTTCATCAGCTCTTTCATCCTGATGCTGCCGTCCAAGAGCGAGTATTCCGTGTGCAGATGCAGATGAACGAAAGAATCGCGGGGCATTAGTTTGCAGTATTAAGCGCCAAAAAAATTTGGCAAATTTACGAGGGATATCATCAGACTGGTAGGGTACGCCCCGCCGGGCGCGCTGAGCCAGCGCATTCGTGAGATCTTTCGCTACGCCAGGATCACACTCGGCCTATCAAAATTCGTGATTGCATTCGCATCGCGGCATTGCTATGAGAGCGCGTGCTACGCATAGCTTTGGATTACAAAGCACCGCGTGATATTTGAGTTTACATCGACATGAAAAAACTGGAGGCCATCATTAAGCCGTTCAAGCTCGAAGAGGTCAAAGAAGCGCTGGCCGAGCTTGGCATCGAAGGGATGACTGTCACGGAAGTCAAAGGCTTCGGCCGGCAAAAAGGACACACCGAAATTTACCGAGGAAGCGAGTACACGGTGGATTTTCTGCCGAAAGTGAAAGTGGAAGTCGTGATGGCGGATGATATGGTCGAGAGAGCGGTCAATGTGGTGGTTGGCGCAGCCAAGACGGGCAAGATCGGAGACGGAAAAGTGTTCGTGCTCCCGGTGGAACACGCGGTGCGCATCCGCACGGAAGAGATCGGCGAAAAAGCGGTGTGATCCAGAAGTCGATAATTGAGAGTTGATGGTTGAGGGAACTGTCAGACTCGCGCGCTACTGTCGTTTGCGAGACCCCGCATTATGCGGATTTTTTGAAAGTCAGATTTTTTTATTTCTCTCAACTATTAACTAACAACTCCTGAATATGGCCAAAGACAAAACTCCATCCGACGTCAGCAAAATGATCAAAGACCACGAAGTGAAGCTCGTGGATTTCAAATTCACCGATCTGCCCGGCACCTGGCAGCATTTCACCACCACCCTCAGCGAATACAGCGACGACATCTTCGCCGATGGCCTCGGGTTCGACGGCTCGAGTATCCGCGGCTGGAAAGTCATTAACGCCTCGGACATGCTCGTCATCCCGGATCCCACTACGGCATGGATCGACATTTTTAATGCTGAACCAACATTGAGTTTGATCTGTACAATCATCGATCCGATTACGCGCGAACCGTACGATCGCGACCCGCGCGGGGTTGCCGAAAAAGCAGAAGCTTATTTGAAAAGCACTGGCATCGCCGACACCGCGTTCTTCGGACCAGAAGCGGAATTTTTCATTTTCGACGATGTGCGATTTGCGAATAGCGGGAACGCGTCATCATACATTATCGATAGCGGAGAAGGCCATTGGAACAGCGCCCGCGAAGAATTTCCAAACCTCGGTTACAAGATTCGGCCGAAAGAAGGTTATTTCCCGGTACCACCGATGGACACGTTGCAGGATATCCGCAACGAAATGGCGCTTGAGATCGAGAAGGCCGGCATTCCCGTGGACAAACAACATCACGAAGTCGCCACCGCCGGCCAGGCCGAGATCGATGTCCGCTTCGCGCCGCTCAAGCAGATGAGCGACTCGATGCAGTATTACAAATACATCATTCGCAACG
>QHRD01000105.1 GCA_003220005.1 Verrucomicrobiota bacterium | reverse complement strand
GACCGTTAACGGAATGAACCACAGCACAATCCGACGAATTGTCATAAGACCTCCTTGTTAGGCTGTTTGTCTGTCTGAGTTAGAAGAGAAACCGCTTGTCAACACGAAGATGCTCGGATAGCAAACTCAGGCAAGTAAAAAGGCTGGCCATTCATTCGTCATGCACCTGTGAGACCGTCGGAGATAAAGTGCCATAGCCGCGGACCTCCATCGATAGGATGTCTCTTATGGTCCGACATCGCCGAGTTGCTACTCAGCCGCCAAACGCGAGCTAGTCGATAGATATCCTTAAGGCGGCGAACGCAACCAAGAAGAAAAAAACGGAGGCCTTGCTCTTTTTTCGCGACCAGCGGCCGGCGAGCAATCGACCCGGAGATTTTGCGGGCCCACGAGACCGAAGGACAGTGGTGAAGAGCCAACGAAGAACACGGGTCCGAAGGAAGAGCCTTCAGCCGATAACTCGAAGGCTCCGCAACAGGTGGGAGAGTTCTTCCTGATCGGCGGCGTAGTACGCTTCCCATTTGAGGCGCTCTTCCGGCGCGAGTGGCTCGTACTCGCGAGCCCGGGTGTTGAGCCCGTGATAGGCGTCCTGGAGCATTTTGGCGACCGCCGGCGATTTCAGGAGTTTGCCAACGCCAGGCACCGCTGAGATAGCGCCGTAGAGGCGCTGGGCGCTAGATTGTAGGATGGGAAAGCGAGGAGCCCGGGCTGGGTTCTTCACCGCTTCGAGCTGCGGTTTGAAGTCGGCGGCGACATCCAGGAATTTGTAAACGCCCTCGCGGACGCGATCGGGATCGCGCCGGATCGCGTCGAATTGAACGACCAGAATGTTTTCCGCAGGGAACCGGTCGAGATATGGCCTGAGGTGGCGCGCGAAGCACCCGAGATCTCGAAGAAACGGATTTTCCATCGTCTTCTCAAACGATTCAGGCAAAGAAGCCACCACGGCGTTCCGGTTGTACCAATACCACGAGTAAATCATCTCAACCGGCGGCCGCAGGCAGAGCAGCAGTTTAATGTCGGGCCGGTAAGCGCCGATCCTGGCGACCGCTTCCTCAGAGTAGAGGTAGGCGGGACAAAACTCGCCGCGGTAGGAAACCGCTCCCACGGCCGGCGGAAATTGTTCGTGATACCAGGCGACACCTCGGTCAAAGCAGCGCAGCTCCTGGCCGGCGATTCGTCGCAGGATCGTATCGGCGAAATAATAGACCTCTTTGGCCGGGGCGAAGCCGATTTGCGGATGGGCATCCAGCTGGGCGGAAAGCCAGGTGGTCCCGCATTTGGGCGCGCCGATGCCGAGAAAATCAATGTGGGACATATGGGGCATCATTGGCACAGTTCTTCCGAAAGTATACTCCGCCGGAACTACTCCATGGTTTCAAGGTGCTTAGCTTTCGTTCTTTTTGATCCAGCGAACGCTGGGTAGTACAGCGGCTCGCAGTCCGCTCCATCGCTGCGATGGCCGCCTTGTAAACCTTGCGCCGCTTCAGCTCGACGAAGAAGTTGTTAATCTTCACTAGTTTCCTGTCTCTTTCGGGGCAACGATTTCGCGCAAGTTATAGGTTGCGTACGCTTTGGGCTCCTACATAGGCGTCAGTCAGCTAACTCCAAGCTTTAGCTACGCCGGTCCAGGCCCGCCCAAACGCCGGATCCTTATCCAACCCGCGCTGAAACAAACCGAGAGCCTTTCGCAGGTCCTCTGTGTTTTGGGGGTGCGTGTCGGCAGCGCAACCGCGAGCTTGACCTTCAGTGCCTCAACGATCGCGTGGGTAATTTGATCCTGACCGGCGAACATGCCTTGTAATTCTGGCTCAAATGTGTCCGACCAAATGCGGAAACCATCGCGCGCATTGACTAACTCCGCGGTAATGCGAATACGGTTGCCTTCGAACGAATTATCACAAGAAGTCCCTTTACGAGCGGTCCAGGAATGGTCGGATAACACGAACAACAGGAAAAATTCAACAGCAAACCGAGGTTGTGAGGACCCTTCGGCCAATGTGGATCGGGGATATCGTCGTCAGAATGGTGGCTGTGTGATGCCTTGGAATGCCCGCTAACGAACAGATCACGTGCAAATCTTCTTTGGAGCGTAAACACGTCTCGGGCAACGAAGTTCCGCGAATTGGACAAGACGAAAGCAACAGATTCTCTACCGAACAGCACCGAATCAGGCGCCATCTCCATCGTGAAATGGCACATTAATAAGCATTTTTCTCTTCCACCATTACCGGCGATAACCTAAAACGAGTTGCAGACACGAGAGAAGCGAGATTCGCCTCCTATCCTCTACCTGCCTGATAAACTGTGAGCCTCTGGAAAAATAAAAAGATTGTGGTCACTGGCGGACGGGGTTTTATCGGCTCGCATCTGGTTGATCGTTTGCTCAACGATGGCTTGCGATGAGCGCGCACTGCACACCGCAGACGAAAATCTTACGTCGTCCCTTCGTGTGGTCGGGCTGTGCGGAAGGTATAAAAGGAGCTTGATGCTTATGGCGAAAACATTCGGATGCGAAATCCGTTTTATGAGAATCAAAGCGTTTTGAACGCTCAAGTCGCCCTATGGTCGAACGAAAGTTGGTCGATCTGACAAAGGAGCATATTGCCTTAACTTTGAGCTGGATGAATTCGGAGAGAGAGGTCTATTCAAAAAGAAGAACGCAGTTTAGAAAAGGCCTGAAGGCTCTGCGTACCAATTCCGATGTCGGGAACGTTGAAGAACCTTGGACAATGGAGCGCGGGGGCGGCCGATTTTTATTGAGCAAGGCTGCATCTGTACTGTAAACCCGAGATATCAGATGCTTCGGCTTATGCGACAGCGATATGGATGGCTAACCTGCACACTCGCCATTGCGGCGTTGTTGTGCGGAGCGACGGCGCAACCGGGCACAGCGCAGGCTCAGCGCACTCTATTGTCCGCAGAAGGTTTCTGGTCCGGCGCCAGTGATCGTTTGGATCCATGGCGGAGGCTGGCGCAGAGGTGGTAAAAAGCAATGCCCAGCTGTCGCTCTGGTGCCGGATGGATACGCCGTGGCCAGCATCAATTACCGTCTAAGCAGCGTGGCCCCTTTTCCAGCGCAAATCGAAGATTGTAAGGCTGCCGTGCGCTGGCTTCGCGCTAACGCGGCGAATTACAATCTTGATGCCGATCGGATCGGCGTTTGGGGAATGTCCGCGGGTGGACATTTAGCGGCGCTGCTCGGCACGTCCGGCGAAGTGCCAGAGCTGGAGGGGAGTGGGGATAATATGCAGTATTCGAGCCGGGTTCAAGCGGTGTGCGATGTCGCTGGTCCGGTAGATCTGCTGGCCCTGACGAATCTCGGGCCCGAACGCAGGTTTGCCATTGAAGGGTTGCTCGGCGGGGCGCCCGAAAAAGATAAGGCGACAACCGCCAGCCCCCTCCATTATGTCTCAAAAGATGATCCGCCTTTTCTGATCGTGCATGGCGAGAGTGATAGAGTGGTACCAGTGGAGCAGAGCCAGCGCCTTTACGAGGAGCTGCGAAAAGCCGGAGTGAACGCCACGTTGAAGATCCTGCCCCAGGTAGGGCACCAGGGAGTACTAATGGAGGCAGTCAAAGATGCGGAAGTCTTCTTCGATGCGACGCTGAAAAAGCATTGAAAGAATTTCGGCAGAATTTGGTGGACTTGTCTCCTCGCTTTTTGGCATAAATCCGCCATGTCGAAAACCCGCTCACGTCCACTCCGCAGGCTGTTGTTGATCGCGCTTCTATTCGTTGCGCTCGTGGGAGTATGGAAAGCCAGAAATTACCAGAGACGCTACACCGCCGCCGAGGCGCGAAAGGCATCGCTGCCGATCCCGGTTAGCGCGGCGCGCGCAAAAATAACCAAGCTTGAAACAACTGTCGGAGCGGCTGGGCAAGTGTTGCAGTACACGACAGTCACGCTTACCTCCCGTATCTCTGCGAAGATACATAAAGTTTCGGTAAATGTCGGAGATATAATCCAATCCGGCGCAGTGCTCATCGAGGATGACAGGCGGCCGTTGGAAGTTGCGCTGGAGTATGCGCAGGCAGAGGTGGCGTCGACGCGCGTTGCGGAGCAGAAAGCTGGTGCCGAGCTAAAGTCGATGGAAGTTTTGAAAGCCAAAAAAATGGCTACCGAAAAGGAAGTGAACGAGGCACGCGTGACGCTGGCTTCCAAACAAGCTGCGCTCCAGGAGGCGAATGTAAAATTGATCAAAGCACAACTCGATCTCGAAGCCACGCGACTCACCTCGCCTGTCAACGGCATCGTGCTTGCTCGCTTCGTCAATTCCAACGAGCGAGTCGAGGTCAATCAAGTACTCCTGCAATTAGGCGATCTAGAGAAAATCTACCTTCTGGCGCAAGTGCAGGACGAATCGGTTGGCCGCATCCATGACGGACAGCCAGCCGAAGTATTCTTTTCAGCATACCCCACCACCACATTCGAAGGCACGATCGAGCATGTCGATCCCCGCATCGACCCAAAGACCCGTGCCTTCACAGCTTACGTGACCGTTCACAATCCCGATTTGAAGCTAAAACCGGGGCTTACTGGTTTCATGCGCGTCCGGATAGAAAAAACTGCTCTGGCCGTTCCCACTGTGGCCGTCATTAATCCATTCGGTGAGAACGCCAGTGTTTTCGCGATTGACTCCAAGGGTCGTGCAGTTCTGACGCCGGTGCGCGTCGGCCTGGAAGCTGGTGGAATGATAGAGATCGTCAGCGGGTTGAAAGAAGGAGCCCGCGTTGCCACCGCGGGAACCGTTGATTTGGTAAATAATGACCGAGTTCGGGTGGAAAGCTCTGAATGAACTCGGCCCAACGCGTCGGGAAAAACGTAGCGTGGATGCTGGTGGGAGGCGGACTGGGCGCCGTGCTCCAGATGATGGCCATTCTGCTCGCCGCGCGAGGATTACAGCTCAACGATTTCGGCACATTTAATTATCTACTTTCCTTCGCCATCGTATTCCAGTTCCTAACCGATTTCGGCCTGACTAATATCCTTACGCGCGAAGTAGCGCGGCATCCGGATGACATCCCACACTTGCTCGGGAGCGCTAAGGGCTTGATGTGGACTCTCTTTTTTTTATCGACCGCCCTTCTCCTCGGGGTCGTCTTGCTACTGAAGCTTCCGGCTTCAACAAAGGCGCAATCCTTCGTCATGGGTCTGGCGAGTCTGACAGTCCTACAGGCTATTAGCTATTCGGCTGTGCTGCGGGCGCTCGAAGACATGGAGTTCAATGCGATCGCTTTCACCCTCCATAAGGGACTTTTTGCCGGCTTCGTGGCAGTGAGTCTCTGGCGTCACTGGGGACTATGGGGAGTCGTCAATTCATACATGGCCGCATGTTTAATCTTTTGGTTTTTTAACTGGCAGATTGTTAGTCGGCGCATTGCCCGTGTTTCGCCCAGGATAGATTTACCCGTTTGGAAGTCGATGCTGTCGGAGGCGGTTCCGCTGGGCAGCGGGCTGGTGCTCCGGCAGTTCGCCTGGCAGGCAGATGTATTAATCCTGGCATGGCTTGTCGATGCAACCGCGTTGGGACTGTTCAGCGGGCCGTATCGAATTTTGCTCGGCATGCGATTGATTGCCATGGCATTTGCGCTTCCGCTGTACCCGGCGATGATTCGCTCAGCTCATGGCACAGAGGAGAAGTTTGGCGAGTTCTATAATCGAGCGATGAAATGGTTTTGCTGCCTGAGCGTGCCAGGGGCGGTCCTGTTCATAGTCTGGCCGCGGCTCCTGATCGACGTGCTTCTCGGTGAAAAATTCATCAGCGCAGGACCGGTTATGCAATGGTTTGGAATAGCATTCATGCCTATGTTCGTATCGTCACTTTTCCCGTTCATCTTTACCGCGGTGAAGTTGCCGCGCGTGTTCTGCCTGGCGATGGCACTGGCTTTGGTCGTGCGTGTCGCAGACTTCGCGGTAGTTCCGAGCCTGGGTTACCTCGGCGCTTGTGTAGTCGCTGTCTTCAGTGAGTTTGGCGCGTTTGCGATTCTTATCTACTTTCTCAAGCGAAAAGGTTATTCGCTCCAGATGACCGATTTCCTGGTCAAACCGATTTTGGCTGGTCTTTTGATGGCCGCGATCCTTCTTCCCGCGCAGCAGCTTACGCTGTTACCGGCGCTCTCGGTAGCCGCGGTGGCTGGCATCGTGTATCTCGGTGCTCTCTTTTTGCTAGGGACTTTTTCGAACGAGGAGTTGCATCTTATACGTGACGGTCTCGGTTTTGTTGGCTTTTACTTCCGTAGATCACCGCATCAACTGGAGAAGCA
>QHRD01000104.1:3711-7534 GCA_003220005.1 Verrucomicrobiota bacterium | reverse complement strand
CCGTCGGAGTCTTTCGCATTCACGTCCGCCTTTCTGGCCAGCAATAACTCCACCATATCTTTTTTCCCGGACATAACCGCCTGAAGCAAAAGCGGAATATTCTCATCGTCCTTCACATTTGGGTCCGAACCTTTTTTCATCAAAACATCAGCCGTCGCAATGTGGTCATGTATCACTGCCAGCCGTAACGGTGTCCATCCGTACTTGGCGACCTTGATGTTGAAATCCGCCTTGTTGTTTACCAGCACTTCGACCACGTCGCTCCTGTCGAACTCCGCCGCCCAATGCAACGGAGTGAAGCCGTCGTTATCCAGCGCGTTCACATCCGCCTTCTGCGCGAGGAGCAGTTCCACGACCTTCTTCTGGCCATAAAACGCCGCCCAGTGCAACGGGGTCTTGCCGCCCTTGTCCCTGGCGTTGGCAAGCTTCGGATCTTGTTTCAATAACTCGGCGACCTTGTCCACGTGCCCGCAAACCGCCGCTGCGAAAATGTTTTCCGTTGCGCCTTTTTCCACCAGAAATTCAACGAGCTCTTTTTTTCCGCTAAGAATGGCGCAATCCAGAACCGTTCTGCCTTTTGCATCAGTAGTGTCGACTTGTTTTGGATCTTGCGATAGGTACGCCTTGACTCTTTCGAGGTCTCCCAGTTCGGCGGCATCATGGATTTCAGCACCTTCGACCAAGGCGCAGCATGCGGTGATAATCGCCGCAAGCACTGCGTTCGTTCTGCGAACAAACACGAAACTCCGCTTTCCTGCGCGAAACATGATTAGCGACTTAAAGAGTTCGTTGCAGAAGCGTCAAGGCTTTTGAGTCTCGCAGCCTGCTTCGAATGCATGCTCACTTCCAGATTCGGCGCCGGCTCGGGAAAGTTTTCGAAGTTGGACGTTCTCTGTAGCGCCAGGCGTGCTTGCCTCGCCGGAGACTTGGCGAAGGCCTAGTCGCTGCGACTCGCCTGCCCGCCATAGCCTTGCGTGGAGGCGGGTCACTCGCTTGCCAAGCCGTAGTTGGAACCAAGGCTGGTCGCTGCTAACAAATTTCGCACCTTTTTCCTTCCGCCTTCTTAGTCTCAGTTCACCGGGCTTGAGCCGGAGGATCAATCCGCTATTCTCGCAAGCCATGCATCGTGACCATCAGTGGTGGTACTCGCACCGTCTCAATCGGGACATGGGCATCGCCATTTACGGCAATTACGGTTGGCCGATCCTCGCCTTCCCGACGAGCTGCGGCGACGAGTGGGAGATGGAAGGCCAAAGCATGATTCGCACGCTCAGCCCGTACATCGAGCAGGGGCGCATCCGAATCTTCTGCATCAACAGCGTGAACAGCGATTCGTTCCAAAACAAGGGGGCGCATCCCTTCCATAGGAGCTGGATGCAGGCGCAGTACGACGCCTATGTGGCGAACGAAGTTTTCCCGTTCATCGACTCACAGTGCCAGACGCCGGGCATCGGAATTGCAACGCTGGGCGCATCGCTTGGTGCCTATCACGCAGCCAACACTCTCTTCAAGCATCCCGACCGCGTGAAACGCTGCTACGCGCTGTCGGGCGTTTACGATATGCGGGATTCGATGGATGGCATGTACGACGACAACTTCTACTTCAATAACCCGGTGGACTACATGGCCAACCAGAGTGACCCCTGGTTTCTCCATCAATACGCGAGCTGCGACATCCGGCTCGTGACCGGATGTGGCCCATGGGAGAACAGCGGACCGACCTACCGAATGTCCGAGATCCTCAGGAACCGCGGAATTGCTCATAATCTCGACGACTGGGGCCCGGAGGGCGGGCACGAATGGCCCTACTGGCATCACCAGATGTGGGAATACGTCGGCGCGCACTACTAGGCGCTAAGCTCCGTGATTCGTGATTGGTGATCCGTGATCCGCAGCCGTTGTAGCCACGGCCCTGTGGGCCCGTCCAGAACGCGCGGCTTCGAAAATGCAGACGCCCCACACGGGCGTGGCTACAACATTTATGAGATGGCTTTTGCTCACTTCCGTTGACATTAGGATCACGCAAAGAGTAAAAGCACAGGAATGATTCCGCTATCTGCCTTGTGGCTTCCCATTCTGCTTTCGGCTGTGATTGTCTTTTTCGCCAGCTTCATCATGCACATGGTGCTCGCTTATCACAAAAGTGATTACCGCAAATTGCCCGACGAAGACCGCGTCACCGACGCGCTGCGAAATGCGGGCGTGATGCGGGGTCCAGCCTATTTCTTTCCCTACTTTTCGTTCAAGGAAATGAAATCGCCGCCCGTGATCGAGAAATTGAAACGCGGACCGGTTGGTTTGTTGACCGTACTTCCGAGCGGCCCACCAGCGATGGGAAAAAATATGGTCCAATGGTTTTTGTACTGCGCGGTGATCAGCATCTTTGCCGCTTCCCTGTCTGGCCGTTTGCTGATGCCCGGGACCGCTTTCCTGCAGGTATTCCGCGTCGTTGGCACGGTCGCTTTCCTCGGATACGGCGCAGCCCACGCGCAGGAATCGATTTGGAGCGGGCGAAGCTGGGTCGTCACGTTCAAGCATCTTTTCGATGGCCTGATCTACGCGCTCCTGACTGCGGCAACATTCGGCTGGTTCTGGCCGAGCTGAGTTCGACGCTGGGTGTTGGGCGCCTGCTCAGTTTACCCGCAGTGGCGGGCGAAAGTTTTCGGAGTTGGGCGCAATCCGGTGCCGTTAATTTGCGACCTTCGCTTCTCCCATAGCCGCTTTGGCCGTTTTTGAATCGCACTCGCATCTGGAGAAGAAATTGACGGGTTTTCCTTTACTGCAATCTGATAGGACTCAAATCACCCTCAATAGCTGGCCGGATTGGTAAGTTGTGACAATTGCGTGGCGAATACACGAAATCTTCGTGCGTGGCACGAACATTTTCAAAAGCCATGAAAGAAAAAAATGATCCCGCCGATTCGAGCCTGACCGAAACCATGGCCGCTCGAATCGAAATCAAGGACCTTGGCGATCCCGGGCGCCAAAAGGAAATAACCGACGCGGTCGAAGCCTTGGACGGCGTGATCGAAACGAAAATCGAGAAAGGTGCACTGCACGTCTCTTTCGATGCGCTGGCGACAACTGAAAAGAAAATCGAGGAGGCTGTCCGCTCGACAGGTACCACCATCAAAGCCGCGGCTACCGATAGGGAGAGTCCTCATTTAGACCTGCCAACGCCGGCAAATGTGCAGCAAGCTCCCGTCGAAAACGCGCACGACGGCGAAAACGCCTGATTCCAGAGCCAACTCCGGCTTATTCGCTTCCTTTTTTCTTTCTATTTCTTACTTTTCTGCGCCCGGTGAGTTGAAGCTGTTGGAGTAAACGAGCTCGCGCGTTAATCGAAGAGATCTCTAAGCAACTCAGGAAAAACATACGACCCCTGCTTTGAAACTCGGTCGTTTCCCGCACTCCGTCGCTGGTCCCCTCGCAGCTTTGCCTTCTATCTTGGAAATCCCTTTCCTCGATTCTTGCTTTCCTGAGAGATATTTTGCAGGTTGGCCCCGTCGAATGAACGTCACTGACTGGAATGCGATCGCAGACGCATATTCTGAAATGGATGATCCGCAAGGACGCGCTGTCCTTGGTTTCATTCGAGAGAAACTAACGACGCTTCAACCGAAACGATTGTTAGATTACGGTGGAGGCGACGGAAAGTTTGCCGTCCTGTGCGCGGAGAACTTGCCGCTAGAGGAAATAGTTACATACGACCCGGCGCCACGGATGACATCTCTCGCGCGGTCTCTATGTGCGAATTTCAAACAAATCCGCGTGACCGACGCGATACAGGAAATTGAGTCCGGGATATTTGATGTCGTAACAT
>QHRD01000104.1:0-3651 GCA_003220005.1 Verrucomicrobiota bacterium | reverse complement strand
GTGACACATCCATGTTTTCGGACCTGTAAGTTTTCGAACTATTTCACGGACTTCAACAACCGCGATTATTTCAATGATGGCACATTGTTCAATGTCACGATCTACGATGGGAAACGCGAGCTTCACATCGCTGATACGCATTGGAGCCTTACTGCGATGAGTTCGCAGTTGAACGAATCAGGATTTGTAATTGAAAACCTCTACGAACTCCCACGCTCAACTAGCGGATCAAGCCAACCTGATGCCAGCCTTTGGTTGGTAATTTTCGCTCGGAAGCTCTGAATCTTGCTGGCCAAGCCGTAACCTTGGTGAAGGCTGGTCACTGCCGCTAGGCCGCGTGCGCAGTTTTACGCGGTCACTCATCACTTAGCGAACTTCTTAATTCTTCCTTCTTAGTAAGACTCTGAAAATCTGAGAAAGGGGCCGCTAATGCGCGCTTTGCGCTTTTGGCGGCCTCTTATCTTGTACGATCTTCACAATTTTCGCGCTTCGGCCGTCGTCGAGTTTAACCCAGTCGCCCACGTCCGCGGCCAGCAGCGCCTTGCCGAGAGGAGAAATCCAACTGACGGCGTCTCGTTCGAAATCGAGTTCGTCGACGCCGACGATGGTTAACGTTTCGGTCGCGCCGTTTTTATCCTTCACCGTTACCGTTGCGCCGAACGTGACGCTGTTAGACGGCGCGTGCGGAGGATCGACAACATGGACCGATGCCAGAATTTGTTCGAGTTCGGTAACACGCTCGCTGCCGGTGTTTGCCGCGCGAAGTTTTTGCAGTTGGTCGCGCAAACGCTCCGCTCCGCGCGCGGTGATATAATTGGTCGCCCCCGGCGGCAGTCCTGAAGCCGATCGCTTCCGTCCGCTGCGCTCGGGAAGATCCACATCTTCTTTGACGAAGGCTCTGCTCATCCAGAAAAGTATCGCACCACCGTTTCCTTTAGCGTGTCGGCTTTTCGCGAAGCAAATGTCAAATGTTAGATCTGACCCCACTTTGCCTTCCACTCGCCCGCCAAGCCGTCTTGTCGAGCCGTAGCTTCAGCGAAGGTTGAAGCCTTGTGCCAAGGCTGGTCGCTGGTCACGCGTCACTCGTCACTTCTGAGAAACTTCTTCCTTCTTACTTCTTAACTTCGTTTGCTGTGGCCGAAGTCGCTCTAGCTACTTCTCGTCTTTGCGCTGCGGTTCGAAAAGCATCGACCCTGCGGAATTCGCCGTGGATGTCACTCCGCGGAGACAATGTATTGCTCGAGTTTTCCGTCCGGCATCGTGTAGGTGCTAACTTCCAGGGTTTTCTTTTGAAATTTTGCCCGGTAGCGACGCGCTGTCATTCCACCGCGCAATCCTTCGCTGACCAATTCGAAGTCAGTGGGAGCGCCGAAAGATGTGAGGCTGCTCGCAAGGTCATGCAAACATTGTTTATCAAAGTAAGCGTTGGCGTTATCGGTAAAAAGTGAGCGATCGATCTTATTTTTTTGGAGACCAATCAGGATCGCTTTTGCCTTTGCCAGCGAGTCACCATTGCCAGTTGGGGCGAAGATTATTTCGCCGATCCTATTCGCGAGATTCACTGCTGCTCGATTTGCATCCATGTTAGTCAACACGACGACCGCAGCACGATCGTCGGGATAAACTGCGCTCTGCGCTGTGAACCCTGAGACTTCCCCGCCATGAGCAAACACCCGCCGACCGTTGACCAAACTTACACCGACGCCCAAACCGTATTGAGTGCTGGCGCCATTCTTCAGTAGCTCTGCTCTTTCCATCTCGCGGTAAGACTGCGGTTTCAGGATTGCCTGGTCGATCATCGAGATATCCCATTTGGCTAAATCGGAAGCCGTCATCGCCAGCTCGCCTGCGGCAAACATCCAGCCTTTTCCTTCCTTCGGAGCGGGACGCGCCGGGCCGAGTCCGTAGCGATGGTAGCGAGTCGGCGCTCCGGGTGGCAGAGCCGAGCTATCGCAATCGAACACAGTCTTCATTCCGAGCGGATCGAAGACGCGGCGGCGCAGGAAATCGAGCACAGACATCCCGCTAAGTCGCTCCACGATCACGCCGGCGGCGACGTAGTTCGTGTTGCTGTATTGCCATTTAGTTCCCGGCTCGAAATCGAGCGGCTTTTGCGCCCAGCCTTTCAAGATTTCCTCCGGCGAAGCTGGGTTCATCATTGAAGGCATCACATAATCTTGTGGCCAGTAATCCTGGTAACCGGAAGTCATCGAGAGCGCCTGGCGGATCGTAACTTCGTTCGCTCGTGTCAGGTCGGGTAGCCAGCGTCCGACGGAATCATCAAGCGAGAGTTTGCCTTCGTCAGCGAGCAGAAGAATGGATGCCGCGGTGAATTGTTTGCTGACCGATCCAATACTGTAAATCATCGAAGTCATCGCGGGCCGATGCGATGCGATGTCGGCCAAACCGTAAGCTTTGGCGTAAGCCAGTTTTCCATCCTTCACCACCGCGATCGAGGCACTCGGGACGCCGCTCTCCCTCAGCATTTTCGTAGCTGCGTCGTTGATTTTCTTACTAACCTCGGGCGGAAGAGAATTTGTTTCCTCGGTCGCGGACGAGGCTGGCGAAGGTGTCGGTTCGCTAAAGGCCGCGTGACCGGAAAGAAGGAAAACCGACAGAACAACAGTCACGCGAGTGATTGAAAGGTTTTTCATAGGGGCTGAATCTCTGGAAGCGTAGCGGCCGCCATTCGGAAGGCGAGCAAAAGCTCGGGAGCCCGGGAGGCGTCTGCCAGGAGAAGAGGGATGACCACGGAAGATCATCCCAAGATCGAGGCGACTTTTGGGATCCGCAGTCGGATACTTTCGATTAACGAATTCGCTCTGTGTCGATAGTAAACCCTGCCCCCCGTTGCCAATGAGGTATGAGCGCGGTCTAGTTGAGCTCAGGAGAGAGCGTAAAAGCTCCGTTGGCACCAAGCACCTTTACGGAGTTGAGCGTTTGGCGTCGGCGTGGAAAATCAGGGCATGAGTGACATGGAACCGGCCGTAACCGCGTGTACCTATCTGTACAGAGCATCGTCAAAGGGGGAATGATGTTCTCGTGTTTATCAGTCATCGCGCGATATTGACGGATGGCTCACATGCACATCTCGATTGTCGCAGCGACGTTCATCGCGCTGTTCTCCATGACGGTCGTGGCAACACCGCCTCCCGGATCGAGCGGAATAGAAGGCACGATTGTCGTCTCGCCGACCCGCCCTGGACCGATCAGGAAAGATGAAGGGCCGAGTGTTGCGCCTGTGCGTAACGCGCAGTTCGCGATTAAAGCCGGCGATGCCACCGTGAAGACCTTCACGACAGATGGCGAGGGGCGGTTCCAAGTCGCGTTGCCACCTGGTCATTACGTCATCGTGAGAGAAGGCGCACCTCAGCGGGTTGGCTGCTGGCGTTTCGAGGCAGATGTGGTCGCTGGCCAAATGACAAAGGTAAATTGGACTGCTGACAGCGGCATGCGCTGAACGGCACACGTTATTTCCAGGCTTCGAGAAAAGAGTCTTGACGCGCGCCGAAAAAGGATACGGCCAGATACGCCCGGACAAGCGCTTGAAAACGATGTAACACATTCGGACGTCTCACATGTCCGGCAGGTAAGCGGGGTGTGTCTCGTCCCGCGAGACATAACCCATGAAAACAAAAAATCTTCGCCGCA
>QHRD01000101.1 GCA_003220005.1 Verrucomicrobiota bacterium | reverse complement strand
ATATTCCACTGCTCATCCGGACGTTTGAGTTTTTGAAAACGCAGGAAGAACCCGTCCTGCTGCACATTCTTACCCAGAAAGGCAAAGGATACGCGCCGGCGCTCAAGCAGCCGGATAAATTTCACGGACTCGGCAAATACAAGATCGAGAGCGGCGAGACCGCGCCGACGCCAACACCAACGTACTCGGAAATTTTCGGAAAGACGCTGGCGAAATTCGCAGAGACAAATCAGAAGCTCGTGGCGATCACAGCGGCGATGCCGAGCGGGACCGGCCTCTCCCATTTTCAGAAGGCGCATCCGGGTCGCTACTTTGATGTCGGGATCGCAGAGGAGCACGCCACGCTTTTCGCATGCGGTCTTGCAACACAGGGTCTACAACCGTTTCTCGCGATTTACTCGACGTTTTTTCAGCGCGCCTACGACATGGCGATTCACGACATAGCCATCCAGAACCTGAACGTGAAACTCTGCATGGACCGCGCGGGCTTAAGCGGGGACGACGGCCCCACGCATCATGGCCTGTTCGACATCGGTTACCTGCGACACGTCCCAAATTGGGTGCACATGCAGCCGAAGGACGAAGACGAATTCGTCGATATGCTCTGGACGATGTTGCATTACAACTCGGGTCCGATCGCAGTTCGTTACCCGCGCGGATCGGGAACGGGCGCAAAGATCAAACCGGAACCGAGGCTTCTTGAGATCGGTAAGGCCGAGGTCGTGCAACACGGACGCGACGTCGCGATCTTCGGCTTGGGTGCAATGTTTGAAGTCGCCCAGGAAGCTGCGAGAAAACTGGAGGAGAAAGGAATCTCCGTCGCGCTAATCAATCCGCGCTGGATCAAGCCGATGGACACCGGAACTCTGGAATTTTTCGCACGCAGCGTGGAGGTGGTGTGCACGATCGAAGATCACGTTTTGCACAACGGTTTTGGCTGCGCGGTAATGGAACATCTGCACACGCAAATGATCAACACGCCCGTGGTGCGCATCGGCTGGCCCGACCATTTTATCGAGCACGGCGCCGTCCCGATCCTGCGCAAAAAACACGGCATAACGGCTGACGCGCTCTTCGAAAAAGTCCTGCCGCTACTTCGCAAAAAGTCCAGCCTGCGTCCGTCGGTGGCTTAAAAAGCGAAGGGCGCCTTCGTTTCCGAAAGCGCCCTTCATAGTTTCGATGGCGATAAGCCGAATTCTGTCGTGGATGATCATTCATCTCACCCGCCCCGCAATCGCGAGACGAGTGCCCATCCCGCCATTGCGGGACGTGGTGCGACGATACCCGAGGATTAAATCGGGCCGGCTGCCCTTCCTCTGTTTTGTCTTGCACCGCATGGGGTTTTTCGTGCCTCGCGAATTACTCCGCGAGCGGTGAGCTCTTACCTCGCCTTTTCACCCTTGCCCGTGCTTTTCTCAAAGAACCGGCGGTGTCTTTTCTGTGACACTCTCCGTCAACGCCCGCTTTCGCGAATGTTGCCCGCGCATTCTACGCGGCATGCTGCCGTATGGTGTTCGGACTTTCCTCCAGTGAACCCCGAAAGGTTTTGGGGGTTCACCAGCGATCATCTGCCATCGGCGGACAATTTAACACAAGCGGCGAAGAAAGAAACAGAGCCACGGATGACACCGATAAGACGGATATAAAAATCAAAATGGCGACGGGACGTTCACCAGAAAGATCGCGATCATCGCCAGCGCGATGATCAGCTTGGCCAGCATGCCGCCGATGTTTCCGAGCAAGCTTCCCCACCCCGCGCGACCGGCATCAATCATTCGTTTGCCAGCGATGAATTCACCTGCGACGGCACCGATCACCGGGCCAACAAACAAGCCGATCATTCCGAAGAAGAGACCAATCAGCGCGCCGATAATCGCCCCGAAAGCGCCCCACTTGGTCGCTCCGAAATATTTCGCCCCAAAATAGCTGCCGAGAAGATCGAACACGTAGGAAAAAAGTGTGAGCAGCGAGAGAACAATGATCGTTTTCCAGCCGATGCTCTTGTCCGCGCCAAGCATGAGACGATGGAGGATTGCTGCGGCCAAAATGATCGTCGTGCCGGGGAGGACCGGTGCGATTGTACCGATCACGCCGACCGCGAAAAGCACGATTGTAAGCAGCCACCAGAACAATTCCATTTAACCGAACCGTAAGCCACGGATGGACACAGATGAAACACGGATGTTGGATTGGAAGAGTCTCTTCGCCCATTCATCAGACAATCTGTGCAAATCCGTGTTAATCTGTGGCCTAAACTTTTTGACCGGCTCGGTGTCGATCTTATAGTGAATTTTTCCCTCTAAACTCAAATCGGAGGATTGTTTATGCCACTTACAGTTGGAACCAAAGCGCCAGATTTTACTTTGTCGGCCAAGACCGCCGATGGGCCGAAGCAAATCAAACTGAGCGACAATTTCGGAAAGAAAAACACGTTGCTGCTTTTCTTTCCCATGGCCTTCACAGGCACGTGCACGACAGAAATGTGCGAAGTCAGCGCAGGGCTGAATGCTTACACGGACTTGAACGCCGCCGTTTACGGGATCAGCGGCGACAATCCATTTGCGCAGGAAGCGTGGGCGCAAAAGGAGAAGATCACCGTGCCGTTGCTGAGCGATTACGAACACAAAGTAGCGAAGAATTACGGCGTAATGTACGACTCCTTTCTGCCGCAAATGAACCTTGGAATGAGCGGTGTTCCCAAACGATCTGCGTTCATCGTCGATAAAAATGGCGTGATCCAATACGCAGAGAGCAACGACGACGCGAGGCAGTTGCCGGATTTCGATAGGATTAAAGCCAAATTAGCGGAGTTAAAATAATTTCCAAGGAACCACGAAGGACACGAAGAGCACGAGGGCTCTTCAAGGTTTTGATTTCGTGGCCTTCGTGTTCTTCGCGGTACAAATATGCACGACGAATTTAAAACGCTAAAGCAATTCGACGCCGGCAAAGGGCGCGAAGGGTTTCTCTATTCCCTGCCAGCGCTGGAAGAACAAGGAATCGGGAGAATTTCGCGACTGCCGGTGAGCATCCGAATCGTGCTCGAGTCGGTGCTGCGCAATTGCGACGGGAAAAAAGTCCGGCGCAAAGATGTGGAGACGCTGGCAAACTGGAACGCTAAATCACCTGCGAACGCAGAGATTCCACTCGTCGTAGCGCGGATCGTTCTGCAGGATTTCACCGGCGTGCCGCTGATTGTTCATCTTGCGGCGATGCGCAGCGCGGTCGCGCGGCTGGGTCGCAATCCGAAAATCATTGAACCACTTGTGCCCGTCGACCTGGTGGTCGATCACTCTGTCCAAGTGGATTTCTTCCGGTCGCCACGCGCGCTGGAGCTGAATTTGGAAATGGAGTTCAAGCGCAACCGCGAGCGCTATCAGTTCTTAAAATGGGGCCAACAAGCATTCAGAACTTTCCAGCTGATCCCGCCCGGCATTGGCATCGTTCATCAAGTGAATCTCGAGTATTTGGCCAAAGGCGTGCTGAGTCAGAAGTCAGAAGTCGGAAGTCAGAGGTCGGAGATTTTCTTCCCCGACACTCTGGTCGGCACGGATTCGCACACTACGATGATCAACGGTCTCGGTGTGGTCGGATGGGGCGTAGGCGGAATTGAAGCAGAAGCCGGAATGCTTGGCCAGCCGGTTTATTTTCTCACACCCGAAGTGGTGGGCGTGCACATGAGCGGCCAGTTGCGCGAAGGCGTGACCGCGACCGACCTCGTCCTGCACATCACGCAGTTGCTGCGCGCGGAAAAAGTCGTTGGCAAATTTGTCGAGTTTTATGGCGAAGGCGCCGCGTCATTGCCGGTGCCGGACCGCGCGACGATTGGGAACATGTCGCCCGAATACGGCGCGACGATGGGATATTTTCCAATTGACCGAGAATCGGTGGATTACCTGCGGGCCACGGGACGTAGCGAAGAACAATGTCTTGTGTTCGAAAATTATTTTCGCGCACAAAAAATGTTCGGAATGCCACTTAGGGGCGAGATCGATTACAGCGTCGATATGGATTTGGATTTGGCAGACGTACAGCCGAGCGTCGCCGGACCGAAACGCCCGCAGGACAGGATCAACTTGCCTGAGCTTGGAAAAACATTTCGCGAATTGCTCGAGAAGCCGGTGCGCGACGGCGGATACGGAAAACAGAATGTCGATCTTCGGGAAAGACATGTCGTGGAATTGAACGGCAGTGCCCCGCGCAACGGCGCGATGGCTTCGACTGATACAAAGGAAGACCAGGGGATCACACCCGGCGAAGAACGCAACGTGCTCGAGATGGTTACAAACCGGCCAACGCCGGATCCCGCGAAAGAGATTGAAGCGGAGTCGAGCGAAGTTTTCATGCGCGGACGCAGTCATATCGGCCACGGCAGCGTTTTGATCGCAGCGATCACAAGTTGCACCAACACCAGCAATCCGAGCGTCATGATCGCGGCTGGCTTGCTTGCGAAAAGAGCGGTCGAGCGCGGACTTCGCGTTGACCCTGCAGTAAAAACATCGCTCGCGCCTGGTTCGCGCGTGGTTTCCGATTATCTGGCGAAAACCGGCCTGCAAAAATATCTCGACCAACTCGGGTTCAATCTCGTCGGATATGGTTGCACGACTTGCATCGGCAACTCGGGGCCGCTGCATCCAAACATCGAGAAGGCCATTCACGAATATGACTTGGTTGCGGCTTCTGTTCTTTCTGGGAATCGGAATTTTGAAGCGCGGGTGCACCAACACATCAAAGCGAATTTTCTGATGTCGCCGCCGCTGGTTGTCGCGTTTGCGCTGGCGGGCCGAGTGCACATTGATCTTTCCCGCGACCCGCTCGCCAGGGACAAGGACGGCAAGGAAATCTTCCTTCGCGATCTCTGGCCGACTCTCAGCGAGATCCGACACACCTTGCAATCAGCTCTCGCACCGGAAACGTTCCGCAAACTTTATCGTGATTTTGCCGATCAAAACCCGAAGTGGAACGAGATTCCATCGAGCACCGGCGACGTTTATCAGTGGGACGAGAAGAGCGATTACATTCATGAGCCGCCATTCTTCCAAAATTTTTCGATGGAGCCTGGCCACATCGAGGAAATCCGCGGCGCCCGTGCGCTTGGAATTTTCGGCGACTCAGTAACGACCGATCACATTTCGCCTGCCGGCGCGATCAAAGAAACATCGCCGGCCGGGAAATATTTAGTCTCGCGCGGGATTCAGCCACGAGATTTCAACAGCTACGGCAGCCGCCGCGGCAATGATCTGGTGATGACGCGTGGAACATTTGCGAATGTGCGAATAAAGAATTTGATGGTGCCCGGAACCGAAGGTGGCGTGACAAAATACTTCGGTGGCGGCGATGCCTCGTCGCCGAAAGAGAAACGCGGCGAGGACTCCGCGTCCACGATGTCGATTTTCGATGCAGCGATAAAGTACGCGGAGACAAACACTTCCCTAGTTATTCTCGCAGGGCACGAGTACGGCAGCGGTTCATCACGCGATTGGGCCGCCAAGGGAACCCGTTTGTTAGGCGTGAAAGCGGTCATCGCCGCAAGTTTCGAGCGGATTCATCGCTCAAACCTTGTCGGCATGGGCGTGTTGCCATTGCAGTTTCACGAGGAAACAGCGCAATCGCTCGAGCTCGACGGCTCGGAAATCTTTTCGATCAGCGAATTGTCAGACGGAATCAAGCCCGGCCAAAATGTAACGCTCGAGATCGAAAGCAAAGGTCGAGAAAAACGTTCCGTGCCAGTGAAACTTCGCATCGAGACGCCAATTGAGATCGATTATTACCGCCACGGCGGAATTCTGCCGTTTGTGCTGCGGCAGTTGCTGGCGAAGTAACTCGCCCACCGCCGAGCCGAGTTTCACGTCCTCGCGCGCTAGAACTTCTTGATGATCCTCACGTACCAGAATCGCCCCAGATTATCATACAAGCTGCCCGGGTAAAAAAATACGGTGCCAGCCTCGTATCCGAACGCGTGTGGCGGATCTTCACCGAAGATATTGGTCACACCCACCGTGAGCGTCGTGTTGTTGAGGATAGCCTTCCAGCACGGCATGGCGTAAGGAGCGGGCGGCGTTTCCTTCGCGCTGCCCACCACTTCCTTGCCGTCCTTGGAGTACCCCGGCACCGGCGGCGCTTCCAGTGGAGGCGTGGAGACGAGGCTGTAAGAGAGCTGCACATCCGTGAACCAGGTCGGACGCACCCAGTGTCGCTTGTAGAAGCCATCAAACTGCACTGCGGCGATCTGTTCCCAGTAGCCATCCAGGAAATGCACGGTCGTGTTGAAGTCCCAGTTGTGCCAAGTCCAGTCGAGGATCGTGTCCCCCTTCCATTTGAGCCAGGCCTGTGGATTGCTTGGATCCCCGAAGAAATTGCCAACAAACCACTCAGTACTGGAGCTACCAGCGACTTGTCGCGGCCTCTCACCAGGAAAATTGACGACCATCTCGTTCAGATAACTCCATCGGCTTAAGAGCGAGAATGCGCCAATGCCAGTCTCGACCTGATACTGGAGACTGAGGTCCACCCCGTTCGTGCGCGTACGCCCGCCGTTTTGATAGGGGCTTGCGACTCCGACGTAATTGCCTAGCGGATCAAATAGAACTCCCGGTTGGGTGGCGGTCGGTTGTGCAGGACTCACCACACCTGGGAAAATGCCCGCGTTATACCCGTTAATGATTACGGGGGGAGAAAAGTACATGGCGATCCCAGTGCGCTCGATATCCCAGAAATCAACCGTCAACGTCAGTTGTCCGTACTTCTGCGGGATCCACTTGGGCGTGTAAACGATTCCACCAGTCCAAGTCCGGTCATGTTCCGGCTTAATGGCTTTGTTTGGCAACTGGAGGACGAATGTTTCTGGATCCTCCGCCTCCTGGACGGGATTCGTGTCGCTCCCGCAAGGACCAAACACCGCCACAGGCGCACAGCCAACAAAGTTCGCGGGTGCAAGGAGGCCCCTTCTAGGACCATATAACATGACCATGGACGGCTCCCCACCTTGGGAACGGCCGCATTTGTATCATTATTCAGCCATTCGTCGAACCGTATTCCTGCTGAAAACTCCAACGCGTAGAAGCCGGGTATGTGCCACTTGGGACTAAAGATTGGAATAAGGGTTTCCGCATAGATCCCCCACGATTTGCGCCCCGCCTTGACCGGAGGGAAAGAGGAAGTGTCGGCGTTCTCCCCGAGGCGGTTTTGGTCATCCGGATCGATCCGGTAACTTTCCCGGTTAAACTGACCGCCAAAGGCGAGTCCTACGCCGCCGGCGGGCAAATCAAACAGGTCCGTGGTGTAAATGTTCAAGTCCAACGTAGCGAGTTTCGAGGTAACAATGTCCTTGGTGATCAGTCTCGCGAAGTCAATCAGCGGAAGGTTGCCTGGAAACGTGACATTCTGGCTATCGACCATCGGATTAAATGGAATCGTCTGTCCGATAAACTCACTCGACGTCGGATCAAACAGCGGATCGGCCGCGTTCAGAATCCGCTGGAACCGTACAATATTGATGCCTTGGAATCTCAAAATCTGCTGGATTTGGCT
>QHRD01000102.1 GCA_003220005.1 Verrucomicrobiota bacterium | reverse complement strand
TTTAGCGCGACATTTACTTCCCCTACACTCACTGCGTGCAGCCATGTCGATCTTTGCCTCGACAGGCGCGCGCGCAGTGCGCGATCATAAATTCCCAGGCGCTGTCCGAATTTTTGGCGGTAGCCGCCGCGACGAATCATTTTGAGTAGATGACCCGGCAAGAAGAACAGCAGGCCGATCGGCCAAAACAAATTGTAAATGAAGCGAATCATTTAATTGCTGATTGCAGAGAGAAACAGAACATCAGTTGCGCCGTAGGTTTTCTGCCGAGCTATGCGCCAGAGTTTCATTTCAGCAAGAGTTTCATTCGGTCGCCTTTCCAAAACGAAAACGCCGGCCGATTTTAGAAGCCGCGGCAATGCTTCGTTGGTCAGAAGCTTCGCAGTGCAGCTCTCACCGTACTTTGTCTTCTCATAGGGAGGATCGGCAAAGATGACTTGAAATGGTTCTTCGTCAGCGGCGTGCCGCAGAAAATCGAAAACGTCCTGCTGTCGAACGCGTCCTTTTAATTTTGTTTTGGCCAGGTTACGCTCGATGATCTTAGCCGATTGGCGGTCTTCCTCAACAAACATGGCGGAAGCTGCGCCACGGCTGAGCGCTTCAATTCCAAGAGCGCCGCTTCCAGCAAAAAGATCGAGGACGGACGCGCCAGCGACCGCGTCGCCCAGGCTGGAAAAAATAGCGGCCTTGACACGGTCCATTGTCGGTCGCACACCGCGCTTGGGAACAGCCAGGCGAATCCCGCCGGCGCTGCCGGCGATCACCCTCATGGCGACGCGATGGGGCTTGGGGTTGGGCTGGCGTCGGGCAAAGCTTTTTCCGGCCCGGCAGAGGGTGTCGGTGAGCCGGACATCGCTTCTTCGGCCGGTTTCTTTTTCTTTTTTGGTCGGTCTTTTTTTCTGCCAAACAAGCTGTTAAGCATACTGCTCAGATCGCGACCAACCAGCCGCTCCACCAAATTTGTGCTGGGCCGGTCAACGGTGCCGACAACCTGAAAGTCGATGGCAGAGTAACCCGGTTCACTAATGGGCTGGAAATTCTCGCGAATCGCCTTGAACAGCTGGCCACGAATTCTGTCGTTAATCGCGAGCTGAGAATCGAGTTTTAATTTCCCATCAAACCCAACTGTGCCGGACGCAGTAAGACGAATATTTGGCGAACGCAAAATCAGTTCATCAACCGTGACCAGGCCCGGACTCAAACGATATTTCGCTTCAGCTTGCTCGAGATGAAGTTCTTTCAACTCTTCGATCTGGAGGACCTGTCCCAGCAACACCAGTAAGCTGTATTGTTGAATATGCCCATCGCGCAGGAAAATTTCGCCGCTGCCGATGAGCGCATTCGGGTCGGCAGTTTTCCCGGAAGCTTGAAAACTTCCCTCCAGCTTGCCCTTGACCATTCCTTTCGGGCCTTCCGCATTTTCAACAATCTGATCAGCCAACACATCGCGAAACTTTACGCTGGTAGTGAATGGTGAATCCTCCGCTTCAGGTTGCATGGCAAAATAGCCGTTGACGTCGCCACTTCCGACGCGCGCAGTAATCTTGGACAGCTCCAGTACGTCAGGCTCGTATCGAAGCTGGGAACGCAGTTGTTCCAGGAAAAAGCGGTCCCGCAACGAAATTTTTACCACCTCAGTGTCGCCGTGAAGCGCTACGGCGCTGCGAATGCTGGTATGAAAATCCACGCCCTTAAAGCTCGCGAGCAGTGCGCCGGCCTGATCGAGAAAACTGAAATTGCCATCTTTAATACTCACTCGTCGAACTTCCGGAGCTGCGATGAATCTCGGTTCCTCTGCGGGCAATTTACTATTGAGCGCGACCCGAGACCCAGAGGAAGAATTAGCTGGTGCGGCGGTAGCCACGGGAGCCACGTTCGTTTTCACGACTTCGTTTTCTATTTCCGGCTGGGAGAGGCTTGCAGCCTGTTTCGCGGAAACAGCCCCGAAACCTTTCGGGGTTACTTCTTGTGAGCTGGGTAATTTCCATTTTCCTTCCGCGTCTTGCGGCCAAACCACGGTTGGATTGATGAGCGAGACTTCCTTGATCACCAGCCGTTTGGAAAAAAGCGAGAGGAAACGCACGCGCAGCCGAAATGTTTTTGCTTCGAGGAAATGCCTCGGACCAACTGAAGAAGTCTGCGCAATTGTAATGCCGCTCAGCTCGAGTCCGCCCCAGGGGGTCACGCTCATACTGCGAATTTCCAGCGGTGTACCGAGGCGACGGCTCAGTTCCTGCTGAATCTTTACTTGTGTGCCCTGCGATTGCACATACAAGTTCACCCCGATCAAGAGAACCGCGACGAGCCCAATCATCACCGCTAGCGCAGTCAACGTGATCCGGCGCAATTTTTTCACCCCTGAGACGTTACGCAGCCCGAGTTTGAAGAAAAGATCAAAGCCCTCCGCTACTTTTCCCGTGTGACTGGTACAGTTGTCATTCTCAATCCAACTGCGGGCAGCTCCGAAAATTTCCGAGACTGGCGGGAGCGCGTCGAATCGATCGCCCGTGGATGTCCAATCCGCGTCACATCGCGTGCAGGCGAAGCGGAAGCGCTGGCCCGGCATGCCGTCGAGGAAGGCTTCGTGCGAGTCGTGGCGGCGGGCGGCGACGGAACAGTCAACCACGTGGCAAACGGGCTGGCTGACAGCAATGCTGCGTTGGGTCTTCTGCCAATCGGCACAGTGAACGTTTTCGCAATGGAGCTTGGCCTGCCGTTACACAATCTGCAGCTCTGCTGGGACATTATCGAAGGCGCGAACACGCGTCTGGTCGATCTACCGAGCGCAAATGGAAAATGTTTCGTCCAGCTTGCTGGGGTCGGGCTCGACGCGCAAGTCGTGAAGGAAACCAGTCTCGCGTCAAAACGCAGTCTCGGTCCGCTAAGCTATCTCATCTCGGCAGCGCAGATTGCGGCTCGCCAACCGCCGAAGCTTTATATCGAGTCGGAAAACGGATCTGTAGGCGAAGCATCGTTTGTTCTCATCGGAAACGGCCGCCTTTACGGCGGTCCTTTCCCATTTTTCAAGCGCGCCATCATCGATGATGGCCAGTTCGATGTGGTCGTGTTCAAACGGCTTGGCTATCTCGAAATCATTAAGTATCTCCAAGATGTGATATTCAGCTCCGACATCCGTGCTCCTGAAATTGAATATTTTCAGACTCGACGCTTGCACATAACAAGCGACCAAGACGTTCCCCTGGAGCTGGATGGCGAATTGGCTGGCAACTGTCCGGTTGAATTCCAGATCCGGCAAAAATCGCTTCGCGTTCTAGCACCATCTCCCGCGCCCTAATCCAGGACCGCGCTTAACTGGTCTTTCCACCAAAATCGCGTGATGTTTTGTGCGATGGAAGGCGGGAATCGTTGGATTCGGGAAAAGGCGGCAGCATCGCTGAACCCTTCGCAGGTTGAGACTACACTGATCCAACTCAGCGAACGATGGCCGGGAAACGCGTTGCCCGTTGTCAGCGTCATCGAACAATTCCCGCTGGGCGAAGCGGCTCTGCTTCATCTTCTGGCCGTCTCGAGCATTTGCGCGACGCGACTGACGCAGAATCCCGAGGCGCTCCTGTGGCTTTCCCAACCTGAAGTGTGTGTGACTTCTCGCGGGTACTCCGAAATGCTCGCTGAATTGCATGCTGTGGCTGGCGATGCTGTCGCAAAACAAGATTTTGCGGCACTTCGTTTCTGGAAAGGCCGCGAAATGACGCGCGTTGCGCTTCGAGAACTTGCGAATGTCGCGCCGCTTGAAGAAACGACCGGCGAACTTTCACAGATCGCGGAAATTTGCATCCGCCGTGTGTTCGAACGTTGGGATGTCGAGCTGCGGCAACGCCATGGATCGCCCACGGCGGAGTTTGCCATTCTCGCGCTCGGAAAACTCGGCGGCAGCGAGCTAAATCACAGTTCCGATGTTGATCTTCTTTTTCTTTACAGCGAGGAAGGTCAACTCACGCCACACCTTTCTTATCACGAGTTCTTCAACCGCTTGGGAAAAAAAATCCTCGAGACATTTTCCACTCCGCATCCGGCAGGATCACTTCTTCGAGTGGATCTGCGCCTGCGTCCGGAAGGGTCGGCCGGTCCGCTCGCGCGGTCGCTGGAGAGCATGGAAAATTATTATGCTGGTTTCGGCGAAACGTGGGAGCGCCTGGCATTAATCAAGGCGCGAGGTATCGCTGGCAACCGCGAGCTGACGTATGAATTCCTGCGGCAACATCAGCCCTTTATTTATCCGAAGAGCGCGACGCCCGACTTGCTCGAAGAGATCGCAAACATCAAGCGCCGCATCGAACGCGATGTAGTCGGACCGGACAAGCTCCATCGGGACGTCAAGCTTGGCATCGGCGGCATTCGCGAGATCGAATTCATCGTGCAAGCACTGCAGCTCATCAACGGAGCGCGCCATCCGTTCCTCCAGGAAACGAGCGTGCTCAAGGCGTTGCTAGCTCTGCGTGAATTGAATTTTCTTCCCAACGAGGAGGTCTTGGCTCTTGACGGCGCGTATCGGTTTCTGCGCCGTGTCGAGCATCGTCTCCAAATCGAGGCCGAACAGCAAACCCACACTGTTCCAGAAGAGCCGGAGGCTTTGGGTCTCCTGGCACGGAGCCTCCGCTTTTCGTCCGCTGCGGACTTCACTGCAATGCTGCACGCGAGAATGGGAGCAGTCCGTCCGATTTTTCAACGGATCATCTCGGAAGCACATGCGGATCCGACTAAAATCAACCTGGAGATTTTCAATGATCAAAAACGCGCAGCAAAAGCACTGGGAGATCTTGAACGTGGCCCGGGGAGTTTCCACGTCGCGCCGCGGACTCGACAAATATCCCGGAAGCTGCACCCGATCCTGCTCGATTGGCTCGCCAAGACCGCAGATCCCGACGCAACCCTCAATCACTTTGTTCGTTTCGTGGAAGCTTACGGCCTGCGCAGTTTGCTATTCGAGTTGCTGGTGGCGAACCCGAAATTGCTTGAGCTGGTCGTCAAGACTTTCGATGCAAGCCGGTTCGCGGGCGACATGTTGATCCGCCGCCCGCAGCTGCTCGAAGAAATCACGCGGGATCCAACTTTCTCCGACGCCAGACTAATGACGGAGCACCTGCGGCGTCTCGATTCCCTCGGCGCGAGCGCGTTGCACCTCGATCCCGTCCGCGCGTACCGGCAGCGCCAAATCCTGCGCGTCATGCTACGCGATGTTCTTCACGCTGGCAGGCAGGCAGCCTCAAAGAATTTCAGGCCTGAGCTTTCCGACTTGGCTGAAGCTTGCCTGCTCTTTACGATCCGCCTCCTTGCAGGCAAGCAGTTGACTGTAATTGCCCTCGGAAAGTTCGGCGGACACGAGCTCAGCTATGGCGCCGATCTCGATGTTTTGTTCGTAGGCGACGATATGCGCGCCGCGCAAAATTTAGTGGTTAACATGGCGCAACCGACTTCCGAAGGAAACATTTGGGTGCTCGACGCGAGGCTGCGCCCCGAAGGTGAAAAAGGCCCGCTGGTTTGTCCTCTGGAAACTTATCAGGCGTATTATGAGAGTCGCGCGCAGCTCTGGGAGATACATGCGCTGACTCGCGCGCGGGCGGTCACCGGTCCGCTGGGCGTTCGATTCATCGAGATGGCGCAACATTACTGGCGAAAAGCCAGCCAGCGCCCCGACCTTTTCGACCAAATCGATAATATGCTCGAGCGCATTCGCCGCGATCGCGGCAGCGGATCGGATTTTCTCGATTTCAAAACGGGAGTCGGCGGCATCATCGAAGGTGAATTTCTCGTGCAGGCACTGCAAATGCGCGAAAATATCTGGGAGCCAAACTGGGAGCGCGCCGTCGATCAGTTGCGTGAGCGCGAAATCCTGAACGATGTCGAAGCAGCGAAACTCAAACAAGCTTACGGCTTCCTCCGTCGCTACGAATCCGTATTACGGCGCTACGAAAATAAAGCCGTTTCAGTGCTTCCTCACGACCCTGCTGAACAGCGCAAAGTTTCGGTCCGCCTCGGCTACCATAACTTAAAAGCGTTTCGCCGCGATTATCTCGACGCGCGTGAGGCAATTCATGCCTTCTACGACGAGCATATCAGCGACAAAAGTCTGTAGCGACGTCTCTGTGAGACGTGACCCGGCATACAGTTGTCCTAGCCCGGAATGCCCTTTAGCATTTCGGTGTTCGTCGGAAATTTTTTGACGGAGGTCAGCAGACGCTGAATCGCTTCCTCCGGCTTGTGACCGGCGAGGCCGCGCCGGATGAGATTAATCTTCTCCAACTCCCACGGTTGCAGCAGCAGCTCTTCACGGCGGGTTCCAGAGAGGAAGATGTCGATTGCAGGATAAATGCGCTGGTCGCTGATTTTTCGGTCGAGCACCATTTCCATGTTCCCGGTGCCTTTGAATTCCTGAAAGATCAATTCGTCCATGCGACTGCCAGTTTCAATCAGCGCGGTCGCGACAATCGTGAGCGAGCCTGCTTCCTCGGTGTTCCGCGCAGCTGCGAAAATTTTTCGCGGAATTTCCATGGCGCGCGCATCGATACCGCCGCTCATCGTGCGGCCTCCTCCAGACAACGCGTTGTTGAAGGCGCGCGCAGTGCGCGTGATCGAATCGAGTAGGATAAACACGTGCTTGCCCGCTTCGACCAAGCGTTTGGCACGCTCGATCGCCAGCTGCGAAATCCGCGTGTGGCTCTTGATGTCGCTATCATTCGAACTCGCCATCAATTGTGCCGTTGGATGCGAGCGGCGAAAATCGGTGACTTCCTCTGGACGTTCATCGACCAGGAGAATGATCAGAATCATCTCCGGATGATTTTTGGCGACCGCATCGGCGATATGATGCAGCAGTGTCGTCTTGCCCGTGCGCGGTGGCGCAACAATCAACCCGCGCTGGCCCATTCCCAGCGGCGTCATCAAGTCCATGATCCGCGTCGTGTAACGATCTGGCACGGTCTCGAGCTTGATTTTTTTGTTCGGATTGATGGTGGTCAACTCCTCAAATGGGCGGAGCCCTTGATATTTCGGCGGCTCTTCCCCATTGATCGTGAGTAGCTTCACTAATTGCGGGCCGCGGCTGCCCCGCCGAGTTTCACCGTAAATCCACATCCCGTCGCGCAACGCGAAACGACGCACGATTTCAGGAGTGACGAAAATGTCCTGCGGCGTCTGCACAAAGTTGCGTTTCGAATCGCGCAGGAACCCGAAGCCTTTGCCGGAAATTTCAATGATGCCTTCACCAAACTCCGGCTCAGTCTGGACTTGTTCGCCGTTTTCGGTCTCAGCTCCAACGGTCGCGGGCCCTGTTGAGGCGGATTGATCTAATGTCTCCACGCCGGTATCTCCCGCCGGGCCTTGTGATTCATTGGAATGATCGCCGCCAAAGCGGTCGCCGCGATTGCGATAGCGCCGCCGTGGAAAACGGCGACGCGGGCGATGCTGACGTTGCTCCCGCGAAACCGGGTCAGCAGCAGCTTCTACGGGCGCAGGTTGATTATCGTTATTGTTTTCGTCCATAAGCAAGATCTTCTTCGTCCGCCGGCGGCGGCCAGCTTTTACAAATTTTGAGCGGCAATCTTTTTCGGTCAGGCTGGCAACCTGGCCAGCAATTCGTCGGGAATATCTAGATTTGAATAGACGTTTTGGACGTCGTCGTCCTCATCGAGTGCGTCGCATAAGCGGAGCACCTGCCGCGCCGCGGTCTCGTCACTGACCGCGACTGTAGTGTCTGGGATAAACGTAAACTTTTGCCCATCGGTGGTGACGCCTGCTTTTTTGAGCGCCTCAGCTACGGCGTAGAGCTGATCGTGGGAAGTGGTAATAACATACTGATCCTCCTCGGTTGTCAACTCCTCAGCGCCTGCCTCCAGAGCGATCTCCAATAGCCGGTCTTCGTGAATGCTTAACCGCGAGACGATGATTTGCCCTTTCCGGTGGAACATGTACGAAACGCTCCCGCTGGAGGCCAGGTTGCCGTTGTTCTGGGTGAAAATTCTGCGAATCTCCGCTCCGGTGCGGTTCTTGTTGTCAGTCGCAGTTTCAACAATGATGGCCACGCCGCCGGGCGCGTAACCCTCGTAAATGATCTCGTCGATTTGTTGCCCATCCTTGCCCTCGCCCGTGGCGCGTTTGATCGCGCGCTCAATATTATCGTTAGGCATGCTTTGCGTCCGTGCAGTCTGGATCGCGCTGCGCAGACGCGGATTGCCGTTCGGATCGCCGCCGCCGGCCTTCGCCGCGATGGTGATTTCTTTCGATAATTTGCTGAAGATCTTGCCGCGTTTCGCGTCGATCGCGCCCTTAAACCGCTTGACCTTCGACCACTTACTATGTCCCGACATACGCGCGGATTCTGTGCAATTGCTGATTGAAACCTGCGAATTTCCGAACATCACCTCGCCAAGAGAATGGCTGGCGAGAAGGGGAAACTAACGCGCAATATTGAATCGCAACAAAAGGTGTTTGTCAACGGGTTGCCGGGCTTTTATCTGGGAGCAAACTAACGTCAAATGAAAATTCTTCTTACGGGGATTCTCGGTGGGATTGTTATGTTTATCTGAACGTCCGTCGCGCACATGGCGCTGCCTCTCGGCGAGGCGGGCGTTCGCGAAATTCCAAACGAAGCGGCCATCCTCAGTGTCGTGCAGAGCAATATCGGCGACCAAACGGGCCTCTACATTTTCCCGGCCCCGGCGTCGGAAAGAACGCAACGCGAGAGCAAAGGAACGAGGCGATGAAACATATGGTGGAAAAAATTGCGGCAAATCCTTCCGGCATTCTCATGTATCACGCGCCCGGCCGGCCGTTCGCGTTTGGCAGATGGCTCGGGATCGAATTCGGCACTGAATTGCTCCAAGCCACCCTGATCGCGTTGCTTTTGGCGCAAACGCGCATTGTAAATTTTGCCGGCCGGGTCGGTTTCGTTGTTGTTGCCGGAATCCTGGCGGCCATCACGACGAATGTTTCCTACTGGAACTGGTACGGGTTCCCCTCTGTTTACACGGCGAGTTATATGTCCATTCAGATCGTCGGTTTTTTTCTTGTAGGAATTGTTGGCGCGGTCATCTTGCCAAAGCCCGCGGCCCGTTGACGCGAATCGCTAGGATTTCGGACCAAGCTCACGCACGGTCAGTGCTGGCCGGCCCCTCACGGTCCCGTATATTGCTTCAGCTTTGCCATCGCTGCGTTTGAAGCGCCGTTCCCTGGCTGTGTTGTCCGGCGTCCACGTAGCCCTGGCGGCGTTTGCCTTCAAAAATCCCGTGATCTCTTTTTCAGAAAGATCGGTCCCCTTCATGTTGAAATACGTTTCCGAAACGCTCCGGCCATTAGCAAACAACACTTCGTAAAGATAGCGATCCTTATGGTAAAGAACGCTGACCGTTCCGTCATCACGCAAACGTCGCTGTACCAGGTTGCCGTATGAGTCATCAATTCTGTCGCTGCTGTCGCCCAAATTCGCCCAGCCGCGGGTCAGGGCCGCGAGAATCACCAGAATAATAAGACTAAATTGCTTCACGTTGTTTCAGTCGAATAATTCTCAGGAATCTGCAAGTGCGCTCGCGTGATCCCCAGCCAAGAACGCGGCATCGTGCTAGAGTCTCCGGCCACAACATGCGCGACAATATCGACACGCGGGAATTTTGCATTTGCGATTATCAAGCGGCGCTTCTGGTCTGGCAGCGCGTCGAAGGTGTCGAGATCGCTGAGGGAGACGATAGAGAAGGGATCGCTCAATTTCTCGCGCGAAACCCGGGACTGAGCAGGGTAGCAATCGACGGGGCGGCAGTTGTCGGAGTCGCCTTATGCGGTCACGATGGACGTCGGGGACACATTTATCATTTGGCAGTTGATCCCGCTTATCAGGGACGCGGGCTCGGTAAGCGTCTGCTGAGTGAATGCCTCGATGGCTTACGCAGGGCGCGGCTGCAACGCGTCATTATTCTGGTGGCAGATGACAACCAGCGCGGCGCGAGATTTTGGAAGCGTTACGCCTGGGAGGAAATTCCGGGCGCTATTCCGATGGGAATTGATCTTTAAAGGAATCATCTCCTTGCGTTAACAGCGCTTCCCATAAATTACTCCTGCATGATGATGGCTGGATTTTGTGAACCACACAACGGACGCAGCGTTACCCGGCGAACATTTCTTGGGATGAGTCTGGCAAGTGGAGCCGCGCTTTTGACAGGGAAATCCGATCCAATATTCGGAGCTGACTCATTAACGACACCAAAAATGGCTATGAACACGACTTTTAAATTGGGCGGCGACCTGACAGTGAACCGGCTCGGTTTTGGCGCGATGCGCGTTACCGGCAAAGGCATTTGGGGCTGGCCGCCTGATCGAGCGAACGCCCTTGAGGTGCTCAGACACGCGATCGAACTGGATGTCGATTTGATCGACACAGCCGATGCGTACGGGCCGGACACGAGCGAATTGCTCATAGCCGAAGCGCTCCATCCTTATCCGAAAGGCTTGGTGATCGCGACAAAAGGCGGTCTCACACGACCCGGGCCCGGCGAGTGGGTGCCAGATTGCCGACCCGACTATCTTAAACAAGCTGTTGAAGGAAGTCTGAAGCGACTGCGCCTGGAGCGGATCGATTTGTATCAATTGCACGCCGTCGACCCCAAAGTTCCGATTGAAGAATCGGTCGGCGCGCTCAAGCAAATGCAAGATGCCGGCAAAATTCGGCACATCGGATTATCCAACGTCGATCCAGGCGAAATCGCGAAGGCGCGCAAGATTGTTCCGATCGTGAGCGTACAGAACCGGTACAACATTGATGATCGCGAATCGGAAAACGTTCTTGAGTACTGCGAAAAAGAAAATCTTGGGTTCTTGCCATGGTTCCCTATCGGAGGAGGAGGCGGTTTGAAACCTGAAAATCCGCTGAATACGGCGGCAACGGCGCACGAGGTGAGCGTGTACCAAATTGCGCTGGCCTGGCTTCTGGCAAGATCGCCAGTGATGCTGCCCATCCCTGGCACGTCGTCTTTGGCGCATTTGGAAGAAAATGTCGCCGCTGCAAAACTCAAACTGACTCCGGAAGAATGGAAAGCCATTGATAGTCTGGCGGGCTAGGCCCCGGGGCGGAAGCCCGGGTTTGGGGAATGTGGCTACACTTCTGCGCCTTTAGAAGCCGGGCGTAGGAGTAGTTGTGGGGATAGGTGTAAAAATGATAATTGGACTCGGCGTAGGACTGGCGAACCCAATAATTCCACCACCGCCGCTGCCGCCATTAGACTCTTTTCTGAAGGTGATGAAGAGCGTTGCACCGGTTACTGGTGTAACCGTCACTTGAGCCGGACCAGCAATTATCACGTTGTTACCAATTTCGGGAAAATTTTGCGAATTGCTTCCGGTACTTAAGTCGATCCGTATCGCGGTAAGAACATTGGCTGTCCCACCATTGTCTCCCGTGAAGGTCACCGAAACGACGCCGCGATCAGTTCCTCCTTCTTGGGAGAAATTTTTGATGTTAAGAAACTGATCATCACCCACTGTGATCATCAGAGGCGCAGTCGTGATAATCCTGCTCTTGAAGGGATGGGCAAACGCAAAGCTCGCGGCAGCCAGTATCACGGCGGCAATCAAACATCGGGCGGCGGTCTTCATGTTCGAAAATACATGCAGTTTCCGCCGCGGCCAACTGCAAATGGGTTTCACCAAGCCACGGCGTCATTCGACGGTGAGCGGCGAAGAATTCGCGCAAAAGCTATTTGATCTTCGCGAGAATGCCTTCCATCTCTTTCCGGCGGAAGGCCCGCAGCGTATGATGTTTGACATTGCCCAGTGCGCCGATTTTAAGCATGAACGCGCTCATCGTTTCGTCATCTGGCGCCTCGAATAGGACGACAGCATCGTAAGCGCCCATCGTCCAGAATTCCTCCACAACCTTCATACCCATTTTCTCCGCCTCAGCAATCGCAGCTTCGCCACGCTTAACTGTGTCCTTGATGTTGCGAATGCCTTGATCTGTAAACTTAATTAGCCCGACATAATTAGCCATGATTTGATTATTGCAGATCTGCGTGTGCGCAAAGACCGCACACTCAATCGGCGGCCAATAAAAAATGCTTTCACAACTGCCGGCCACGCGTTGAACTGATCTAACGATGCAACCTGGCGAAGCTCTTGGCATTGCTGCGCAGATCGCGGTTGCGTTGGCTGGTTTTGCGGGCGTGGTCGTCGTTTTCCGGCGCGAATCGGTTCATGAATGGTCGCCGATCGATAAATTCCGGCTGCGAGCTTTGCTGCTGAACTCTGTGCTGCCGCTCGGTCTTTGCATGATCGCACTGCTGTTGCTGACAATTGAGCCCGCCCCAACGGGCGTTTGGAGATGGTGCAGCGCTATCGCACTTGTAGTCCTTTTGTTCTTCGGGATCGGGACAACCAAGGGTTTTCGCCGCTCTGATGTAAAGCGGTCGCAAAGCGCTTCCGGCA